>JAPPOR010000647.1 GCA_028817905.1 Myxococcales bacterium
CGCGACCCGTGATCGGCGCGACTCCGACCCCTCGCATGTGTTCGTGCTGTTCCACACGGACGGCGGCAAACCCGTCGGCGAGGGCGCGCTGGTGCTCGTCGGGCGTTCGCGAAAATCTCCCCCGGTGCGCTACGAGCTGCTGCGCGCTGTCGCTTCACAGCTCAAGCGCCTGCGTGAGCTCGAGAACTGAGTCGCATGGCCCGCAGTCTATCTTCCCGATCCGCTCAACAAAGTGAGCTCGAAGCACAAACGGAGTAGCCTTCGGTGGCGCCATCGATGAAGGGACGCCACGTTGGCATGGACGACGCCCACCCCTTCATGACCCAAGTGCTTCGCAACCGTGACGGGACTCCTGCAATTTCCTAAGCGCCCCGGTTGCCCATCGCGAGCCACTTTTGGCCGTGCTACCAGCGCACAAGGTGGTTCCGGGAAATGCCCGGGTGGTGAGGTGTTTGCACGGGACCCAACCGACGTCCAGCGAGGTTCCCATGAAGATGCGTGCCAGCCTGCTACTGACCTACAGTCTGATTCTCTTGAGCGCCTGCGCTGCGGACGAGTCTGCCAACGAAGAGCAATCGCTACAGAGTCCTGATCCGACGGCCCCGACAGGTAACGCCATGGCGCCGACGATGGCCACCGCCGAGGCCATGCCAACAATGTCGGCAGGGGCTATGCCAAGCGCCGGTTCGTTGCCGGCTAGCACGACGGGGCCAGCACCCATGACGGGCACGGACGCCCAGCAGCCCAGCGCACCCGATGGTCCACAAAGCCCCGGAGCTGCTTCGGCGAGCGAGGGCGCAACTGCGGGCATGGGCGGAACTGAGCCGGCCGGCATGGCTGAAGACCCGATGAACGGCATGGATCCCCAGTCCCCCTCGGGACCCGGAGAGGAAACCGCGTCAGGCATGGACACCGCTGCGCCCGATCCAGCTTCAACGGCCGGCAAGCTACCGCGCGTCGACAGCACCGACGGTCCTGGACCCTTTGACGGCGTGGTCAAGGTCAAGGACACCCCCCCTGGCGGTTGGCTGATCTACCCCGAAGACATCGGTAGGGACGGCATCAAACACCCCCTGTTCATCTTCGGTCCCGGCGGTGGAACCACGCCCCAGACCTATGACATGCGAGGCATGCATTGGGATCGCTATGGGTCCTACGGCTTCGTGATCTACGTCTTGCCCCGTTCGACGGGCGACGGAAGCGCCATGAAGCGAGGTCTCGACTGGCTGATCGAGCAGAACGATGACAGCAGCAGCCCACTGCATCAGCACCTCGACACCTCCAAGGTATGCGCGTCCGGGCATTCCATGGGCTCGGTAACGACGTTCGATTTCATGCCGGACGACCGCGTCACAACCACGATCCACATCTCCGGAGGCTCTTTTGACGGCCAGGGACCGTCGAACCTCTCCAAGCCGACCATGTTCCTTTGTGGCCCCAGTTCCGGCGCCGATGTCGCCTACCCACAGTGCGAGGGCGACTTCAGGGTGTCCGAGGTGCCAACCTTCTACACCAAGATCCAGGGCTCGGACCACTTGACGTCCGGGCGCTTGGGCTGGCCCGCCATCACCGCATGGATGCTTTGGCACCTGGCCGGTCACGAGGAGTGGAAGGCGGAGTTCCTCGAGCCAGGTGGCCAGTTCCAGATGGGCATCTACGACTCGCAGCTTAAGAACTGGTAGCTCCTACGCGGCTTCCGCGCCTTGCCCGCGTCGCGGTCGCACCGCGCGTTTGGAGGGCGACGGCTAGCGAGTGTCATCCAGGAAAGAAGGGGCACCCGCCTCGCCCGTCCCCCTTTTTCGCGGGTCGCGCCGCTGCGCTCCGCTCCGGGCTGCAGACCGTGACGGCGCAAAGAGCCGTTTCGGCGTGGACACTCGCTAGCTCCATCGACGGCGCCTTGCGTGCTCACGGTGGTTGCCCTGCTCACGCGCTCCTTTGCGCCACTACCGGCGACGGGGGCACCCGTCAGCACTCGGTGGGGGCAGAAACGATCCGTGACAAACACGCGATGAATGAACCCGTTGACGAAAACGTGCAGTCCAGCGCCCGGCGAGATTTGCCTGCCTCCATCAAGTGGTCGGATATAAAGCAACTTCCGAGCACCCCCGGCAAATTTCAGGGTCCACCGAATATCCTGATGCCCCGCGGCTCTAGCCGCCGGTGGCGTCCCAATGTCAACTCACCGATGCATACACGGTGAGGGTGTGGCAGGTTTGTCTTGTGGAGATCCCTGGGTGACGGCTGCCGGATCCGAGGGTGAGCGTCGGTTGGGCATGGTGAAGGGCCGCAGGGCCCTGGGTGCGAAGAACGGGTGATTTACGTATTCGACGACTTCGAGCTCGACGCAGCGCGTGGAGAGCTTCGATACCAGGGCAAGGTGGTCGACGCCGAAGCGATGGCGATCCGGCTGCTGGCCTGCCTGGTCGACACTCCGGGGCGCCTCGTCACCAAGGACGAGCTGATCGACCGGGTCTGGGAGGGGCGCGCCCTGGCGGACAACGCGATCACGGTCTGCGTGGCCCGCCTGCGCAAGGTGCTGCGCCGGTGCGCCGGCGACCGCAACTTCGTCACGACTGTCTACGGTCAGGGCTACCGGTTCGTGCGCGGAGTGACCCGGAGCTCGCACCCGGAGCCCTACCTGTCCGCCCCCGATCCGGCCAGTGACCACGATACCGCACCCTGCGTCGGCCGCGATCGGGTGATCGAGCGCATGCACCGCCTGTACGAGAACGCCGTCAACCGACAGGGCTCGGTGTGCGCAGTCATGGGCAGTGCGGGTGTCGGCAAGACGCGCGTGGTGGAAACCTTCGAGCGCCGCCTGGGGCCGCGCCAACCGGTGGTCTGGGCCTACTGCCGCGACCGGGGGACCGCGCCCCCGCTTGCTCCCTGGCTACGTCTGCTGCGGACCCTGTTGCTCGATGCCTGGAGTCCACAGCTTGCGAAGGCTCTCGGGCCCCATGCGCCGGAAGTTGGCTCGTGGCTGGGCCTAGAGCCAGCAGAATCTGACGGTGGCAGTCAACCACAAGCCGGTGCACAGCCGTCCGGGAACATGCGCTCGCGACGCGCGAGCTTCGAGGCGATCCTCACAACGCTCAGACTCGTCTCCCAGGAGACCCCGCTGTGCCTGGTACTGGACGACCTGCATCGAGCAGATGCCACATCGCTGGAACTGCTGGACATGATGCTCGACGAGATCGGCCACACACGCATCCTCTTGCTGTGCACCGTCCGGCAAGCCGAGGGTGGTGCCGTGCGCAGGCCCGATACCCATCTGCCAGCGATTCTCGGGCACCGCAACTGCGAGCGCTTGCCCCTCGCGCGCCTTGGACGTCCGGACGTGGCGACCTACCTGCAGGCACGCCTGGGAGAGGTCGACGCGCGGGTCGTCGATGCGGTTCTGGCCGGAAGCGAGGGCATCCCGTTCTTCATGGTCGAGCTGGTACGGCAGCTGGAGGCGAGCCGCCCTATCGACCCGGCTTCTCTGTCGGTGCCTGCGGCTGCGCTCGAGCTCTTCCGCGACCGCGTCGGGAGCTTGACCGAGACCGCCCAGCGCGTGCTGCGCGCAGCGGCCGTGATCGGGCGCGCCTTCGAACTGGCGCTACTCCAAGAAGCCTGCGAGCTGCCTCCCCAGGACGTGCTTGCGGGCATCGACGAGGCGATCGCCTTTGACATCCTGGTCGCTGCCCCAGGCACTGCATCGGCGTTCGCGTTCGAACACGAACTGATGTGCCGGGCCATCTACGAGGCCCTTCCCCAGGCCGAGCGCCGCCGCCTGCATCTCAAGATCGCCGGTGCCATGGAACGGCGCGGCGTGGTGAACGACCAGCGTACGAATGAGCTGGCCTACCACCTACATGCGGCACTTCCGGAAGGCGATCCGGACAAGGTCGTGCAGTACTGCCAGCAGGCGGCATGGGCTGCCGGGACCGCCCACGCGAATCCAGACGCCGCCACGCACCTTCGACACGCGCTGGAGGCCCTTTCGCTCAAGCGAGTGGCACAACCACGCCACTGCGCCTTCCTTCACCTGTTCCACGCGATCTACACACGTGGGCAGGCTGGCTCCCGAGAGTCCCTCGAGGTGGCCCGCAGAATCGGCTACGAACTCGGAGACGGGACGCTCCTGGAGAAGGTCGGGTTCATGTACAACCCCCACCCGATCCTGTGCCCGGTCGCGAGTGCACACGCACTGCTTGAGCACGCCCTGACGGTCTTGCGCCCGGACGACAAGATGTACCGGGCGAGCGTGCTGGCCGATCTGGCTTGCACAGCACCCGGATGCTTCGACCGCACGATCACGGACGAGCGTCTTGGCGAGGCCCTCGAGCTCCTGCCCGAGGTGACCAAGCCGAACCCTCGCTACCACGTGCTACTGGCTGAGCTGCATCTACATGGTGGTCCTGCCCACCGGGAGCGGCGCCCCGCGTTGCGCAGGGAACTGTGCGAGCTGGCGCGCAAACACCCCAACGTCTTGCCCGTGTTGCCAGTCGATTTGGCGCTCGACCACGCGCTGAATGCCATGCAGGGTGGCGATCTGGACGAGGCCGACGCGGCCCTCGAGCAGGCCGCTCGGCGGTCCCGCGCGATCAACCACCGGGAGCTTCAATGGCATGTCCAGCGCCTGGGCGTCTGGTCGAAGTTCGAGCGCAGCCCGAGCAACGAATTCGTCACGGAACTCGGGCAGCTCCAGCGTCGGGCGGCCCGCACCGAAATCGCCGGCATGGAACTGTTCTGTGCGTTCGACCGCTGCATGTTGGCGATCGAGGGCCACAAGCCGTTTTTGGACGACACCGACCTCTTGGCGCTGGCGCATGCCCCCCACGATCCGGTTCACGTGTGGGCGATGAAGATTCGCGCCCTGGTGGCAGCTGGCCACGAAGCCGAGGCACGGGAATCCCTGTACGCCGTGCCGCCAGACCGCATCGCGGAGTTGCCCAACGATGCCCAGGTCCTGGGTAGCTTGGGACAGATCGCGAGCGCCGCGATGGCCTTGCACGAGCCCGAATACGCCCGGGCCGTGGCCGCCTACCTGGGCCCCTATGCAGACCGTTTCGCCATCAACATCAGCTACGTCTGCGAGGGTCCCGTCGCCCACGTCTTGGGTGCGGTATGGGCCTATCTGCGTGAACCAGGGCGCGCTCGGGATCTGATGGCGCAGGCGGTCGAAGTCAGCAAGCGCGCGGGCTTCGCGCGCAGCTTGGGACGTACCCGGGAAGCCCTCACGCAGCTCTAGCCCGCATCCATCACCAAGGCACGTGATGATCGTGCAAGTGATCGGCTTCGC
>JAPPOR010000691.1 GCA_028817905.1 Myxococcales bacterium
TCACGCATGGCCGACCCTGAAGTACGCTTTCCAGAGGAGCAGGTCTTGGCGCTGCTGCTCTTGGCATCCTCGACCCGACCCGGGGACCCCACTTTTGGAGTCGCGCTGGCGAGTAGCATCCCCCTGGGGCGTTTGGAGCTCATCGACTACCTCGTGGCTGCAAGCCCCTCGATAGGGGATGGCGTCAGGGCACTGGTCCGGCACGCGCGGCTGTGCGCCTCGGGGTTCACGTTCGAGGTGCAACAGGGCAACCTAGGGGAGGTGCCCGGCCAGTACGTTCGGATGTTACATCGCGCCGGCACCGAAGCGCTGCCTCCTCCGCTGAGCGAGTACATGTGGGCCCTGTTGATCGTCCGCTTCCGCGAAGTATGTGGCCCCGCCTTCACCCCTCGACTGTGGTTGCGGAGCCCAGCAACCGACACGACGCAGGGCAGGGAGCACTACCGTGCCGCCCTGGGTGCTGTGCCGGCTCGGGGCGAGTGTGAAGCGATGTTCGTGCCACAGGTCCAGTGGCAACTCGAGAATCCACGGCGGGACCCGATGCTGAGGCGGCTGCTCGAAGCACACGCGCACGACGTGGCCGAGCGCCTGCCCGGCGACAGCTTCACCGACACCTGTCGGGCGGCCATAGCGGATGCAATCCGGCTCGGGGACACGGCCATCGAAGGAGTCAGCCGCAACCTCGGGCTGTCGGCCCGCACGCTTCAGCGCCGACTGACCGCCTGCCACGAGAGCTACCAGAGCCTGCTCGATGACGTTCGTCGAGAGCTTGCCCTGCGCTACGTGACGCGGTCTCAACTATCCCTCAAAGAAATCACCGACCTGCTCGCCTATTCGGAACCGAGCGCCTTCGGTCGAGCCTTTAGGCGCTGGACCGGCGTGTCGCCGGGCGAGTATCGGCGTCGTCCTCCACGCAGGCACCCCCCTTTTTACGCCACGGGTACGCGCTAGCCAGAATTTGTAGCGGGGGTGCCAGAGTCGGGCAACAGAAAGGGGGCAGGGTGGGGTCACCGTCCGCCCGGTCAACTCGCCCATCAAAGACGATAGATTCCTTTCAGAAACCGTTCCCCAGTTCAGGGTCGGTTGCACCTACTCGACAACACCGCCATAAAGTCGTGGGCAGCAGGTGGCGACGGTGGAGCTCATGCGAACAGAAAGGTCGAGGCACGTCGCGCAAATGGCAGGCGCGCGAACACTACTGTTTGCACTTGGAGCGGCCGCGCTCGGAGGATGCTTTGAAAGCATCGTGGCACCCACGGAGAGCAACAGCGAGGAACGTGGTGGCAGCCCGATGGTGGACTGGAGCACGAACCCCCGTTCTCCAATCGCCAGCAGGGCGGAACCAGACCCAGCCAGCCTTGCGCCCCCGAAGCATCTCATCACGGTTCGATCCGAGCCCGGAGCGGTATTGATAGCGCAGTCGATCGTTGGCGATCTCGACGGTGATGGCATCGGTGACTTGGTCCTGCTCGGAGTCGAGCTTCCCGAGAGAAGCCTCGGCTTCCGTCGGGACGGTAGTCTCGACATCGACGACCTTGCGACAACCGCCCACGTGTTCTACGGGCGCACCGACATGCCGGCGACCCTGCGGGCGGCCGACTCCGACGCCCGGGTGCGTGGTCATGGCTTCGGTCTGCTAATCGCCACCCCGGGGGCCCACCCAATCGGTGACCTGAACGGCGATGGTCTGGCGGATCTGGTGCTCACCAAGCCCGACGAGGCCTACTTCCTATTCGGTGATGAGGCCAGGCTCTCAGGAGACGTGGATGTCGAACACGTCACAGCACGCTGGTCATTCGACACAGATCCGCCGAAGCGAAAGCTCGCGGTCGTGATCGCTGCAGGCGACGTGCAAAACGACGGTCTATCGGACGTAGTGCTGGTGTTCGACCCCGCCGAGCCCCACCCAGGTGCACCTGCCCCCGTCAGCTTGCTCTTCACCGGGCGCACCGAACGATGGCCCGAGCGCTTCGGTGAAGCGAGCGCCACAGCGACCTTCTCGGCTCCGGACAGCGTACATGGCGCGCGCGCCCTGGACGCTGGCGACCTGGATGGGGATGGACGCTCCGACCTCCTATTCAACCTAAACGGGTTGCCCCGCCTCGTCCTGGGTTCACGCCGCGACTTGATGGGAGTCGTGGACGTGGGAGGTGCCGAGACCGTTAGCTCGGAGCCCCTGGATCTCCGACTCGTCGACGACCTGAACGGCGACGGCGTCGACGAGTTCGTCTGGAGGTCGGGGGGAAACAGCATCTCGCTCCAGTACGGCGCGGCCGCGACCCCGTCGGTTCATCCCGACGCACCGGACCTGGTGGTCACCGGAAGCGGCATCTCCCTGACGAGCCTGACACCGAGCGACTTCGATGGCGATGGACAAGCCGACCTGATCGTGTCCACCTCGCCGGGCCCCAACTCCCCTGGCGGGCTGTACGTGGTGACAGAGGGCCAGCTCCGCACTTCGACTCGGATCGATGTCGACGAGGAGGTACCGCTCTTGCCTTGGAACGATATGCGCCTCGCCCACGAGGGGCGGGTCTTCGCGGCGAATTTCGTTGCATCGGTCGGAGCCGGTGCGGACATAACCGGCGATGGCGTACACGACGTGGTGGCGGTGATCGCGTCAAGCGACCCGGAGTCGATCATCGAGAGCCGCGTAATGATCATTCCTGGCGGGTACGAGCAATAGCGCAGCCAATTCCCGCCGGAAGCGACGGGCACCGACGGAGGTCTGTAACAGGTGAGTGACGCTCAAACAGACACGAACTCGCCAAAAACGCCGTTGTTCTCGCTACGCTGGCGTTTTTTGTATTGACAGGTGAGAATTTCAGCCGTTCGGCCTATCCTTGTCCGTGTGAAGATCCTCTACGGGGTCGTCGGAGAGGGCATGGGCCATGCGGTGCGTTCGCGCGTCGTGGTCGAGCATCTACTTGCGCGCGGGTGCGAGGTGGAAATCGTCGCCTCCTCGCGCGCAGCCGATTTTCTGAGCCAGCGGTTTCCCGAAGTACACCGAATCCACGGGCTGCACATCCTCTATGAAGAGAACCGCGTCCGCAAAGGGCCGACCATCCTTTCGAATGCGCTCAAAGGCGTCGCAGCGATACCCAAGCAGGTCAAGTCCTACTTCGAGCTGATCGAAGACTTCGCACCGCAGGTAGTGATAAGCGACTTCGAGTCGTGGACTCACCTGTACGCCAAGGTGCATAGGCTACCGATTCTGTCGATCGACAATATGCAGATCCTGAATCGCTGTCAGCATCCGCCTGAGATCGTGGACGGCATCAAGCGCGACTTCGAACTCACCAAGACGTTCATCAAGAGCAAGATGTCGTTCTGTGATCACTACTTGATCACGACCTTCTTCTTTCCTGAGATTCGCAGAGATCACACAACCTTGGTTCCTCCGATCTTGCGACCGGAGATCCTTGCGACCCAAACGAGCAAGGGCGATCACCTGCTTGTCTATCAGACCGCCGAGGGGCACGATGCCCTACCCCGCGCACTAGCCGAACTCGACGTCCCGTGTCGCATCTATGGGATGCACCGCGGTCTCAGTGAGGATCTTGTGGCAGGCAAGATCACACACCGCCCGTTCGATGAGCAGACCTTCGTCGCAGACCTGGCATCCGCGAGGGCGGTCGTATGTGGCGGCGGCTTCACGGTCCTGAGCGAATGCGTCTATTTGCGCAAACCCACCCTCAGCGTGCCGGTCGTCGGGCAGGTCGAGCAGATCGTCAACGGCCGCTACCTGCAACACGAGGGGTACGGGATGGCAGCCCAGGAAGTCGACGCACACACCCTCAGCAGCTTCCTGGAGAACCTGCCGAGCTACGAAGCCAAGCTCGCGGACTACCACCAGGAAGGAAACAAGGTCACCTTCCAAACCTTGGACCGCCTCCTCGACGCCGCCTCCCAGCGCAGCCGGCGCTAGCCCGCGCTAGCCCGGGCCGCCGAAACACTTGGACGCGAGGACCGCGGTCCGCACTCCGTCGGCGGCGATGCCGAGGTCGAACTCCGCGGCGGCGTCCTGCGCCAGCGTGACAAGCTGATCCTCCCCCGGCTCCACGCGCAGCAGTTGCTGCAAGATCCGAAGGCCCGCCCGTTGAAAGCGGCCGTCACCATGGGGCGTATGCTGCTGGGCACGCGTATGATTCCGCAGACTGTCGAGCACGCAGCTCGCCGTTCGGGCGGTGCCTGGATGAAAGGCCGAGTAGACGAGGATCGCCAGGCCCAGCGCGCCGTGCACGTTGCCGTTGGGCAGTTGCCAGGGGCCCAGGTGACCCGCATGGGTCTTCCAACCACCATTGAGGCCACATGCCGGCCCCGACGGCTGGGGAATGGTGGAACGCCGCACATCCAGGCGCGTCCCCTGCCGCGCCCAATCCGCGTGCAGCTCCAGTTCCAGCTCGTAGGTCTCACACCCGGGGCCGCGCACACCCACGATCGCGACGGACAGCGATCCGCCGCGGTGCTGTTCGTCGCGTGTGACGACGATGTCGGTCGCCTCGAACCCCGGATAGAAGCAGCGCACTACTCGACGGGCCTGTGTTTCCAACCCCTCGGTCGCGCGACCGTGTTGTGCCACCTCTATCGGATAGATCGGAGCGTAGTCGATCGGTCGCGGGCGTTCCTTGGTGGGACCGATCGACAGGCGGCGGCAGCTCGGCCCCATGTCCGCGGGCGGGGGCAGGCGAGCGTCCTCCATGGCGGGCGGTGTCGCCTGGCGCGTCGCAGGCGCCTGGGGAGCGTCGCCACCCGCGTAGGCGGGCAACTTGGGCGTCGGTTCCGGCACGTAGGGACGCTGTTGGGAGCCGCCGCACGCCAGAAGCAGTGCCACCACCCCGCACCCGTATCTCGTCGAACTTTGCGCGCGCACTGAACTTCTCCCTGGTTAGAACGCGTCTACCGGTGCCGTCGGATCCCTATCAAGCCAGCTGGCCAGCTGCGATCGACGCCCACTGAGCATGGCACATTCAGACCGTATACAACCCGTCGGGTGAAGAATCGATGCCAACGTCCCGTCCAAGCGGTCCAGCCGAGGGTTGTCGACCCGGAGTCGACCGGGCCGCGGTACGCGAGCGCGATCTCGCAAACGGTTCACCAAGCCGCGGACGGTCAGACAGCCCATGCAGGAGGCGTTGTGTCACGTCGCCCACTGGCAAGCGGCTTTGACCAGTCTGCGTCAGGCAAATCTCGCCGCCCATCACTGGCCCAGAGCACCACAGGTGCTTGACCGCGGCGCATCGCAGCAAGAACCACCTCGACCGAACTTGACCCAGATGCTC
>JAPPOR010000125.1 GCA_028817905.1 Myxococcales bacterium
GCGCCATTCTGCTCGAAGGCGGCGACCTAGATACTTCCCGGGCCACCTTGCAGGCCAATGGTGGCGCGGGAGGCGGAAACGGCAGCGCCGCCGATAACTATGACTGCCAGAGCGACACGGGCGGCGCCGGCTCCACGAGCCAGGATGAAGCGGGTGGTGACGGGCGCGACTGCGAAGCCGGCAGCGTGGGCGGCGGTGGCGGCTACGGCTACGTGGTCCACTAGCGACCTTGAGTCAGCGCTCCGTGAACGTCTGCGTCAAGTTTGGTCGCGTTGCCTTGATTGGAAGCGTTTGGACAAGGTCGCTAGGTCCCGCTCACGCGCTCCGGGGATCAGCTGCAAGCGGCGGTGGTTTCCGATAGCGCCTCGGTCCACATGCCTTGTTGGCCTACTTGGCCTGCTGGGTCGTCTTGGGCTCTTGAGCGTGTTCCACCAGGATGTGGGCCAGGGCTTCGACGCCAATCGGTTTGCCGACGAAGCCGACCATGCCGGCTTCCAGACAGCGCCGCTTGTCCTCCTCGAACGCGTTGGCGGTCATCGCGACGATCGGAGGGCGCGCCTCCCCGTACACGGACACGATCCGCTTGGTAGCCTCCACGCCATCCATCTCAGGCATCTGCATGTCCATGAAGACCAACGTGAAGTGAGTCGGGGACAACTTCATGGCATCCAGCACCTCCCTGCCGTTCGCAGCCAGGGTGCACTCGTAGCCGAGCTTGCGCAGCATCATCGTGATGACCCGCTGGTTGACTCGGTTGTCCTCCGCCACGAGGATTCGATGGGGGAAGCGCGCACCCAGCTGGGGGGTCGCGAGGGTAGACTCGGGTTCCAGACCCTCCGGCTGTCCGTGGGCAAGGGTCAGCGCCAGTCCAAAGGTGGATCCCTCACCGGGCGTGGTCCGCACAGACACCTCGCCCCCCATCAGCACCGCTAGCTTGGCACAAATCGATAGCCCAAGCCCGGTCCCCCCAAAGCGACGCGTCGTGGACGAGTCGGCCTGGGAGAACTCCACAAAAAGCCGGTCCAGGCTTCCGGGGTCGATGCCGATGCCCGTGTCGGTCACCTCCACGGTGATCCGAGACTGGGTGGGTCCGTCCTCCACCGTTGACACGGTGATCGTTACGCTCCCCTCACTCGTAAACTTCACGGCGTTGCTGAGAAAGTTGACGATCACCTGGCGAATGCGGGTGACATCGCCAACGAACCACTCGCGGGCCGCCTCGGGATAGTCCAGACGGGTTTCGAGTGACTTTCGCGACGCCATCTGGTCCACCAGGTAGAACGAAGTCTCCAGACATGTGCGGAGATTGAAGTTGACCAGCTCAAGCTGAAGTCGGCCGGCCTCGATCTTCGAAAGGTCGAGCACATCGTTGATGATCGTTAGCAGCCCGTCGCCGCAAACGTGCGCCGTGTCCAGCATCTCGCGCTGCGCGGAGTCGACGTCTGTTTCACGCAGCATCGTCAGCATTCCGAGCACGCCGTTGAGCGGAGTTCGCATCTCGTGGGACATGTTGGCCAAGAAGGCGGTCTTGGCCTGCTCCGCACGGATGGCCTCGTTCTTGGCCTCGAGCAGCTCGCGCTTCTTCTCAAGATTGCTGTGCGCGAGGAAGCTCGACACCAGGCTGGCGAAGTACACAATCGCCTGCTTCCCCGCGATCTCTGCCGGGTCGAGGTGCTCGTACCAGCCCGCTACCAGGACAGGCACTAAGACGTTGAGCGCGAACAGGGCCACGTTCCACCTGGGAGTCCCCAGGAAGGTCGCAAAGACGATCCCTATGATTTGGGCGGACAGCCAAAGGTGGTCTACCGCGAAGTAGAACCGCTGGTGCGCCAAAAACAGGGTGCTGGCAGCCAAGCTCCCAAACGAGGGCAGCAATAGGAGCCACTCCCACTTGTACCGTTTGGACAGCCAATGACCGGCGACGAAGCCGGCCACGATGCAGACGCCACCGAGATTGTCGATGGCGAACACCTCGGAGCCAAACCCGAAGCGGGGACCGACCAGAACGGCGTAGTAGGTAGCGAAGAATAGGCCACAGTAGTACAGGGTAGGCAGCAGGTTCGCCCGGCGATCTTCGAAGTGTGTCTCAGCGACCGCCGTTGATCCGATTGCGTCGTCCAAACCGCCCCCAGGTGTGCCGGTATTGACTTCACCGAACCCCGAAAGGGGAAAACGACCGGCTGTTGCGTTTTGTCAACCGGCAGCTATGCCGGCCGGGACAGGACGACCACGTCGTCACCCAAGCGCGTGCGTCCCGCGATGATCACCGTCAGATAGATGCCCCGCAAACGCCGCTTGACGTACTCGGGCGCCAAGCGGCAGAGCTTCGGCCTTTGACCCGCCGTTGTCTGTACATGGGTCCACTGTAGAGCTATGAACCAGGGCCGTGGCGAACCCGGTCACCACCCTTGCCCTGCGCTTCGCCCGCGGATTGCGCTTTCCGACGCTGTTCTTCATCACAGCGGCGCTGTTTGTCGGGGACTTACTGATTCCGGACGCGATTCCTTTCGTCGATGAGCTGCTGCTGGCGATGGGATCCCTGCTCCTGGCGAGCCTGCGCAAGCGAAAGCAGCCAGAGCACTCGGACGACCCCATCGATCAGGGCTAGCCCCGACCGATGGTGAACAATAGAATCGTCGGTATAGTGGTCCATGGTGGACGTGTCCGGGAACGATAGAACCTCGGGGATTCGTCTTGGCTGCGCCCTATTGGCGCTGGCCGCCACGCCCCGTGCGGACGCCCAACTCCAGCCCGAACGACCTGAAGTCCAGCTCTCGTTGCGAATCAACGCTCGGGATGACTGCGTGACGGCCCAGGGGTTCATGAAGCTGGTCACGCAGCACGCTTCGCAGACTCGCCTGGTCGAGGGCGGGGGTCCCGACGTCCTGGAGGCCCACGTGGAGATCGCAACCGTGGACGGAAACCGGCGGCTCGCCACGCTGGTCCTGCGGTGGCCGGATGGCCGGCGCGCGCGTCGGAGCCTGACCGCTGGGAGCTGCTCGTCTGCACGGGAGGCACTTGCCTTGCTGCTAGCCATGACGCTGGATGAAAGCGCCCGGGATGCGGATGATCTCGACCCCACCACATCCGCTGGAACGCCCCTTGGCCAGGCGGCCGGCGACACGGAGCGACCCGCTGCGGGACGGCCGACGCCCGCGCCGTCAGACGCCACAACCGAAGCGGTCGACGTGGAGGCGGCCACCGGGGCCCAAAGTGCAACGGAGCACCCAGCCCAACGAAGGGGCAGCCCTGGAAAACCGGCGGGTGATCGCAAGGGATCGACTGCAAACGAAGCCGCGGGGCGGCCAGTGCCCGCGACAGCCTCGGCACCCGGCGGCCTGTTCAGCGCACCGCAATGGACCGCGGGTGCGTTCGGCCTGCTGCAGCTAGGCCCCGCCCCGGAAACGATGCCGGGCATGGGCGTCCAGGCCCGACTTTCCTTTCGAGGAACAGGCCCCTGGATGCCAGCGCTGGGAATACAGCTGGCGCATGTCTGGGCCCACTCGATCGGGACTGACGGGGGCGATGCCAGCTTCGATCTCACCCGCGTGCAACTGCTCCTGTGCCCGGTCGGCGTGAGGCTGTGGCGACTGGCTGCCCATGTGTGCGCAGCCGCCGGGGCCGGCAGCCTGCGGGCGGAGGGAACCAATACCTACCACCCCCAGCTTCGCCACGAACCCTGGATAGATGCCGGAGGGGCCCTGCTCTGGTCCGCGAGCGTCACCCCCTGGTTGGAACTGATCGGGGGCTTTGAGCTTTCGACACCTTGGGAGCGCTATCGCTTCGCCTTCCGGCCCGACGTATTCCATCGGGTGCCCGTGGCCACGCTAGGCGGTCACCTGGGTGCCGGGATCCGCTTTCCATGATCATTTCGGCCAGCTCGCGGCATAGACAAGGGAGTCCATGAACCCGCGCTGCACCCCGTGACGTCGCCAGGACCGACACCCCCCACTTCGACCCGGATATTTCACCACCTCGTGCTCTGCTGGCCAATCGGTGGAACCTCCGTGTTCGCGCTGCTTTCCTTGCTCCTATGCGCACCGGTCGGCTGCTCCGAGCCGGGCGGCTCCGACGAGCACGGCGACACCGCCGCAGGGGGGTGGTCGGAGCCGCCAGCCTCCCCTCATCGACCACAGGGCACCGACCAGGCAGCCACCGGGCAAACCACTCCACCGCCCCCTGAAGATGACGGCGCCGCCCCGCAGGCCCCCATGCCCGATGCGCCACCCGGCCCCGGATCGTCGGCGGAGGCCCGTGACAACGGGCGGACGGACACGCCGGAAGACCCGGAAGCGCCGAACATGGATGACCCGGTAGGTGCAGGTGCCGCCACCGACGGGGCGGTACCAGCCACCTTCGAGACGCTGCAATTCGTGATCTCGCAAGCGCCATGTCTGGGCGCGGGCTGTCACAACGACGAGCAAAACCCCTTAGATCTGCGGGTGGACGACCGGTTGCTGTCGCGCCTGACCGAAACCATGTCGGCAAACTGCGGGAACGTGCCCGTCATCAACCCGGGAAAGCCACAGGACAGTGCCCTGATCATGCTTCTCGACGGGCCGTGCGGGCCAACTCCACGCATGCCACTCGGCTGTGTCGAAGACGCCGATGGCGCGTGCGTGCCGCGCGAGTACATCACTGCCCTCGAGCAGTGGATCGCGGCGGGCGCCGCACCGTAGCTCGATACGAACGATAGAACCGAACCCCACTGCCGGGTCGAACGGGTGGGCGAGGGTGCGTGGGCGGGTGAACGAACCCGGCGAGGACCCATCGAGCCGCCTGACTCACAGACGGGCCCTAGAAACTCTGGTAGATAGGTGCCCATGATGACCCGCAAGACAAGCGTCACGATCGCGCTTTGCCCCGTTGTCAGCCTGGTCGCCAGCCTGCTTGGGGGATGCGGCGGCCCCAACACCACCCACAGGCACGACAGGCCGGCGCAGCAACGCGTCCAGCCACCGCTGATCGTGGATGTCGACAAGGGCATGAACCCCTGGACGAACCTCGAGCTGCGCAACGATCCGCTGGAGTTCCAGTTCATGGTCGTCACGGACCGCACCGGCTTTGCCCGCCGCGGAGTCTTCCGGAGCGCAATGGGCAAGATCAACCTCATGCTCCCCGAGTTCGTCGTTTCGGTGGGCGATCTGATCGAGGGCTACACCAAGGACGAAGCCGAGCTGCGGCAGCAATGGGAGGAGATCGACAGCTTCGTCGATACCCTTGAGATGCCGTTCTTCTACCTCGCTGGCAACCACGACTACGGCAACGAGGCATCGGCCAACGTCTGGAAACAGCGACTGGGCAGAAGCTACTACTACTTCGTTTATCGAAACGTGCTCTTCCTGGCGCTGAACACCATGCACGCCGGGGACAGCACGCTCGGGGACGACCAGGTGCAGTGGGCCAAGCAGACCCTCGAACGCTTCAAGGACGTGCGGTGGACCATCGTCCTGATGCACCATCCGCTGTTCGTCGAATCCGAGACGCGACCCGAGCAACGCGAAGGCTGGAATCACATCGAGGCGTCCCTGCGGGAGCGGGAGCACACGGTCTTCGCGGGGCACCTTCACCGCTACGCCAAGTATGAGAAGCACGATCAGAACTACTACGTGCTGGCGACGACCGGCGGCGGCAGCTCGCTGCGCGGGCCGACGTTCGGCGAGTTCGACCACGCAGTGTGGGTCACGATGACTCCACAGGGACCCCGTATCGCAAACCTAGCGCTGGACGGGATCCTTCCGGACGACATCTTCACGGGCGAGCAGGTTCAGCTGTCTGACAGTTCGTCGGTCTCCGCCGTGGCCTACACACAAGGACAAGACGCCAAGGGCGAAGTCTCGGCCACGGTCGTGGCGTCGAACGAGACGGCGACACCGATGACGGTCGAAGGGCATCTCCGCGCGGAGGGCCAGGTACTCGACCCGCAACCGATACGCTTGACGGTGCCCGCCGAGTCCGAGCAGCGGCAGGAGGTCAAGCTCAACTTGCCAGCAGCCTACCCGGTTGGCTCATTGCTGCCGGCCAAGCTGGACTGGACCGCGCGTTTTCAGGGCGGGCAACGAAGCATCTCGGGCACGGCGCGCTTCGCGCTTGAGACGCGCTATGCCAGCCCCGCGGCGACGGGACCCGTCACGATCGATGGCGACCTCGCAGAATGGTCAGGCGTGGCACCCGTCGCACCCGTCGCATGGCCACCACAGGGCCTGTCGGAGCCCGAAATCGAGGGCCAATGGAGTGGGCCCAAGGACCTGTCGTTCGATATCGCGACATCCCACGATGCGCAGTTCTTGTACCTGCAGGTGCGCGTGAGAGACGATCTAGTACAATCCAAGGAGGGCACGCTACCCTGGTCGCAGGATGGCCTGCTGGTGCGGCTGGATGCACGCGCCCAGCCGAATCGAAAAGGCGCACCGTTCCGCGATTACCTGCTGTTCCTGGTCTCGCCCGGCGCCGGGGCGGAGCCCGCAACGTTCGTGCGCAAGGAGCTGTTGCCGAAAGGCACGACGGCCGCGTGCCGACGGAGCACGGACGGCTACGTGTTCGAGGCGCGCGTTCCGATAGCCTATCTGAACGCGATGCAGAAACGCGCCTGGGAGCACTTCCGCCTTGGGGTGCGTGCGTTCGACAAGGACGCGGACGAAGCCGTCAGCCAAGTCTACTTTCGGCCAGGCTGGGGGAAGCCGAGGGACTATTGGGACTCCGGAATGTTCTACAAGGGCCGATGAGCCAAGACCCAGCCCTGCGACAGCGCGGCTAGCCCTTCGCGTACTGGCTACTCAAGCGAACCGGTGGGGTAGGCGAAGTGGCCGGCGCCCATCACATCGATCGGCTGGGTCCGGAACGCCCAACGACCACCCGGCGGAAGCCTGCGGTCCACCCGGCTTGTGGCGACCCCGAGTGGACGCCCCGCCTGGTTGACGGGAAAGACAGCGACTGCGGGGTTCTGGACCGCTGCGCCGAAACCGTTCACCACGATGCCGGTGAATGCGCTGCCCAAGTTTGTCTCCACGCGCGCAACCTCCGCAACGGCCAAGCCGGCGATCGGCTCCACGTCCAGGGCGAAGTAGGGACATCGGTACTCGATATGCGCAACCTCCTGCACCGACAGTCCTGGCGGAAGGTCGGTTGCGGCCGCCATCGAAACTTCACCGGGACCCACGCAGGCGGCCAACGCACTGGAACCATCTGCCACCCGGTGAAACCGGTCGGTCAAGAGCCCGGCTACCGCAGCGCCCAGGGAAAGGCCGTCCCGGTCGAAGAGCTCGATACCCAGGGCGGCACTGCAGGCGTGTACGTCACCGACATTTGTCACCGAAGCATAGACCTCGAGCGCCTCGAGGCCTTCCCGCAAGGTGAGCGCACGCAGCTCCAATACGCCGTTGCCCCCGGGTAACGCGGTGACGTGCAGGCGGGCCGGCACGATGAGTTCGTCGCAGCAGCGCTCGCCCGAGCCGGGATCCGGCTGCCCCATGCCGTGGGCGGCGCAGCCGGACCCGCCGAACCCGATGGCCACGGCAGCGAACAGGGCATGCCCCGCCCAACACGCCGCAACCAGGCCCTCAAGCCTTGAGCTCCGTGAACTCACCAGGGTCATGGATTCCAGCGTCTGTGACCGCCCCGGCCCCGCCGATAAAGTCTTCGGTCTGATCGGAATACCCGAACTTACTCACCTCGGCGCTGCCGCCCTTTTCCGGATAGCCGTCCGCGCCCGCCTTGACGCCCATGGCATTCATCAAGTTGTAGAAGTACTTGTTGATGGGGGCATTGGCGACCGTGGGGTCGGTGCCGGTGGACTGGGTCGTGCCGTTGATGCGCTGACCTGAGGTGCCGTCCGTGCAAGCCGACATACTTGCGCCATTCGACATGTCGCTCGCTCCCGGGGCCCCGGGGTCCACATTGATGATCGCGCCCGTCTTGAAGTAGCCGCCCGCGCTGCCGGCCTGAAGGATGGGCGCGTTGTTCAAGTTGTGCGCGTTGCCATCCGACATCTCGTTGAACCAAACGGTCGCCGTGTTGTCCAGAACGGTGCCGGGCCCCTCTTGCATGCTCTCGAGCATGCCCACCAACTTGGCAAACTTCTGGGCGTAGTACGCGTCGACCTTTAGGAGCATCTCGAGGGCATTCGGCAAGCAGCTTCCCTGCATACCAGCGTTGTCGAGCCGGTGTGAAAGGGAATGGGACTCCGTGTTGATGTCGAGCCCGCTGAACACATAGTTCCCCG
Organism: Myxococcales bacterium; assembly: GCA_028817905.1. Taxonomy (GTDB): domain Bacteria; phylum Myxococcota_A; class Polyangia; order Polyangiales; family JAFGIB01; genus JAPPOR01. Next base: position 8,222 of record JAPPOR010000125.1, read on the forward strand.
GATACTTCAGAAAGATGACTGGATTGGCGTTGCACGATGCAGCCAATGCGGCAATCGCCGAGTACACGTCCGCCCCATCGAGATCGTCCGAAATCCGAGTCGTGAGCACATCCGTCCCGAATCCCCGCCTACCGGCAGTGCTGACATTGTCCCTACTGGCACCGAGCGTGGCAGCCAGGTCCTCGGTGCACTGAGCAGACGCGACCACCGTGCCTGTCTGGTCCAACAGTTCCTTCCACGCGCTGAGTTTCCTCCTGTCCGCCTGACTCATGTCGAACCGCTCGAGGGTGTCCAGATCGTCCCGGACCAGATCGATCACGCTCTTGCCACGAAGCGCGGCGTAGGTGTCCGCAGACATGGGCGCCCGCTGCTCGAAGAGGCCCGTGAGCCCGCTGAAGGCCTGGGTGGCATTGAGCCCACTGAAGGCCGTCTCCGCAGCTGAATAGGAGATAGCAGACTGGGGCGAATCGCTGCGACCCCCGGTATTCATGAGCAGCGGTGTCCCATTCGGGCTCAGCTGCTCGGCGATCACGTGGTCCAGGGACGGGCCGATGGGCTTGGCTTGAAACTTCGTGGCCTGCTCGAAGCTAAAGGGCTCATTGCTATTGGGGGTCACCGGCTGACACGTGAAGAACGAGCCGACGATCTGGGTGTGCGAGTCATTGCCCTGACCGCGCACCATCCGGGCTGTCCACTCGTTCATCGAGCGAATGCCACGGGGCATGAGCAGCTTGCTCGCGTACGGGGCGAGCGGGGCAAGGGTCGTGGGCATCAGGTCATCCGCGGTCAGCGCGCCATGGCTTTTTTCGGGGAACCACCTGTTCGTGACGCACCCGTAGTGGGTAAACATCACGATCAGCCGCCGGGGAGTCGCCGGGCTTGGCATCGACTGCGCCTTGGCCGCGCGCTCGAAGACCGAGCCGAGATACGGGGCCGCCAGCACGGCTCCCCCCAGACCCTTGAGAAAAATCCTTCGGTTCAGGTACGTGGTCATATCTCTGCTCACCTCGACAGCTAGCCCGGACTATTCATGAACTCTGCATCGGATCGCGCAGGGATTCGGCTTCACACGGCTTTTCGGCGACCGACGGGAATACTCTCCGTATTGGCTAGGGCGGCGAAAGCCGTGTGAAGTCGAAGAACAAGCGAGGCGATGCAGAGTTCATGAATAATCCGGGCTAGGGCGTTTCGCGTACCCGCAAACGAAAGGAAGGCGCTCGGGTCAGGTCGGCGATCAGGTCCAGAATGCCGTAGCCCTCGTTGGAGAGCTTGGCTTCCAGCCCCTCGACGACACAACCGTCGCTGGCGTTCGGGTCCCGCCCGTAGGCATAGGCAACCCACGCCTGGGCGTAGAGCTGCCTGGCCTTGGGTGTCTCGGCGATCTCCTGCATGAGCTGCAAGGGCGAGCGGATCATCTCCTTGCGGCCTTCCCCAAAGTCGACGACCGCGCTGGTCACGATGGCGTCGATCGGACCGCCGCGGGGGTCGACGGTCTGCCACCTGCCGATCGCATCGTAGTTCTCGAGCACGAATCCGGGCGGATTGATGACGGCGTGGCATCCGGCGCATGAGTCCGGCCGCGTAAGTTCTTCGACATAGGCACGCTGCGTCTCGAAGTCACCCGAAACGGTCATCATGGCGGCACCAGGGATCGGCGCCCCGGGGTTGACCCCGAGCATGTACACCGCGATGAAGGCGCCGCGCAGAATCGGACTCGTGGCGTCATATCCCGCGTAGGAGCTCAAGAAGCCGGCGCGCGTCAGGAAGCCTGGCCGCCGGTCGGCGTCCAACTCCACGCGCGTCAGATCAGCGCCGTACTGATCAGCCTCTAGGTCGTAGATTGCCGCGTTGTCGCGATTGACGTAGGCGACGTTGCTGAGCAGCAGATCCCTGAACGTGCCATTGCGGAACGCCACATCCTCGAAGAATGCGTCGAGTTCAGCCCGCAGGCTGGGCTTGGCGTCGGCGGAGTACTGGGGATAGGCATCCGGATCATGGTCGCCCTTCCACCAGTGGGCGTTGCCGTTGTTCATTTGCGTCCAAGCACGATGGAAGGACGCGATCATGGGGCCCGTCTTGTCGCGCACCGCGATCATGCGACGGGCCTGGTCTACGATCTGTTCTTCGCTCCGCAGCTCGTCGCGATCCGCGGCAGCATCGAGCTCAGCGTCCGGGATCGAGCCCCAGATCAGAAACGACAGTCGCGCCGCTACCTCATGGGCCGACAGCTCGATGCCACCGCCCGTGGACTCCTCCTCGGTACTCAGCTCGGGAAGCAACAGAAATGAGGGCGACACGAGAAACGCCAGCAAAGTCGCCTCGGCGACTTCATCGGGCGAGCCCGCTGGCGTGGTCTGTCCCAGGCGAAGGAAGCGTGCCACCTCGGCGTCCGTAAGCGGCCTGCGGAACGCCCGACGACCGAACGCGACGATCGTCTCCTCCAGGCAGCCTGCCGCCTCCGGGTCGCATGCGATAAACCTGGAGCGATTGGGTCCCCCCATGACAGCCCGAGCGATCTGTGCACCCACGTCCTGATAGATGCGCCACGCGTCCGCGGTCATGGGTCCGTCAAAGTCCGCGACCAGCAGCTCGGATGGCGGCGTGCCCTCGGCGCCCACCCCCGTGACGCCGAGTAGATCACGGAGCACCGCATCGTACTGCCGGTTGAGCAAACGCGGCAGCTGCGAGGTGGCCGGTACACCGGGTTGGCACAACTCGGGGTTCCCCGTGGGCTCGCGGTTGGCTCCCATGCCTGCCGCCCGCCGACCGCCGTTACCAGCCATCCCGTCCGGGGCCTGTGCATCGAAGCTTCCCGCCCCCACGGTCGGGTCCCCTCCCGGCGTGTCCCCCGGCGTCTCGACCGCATCCGAGCCACACCCCGCCAACATCGCAAGGAGCGTGCCCGCTACCCATAACCGCCTTACGTGCATGTTCCCCGACCTCACCGCGCCCGGAGCCCGGGCAATTCCCGCAGCATTTCGGCATCGGCAGCTTCAAACCCAGGTGCCACATTGCTTAATCCCTCGGCCCCGCCGCGTGATCACACAAAGCGCACACGTGCCAACTTTTGCGACCCGTCGCCACATGCCGCCCGAGGCCGCCGTCGGGCCCCGCGACCAACTGGCGTCAGGGTGAACCGTGCTTCGTAGTCAGCGCTTGAACGCGAGACCGCAGGGGGTGCACCGGGTACATCCTGAGGAATCGCTCGGCTCGCTTTGCGGCCTGCTGATAGCGGCCCTGCTGCACCAGCGCCTCAACACGCAGCGCGGCGGCCTCGGGCTTGAGCGAGCCGTCGGCAAAGCGGCGGCGGTGAAGCTCGACCAGACGCAGGGCCCGGGAGCCGGCACCCTGCCCCAGCGCCCTACGCGCACGCGCCAGCAACGCGACCTCCGCATGAAGCGCGTCACGCGTAGCCCCCCTCGGTGCCGGGCGCGAGGCGACAGGGCCAGTCCGCCTGACAGACCCAACAGACCTGACGGACCCAACAGACCTGACAGATCTGGGAGATCTGACAGAGTTGTCGGCAATGGCCGGTATGCCGGCTCGCCCAACCGGACCGCGTTCGGCGGCCAATGCATCCGCGTGGGCAAACCTTCCAGGCACCGCGCCGATCACATGAGGCGGCAACACTCGAGCTGCCGCCTCACGCGCCGCCGGAGCCCTCGGCAGGGCCGACGGCAACGTCGCCGCGCCCACCAACAGCCCGATCGACAGGACCCCCCACAGGCCCATCTTCGCCGACAGCGGGAGCGCGAACTTGGAAACCGGAGCCCCGCCCGTCGAGCCCGCCGGCAGTTCGGCCGGCGCGGAGGAGGCTTGTAGCCCCTCCGCCATGCGAGCGGCGAGCGCTTCCGGCGCGCGGTCATCGCGCGCCGCTTCCAGGAGACGGCGCTCGAGATCGCTCATATCGGAAGCTGGCCATCGCGGTGGTTCCATCAGCGGCCCCCCTCTTCTCGGTCGGCAGAGCGCTGCAGGCGTTGGGTCGCCGCACGGAATCCCTCGCGCGCCCGGCGCAAGCGCGAGGCAACCGTGCCCTCTGGAATCTCCAGCGCACTGGCGACCTCCTTGGTGGAAAACCCCTCGACGTCGAACAGCACAAACACCTCGACCAGGGTCGGATCCAACTGCGACAAGACCCGGTCCAACAGCTCGAGCGCCATGGCGCGCGACTCGGCCCGTCCGGCCACCCACGCTCGCTCCTCCACGCCTGGGTCGAGCTGCATGCGCCCGGCACGGTGCCGAACCTTGCGGGCCAGGCGTAGCGCCGTTCCGAGCAGGAACGCCCGTTCGCGGCCAGGCCAGATGTCGTCCACACGTTCCACCGCGACCAGAAAGGCCTGCTGACCGACGTCTGCGGCGGCCTCGGGCTCCAGGCCATAGCGACGCAGCGTGCGCCAGACCACGTCGCGGTACAGGTCAAACATCGCCTGCAACCGTTCGCGGCTACCCTGCTGGGGCGGCGGCGCAGGGAGCGGGGACCCGCTTGTACCAACGCGTGGCTGCATAACTACTTGCCCATCCCTGAAGCCCCCCGAAATGATCACGGAAAACGCAGGCCGATCGTGACGGGTACCCCGCACGGTATGGGATCGAAGCGCGCCCGGCCAGAGCGCGTGGCCACGCGGCACCTCACACCCTAGATGAAGCCGTGTCTCACATTACCCTACAGCTTGCTATCGACCACCCCAACCTTCCCGAAATCATTCAACTCGCCAGAGACTTCAAGCCCGTCGAGGCGCGCCACCAGGGCGAGGTCCTGGAGGACATGGTCGAGTCCGAACTGAATCCGACCGAGGTGCAGCTGCTCTTGGCCCTTGCAAGCTGCTGCCCCTTTCCCGCCGAGTACGCCAAGCTATTGGAGATCGCCGGCGACCGTCGACGGCTTGGCAGTGTCATCGCAGGCCTGAACCGGCGTTGGAAGGCGCGTGGTGGTACGAAGGACAACCGTCCCTGGCATGACACGCAAGGATCCTGGGCGATCGAGGAAGGGCCGGGGAACTTCTTCGCACAGGCGCTTGGCGCGAACGAAGGCAAGCGCGGCGGAAGTGAGTCTTAGCCGGGGGGGGCATTGACTACGTGCCACGCCAAAAGTGCGATCGCGCTGCGTTTGGGTGCGAAACAGGCCACCATCGCCTCGCTCTGCGCGGGCGTCGGCCGGGCGTCGACCCCCTTGATGCGCTGTAGCCCGTTGAGTACACCCAGGTCACCTCGCGGCCACACGTCGGGTCGCCCCAGGCAAAACATCAGGTAGATCTGGGCGCTCCACAGTCCGATGCCTCGAATGGCCGTAAGCCGCTCGATCACCTCGTCATCGGCCAGTGCTCCGAATTCAGACAGTTCCAAGCCTTCGCGCGCGATCGCCGTGGCCAACGCCCGTACGTACTCGGTCTTTGCCTGCGAGAGTCCAACCTTCCGCAGGGTAGTACGCCGCAGGCGCAGCAAGCGCGCCGGGTCCTCCCCACCCAACGCATCCATCAGGCGCGCGAAGATACTGGCCGCTGCCTTGGTAGACACCTGCTGACCGACGATGATCCGCAGCAGAGTGGCGAACCCAGGATCGCGCCGGCGCGATCTGGGGTAGCCGTATGCCGACAGCGCTTCGGCGATGTCCGCATCCGTGCGCGCGGCACTAGCCAGTGCCCGGCGCACGTAGCGATCGGTCAAGACGTACGTCATCGAGCGACCTCGCTCGCAAGCGCCATGTCTACCATGCGCTGTCCGTAGGGGTTGAGCTTGTGGTGCCCGGGCGCCCAGCCCGACAGGAAGCGATAGAAGTCCGCCCAGGCCACGGGATAGAGCGCACGCCATTCGGCCTCGAGCGCCCCGACGTCCACGCTGGGCCGGAGCGAAGACAGGACGGCGCGAAGTTGCTCGAAGTAGTAGTCGACAAGACATTCAGCCCACGACAGGCAGCGTTCGGCATCCAGGCAACTCAGCAAGTACGCCACGTCCTTGATGCCGCAGCCCCCGCCCACATACTGGAAGTCCACAGCAGCTACGGCACTGTCATCGGAGCGAAAGCAGAAGTTGGCCAGCTTGGCATCGCCATGCACCAGCGTGCGGAACCGGCACTGATTGAGCCGAGCGTCCAACCTGTGCGCGGCGTCGCGCAGAGCTGAGACCGCCGTGGCGGCAAGCTCGTCGGGGCGCGTGGCCAAGTGCCAGTACGTCCCCACCTTCCATAGACCATCGGGTGGCACGCCGAGGAACGTCCCATGAAAGTTGGCGAGCCAAGCGAGACAGGCGCGCATCTGGTGGTCGGTCGCACTCAGATGCCGGTCGGGGTATCCCTCCGCATCCAGGTCTTCCAAGACGAACACCCACCGGTTCCCATCCCCTTCACACAGATGGGCCACTGGCACGCGACACGCCTGTCCGCAACGCGTGGAAAACGTTTCGTACCAGGCCATCTCGACCGCGTAGGAGCGCAACTTGCGCCGATGCGAGCGGTCCGTGTTCCATCCTCTACGATGGGCCATGTGGACAGGTGGGCGCACGGTCTTCAGGATGACGCTGGACGCCGTCCCACCCTGCAAGTGGATGCGACGAACCTCACCGTAGCCGCTCCAGAGTTCCTGCAGCCGCTCACCCGCCATCGCCGCATCCGCCCCAGTGGCCCGGCAGACGCGCGACAACAACTTGTCGGGTATGACCTCGCCCATGGCGCGGTTCTAACACTACCGCGCCGCTGGACTGGATTCATGGGTACCGCTTAGCCCACGCCTAGCCCGGTTCATTCATGACTACACCCACCGGGCAAACCGGGCGTTCATACGAAAAATGTAGTTGCACCGGAAATGGCAGCGCGCCTGCCGCGCATCACTGGGTGCAACCCGTCACTTGACCGGGAACGCGGACGACTCCGAGTCGTGTGCGATGTAACGACCCGGTGTAGCGTAGCTCCCGATGCGAACCGGCGACATTCTCGGGCTACGCCGGGGGTCACAGACCTGGATTGGAGGGTTCAAACGCGTCCACGCGTGCCGACTGCTGCTGCTTGTCTGGCTGGCCCCGGCCGGCGCCCGCGCGGATCCTGGCGCGGAGACACGCATCGGCGGCGACCTTGGGGTCCTACACATGCAGCTTCACGATGAGCTCGTAAGGGGCCTGCGTTGGAGCGGCCCCGGCGCCATGCTTGGGTTGACCCTGGCGCACGACGGTAGCGACGACACCCACCTGGGTCGTATGCGGTTTCCGCTCGCGATGCTCGGCAATCGCTACGATCACGGCGGCATATCGTGGGATGTGCAGCTGGACTACGGATACGCCCGCACCATAGTACGGCCATCACCCGTGCTACAGCTTGACCTGGGCGCCCGCTTGCGCTGGGACTGGGCCGTTCAATACTACGAAGACTTCGATGAAGAGCACCTGTACTGGATGACGGCCTACGAGCTTGGGCCGCTCGTCGCCTTGACCTGGCTGTTCGCACCCTCGCACAGCCTGCGCGGGACCCTGGACACCTCGCTGCTTTCCCTCGTGTCGCGGCCCCCCGAACGTCGCTTCTACAAAATCGGGCGCCTCACCCATGTGGACTACTTCTTCAGCAAGACCCACGAGCGCATGCGGGTCACGACCGTCCACGAGCACCTGCCCGCGCGCGTAGGCATCACCTACACATGGCGGATGGGTGAGCGCGCGCGCCTGCAGAGCCGGCTCCTCGCCGACTTCGTGTACGACTCCGAGCCACGAGCCTTCATGATGCTAGCGTTCGCACTGACCGCGGGGTACGCACATGCCCTCTAACCTCGGTCGCTTTGCACTGGGCCGCAGGAGCGTCGGGGTCGCGATCTTCTTTGCATGCGTCCCGATGGGATGCCTGCCCGATGATCGCATGAAGATCCCGTACAATGATGCGCCTCGAGCCATCGGCGACGACTGGAAGCTATCGAGCCCAGGGGCAGAAGGGTTCGATGTCGAGCGCCTACAGGCCGTCTATCGAGATTTCTTCCACGAGAACCGATTTCCGACCGCTATCAGTCTTCTAGTGGTACGCCACGGAGCACTCGTCGCCGAGGGCTACTGCCGCGATCTGGACGACATCCGGCGGCTCAACGCGATCCAGTCAGCGACCAAGAGCCTCACCTCCTTGCTCACGGGAATTGCGATCGACGAAGGCAGCCTCGAAGGCGAAGGGCAACGGGTTCATGCCGTCATTCCGGACAAGTTCGACGACGACCCCAAAAAGCGCACCATGACCATCGAGAACCTGCTGACCATGCGCACGGGATTGGACTTCGACAACGAACGGTTTTCGATCGAACTCTTGATCGATGGCCAGCAAGACAGCTTGGCCTACATCCTCGACAAGCCCCTGAAGGCGCCACCGGGAGCCGACTTCGACTACATGGATGCGAGCCCGCACCTGCTCGCAGGAGTTATCCAGCGAGCCGTCGGCATGTCGCTTGAAGACTTCGCCCGTTCACGCCTCTTCGAACCCCTCGGCATCGAACGCCTGGTGTGGGAGACCTACGCAGACGGAGTCACCTACGGTGCCGTGGGCCTGTACCTCGTGCCCCGTGACCTGGCGAAGATAGGACTCTTGGCGCTGCAACAGGGGCACTGGCGTGGTCAGCAACTCGTCTCTCGCGCCTGGATGGAGCGCTCCACCAGGGGTCGAGTGGACACGCCGTTTTCGCCATCCATCGGCTACCGCTACGGGTACTACTGGTGGACCACTTCCGAGCTCGGTGGCTTTAGCGCGGACGGCCACGGTGGCCAGTTCATCTTCGTGGTCCATGATCTGGACCTCGTCGTGGTGATGACCGCTGAGCCCCACACGACCACCGAGGTCGGCGCCATCAACCTGGATGACTTCGACGGGCTGGTTCGCCGAATCATCGGAGCCGTGGCTCGGTGAGCCGCCCGGTGTCGCAGCGGGGCACCTGACCCCGTGAGCATCGTCCGCGCCTCCCCTACACATCTCTACACACGGCAGGATCGCTCACTCGACCGCCTAGCCCGGATCATGCATGATCCGGGCTAGCGCGACCGTCCTCAGTCGCACTGTCACGTGCGTGGCGGACCGCAACGCGTTGTGAAGAATAAAGGAGAAACTGCCTCAACGATCAGAACAGGCTTTCTCCGTACAAATGGATGGCCGCTTACACTGAGCGTTCCAATCGAGTAATATAGTGGGTCGGGTCTGTAGAGCGTCGGGCGCATTGGAACGGAAAAACGGAGACAGGACCGACGGGGAAGAACTTCTCGGCCAAACGCTGGCTGGCCGCTATCGGGTGCTCCGGGAGCTGGGTCGCGGTGGCATGGCCTGCGTCTATGAGGTCGACGACGAAGTCGCCGGCAGGCGTGTTGCCCTCAAGTTGCTGGACACGGAGCGGGTCAGCCGCAACGAGGCCACCCTGGGCCAGTTCGAAGTGGAATTTCATACGCTCGCGCAGCTGGCGCACCCGCGTGTCGTGGCCGTCTACGACTACCAGAAGCTCCCGGACAGCGCCCTGTACACCATGGAGCTACTCGACGGGGGGGATTTGGTGGAGCGTTCTCCCATCCCCTATCGCGAGGCATGCGCGCTTCTGTGTGATGTGTGCTCCGCGCTGGGCCTGTTGCATTCGCGGCGCCTGGTCCACCGAGATGTGACGCCACGCAACATCCGCTGTGGACCCGACGGCGAGGCCAAGCTGATCGACTTCGGCGCGATGGTACCCTTCGGGACCCATCGGCACACGGTGGGAACGCCCCCGTTTGCGGCCCCGGAGGCCGTGACTGGCCAGCCACTCGATGGACGCGCCGACCTGTTCTCGCTGGGGGCTACGGCGTATTACGCGCTGACGGGAAGACTCGCATTTCCTGCGCGCACGTTCGCCGGATTGCGCAACGTCTGGCGTACCGTACCACCAACCCCCTCACGGCTCGTACCGGGAATTCCGGCCGAGCTCGACCAGCTGGTCATGTCGCTGCTCACACTCGCGCCCAGCCACCGGCCACGCAGCGCCACCGAGGTCATGGAGCGCCTCACTGCGATCGCCGGCATCGAGCTACCCACGGAGCTGCAGACCACGAGTGCCTATCTCGCAACGCCAACACTGGTCGGGCGCGACAACGAGCTACGGCTGGTCCGTCGCGGCATGGTGCGGGCAGCCCGCGGACGCGGCCACTCGATCCTGATCACGGGGGCCCGTGGCGTGGGCCGGTCGCGCATGATCGATGCCTGCGCGCTCGAGGGCAAGCTGGCAGGCGCCATCGTCCTGCGAGCCGATGCCCAGGACGCCAACTCGGACCTGTGGGGGGGCGCACGCTCGCTGCTCGACCAACTGGCGACTGAGTTGGGCGCCGATGCGGAGGACTCCATCGGTCCGCAGGCCGCCGTGCTCGCAAGCATCTGGCCAGGGGCCGCGAGCTTCCTCACGGCAGAGGAACCTGCGCCGCCGGACGCGGGACAGCGGAGCGTGCTCCAGCAGGCGCTGCTCACGCTCTTCTCACAGGCAAGCCAGCAAGCCTTTATCGTCGTCACGGCGGACGATCTGGACCGAATGGACGAGCCCAGCCGGGCCTTCATTGCCCTGCTCGCCGGTCAAGCGCGAGCCCACCGGACGGTCGTCGTGGCGGCCCTCGATGACGACGCCATGGGCCAGGAGCTCAAGGTACTGCCACGCATGCAAAGTGTGGGCACGACCCTCGCCCTTTCGCCGCTCTGTAGAACGGGGACTGAGGAACTGCTCACGTCGATCTTTGGCGATACCCCCAATGTACGACTGCTGTCGGACCGGATGCATTCGGTCACGCAGGGCAATCCTCGAACCGTGATGACCCTCGCCCAACTGCTGCTCGATCGCAACGTGATCAAGTACCAGGCCGGAGCGTGGGTGCTTCCCGGCAAGCTGTCGGAGCGCGACCTGCCCAGCAGCCCGACGGCAGCCATGGAGCAACAGCTCGAACGACTGGACCCTGCGCAGCGTACGCTGGCCGAAGCGATGGCACTCACCCGCCTGCCGGCACTCAGTCTGTCCGCCTGCCAGGCAATCGCCCGAGACCAGGGCGCGGGCGAGGTTCTGCAGGACCTCGCGGGACTGATGCGTGCGCACGTCGTGCAAATGGAGGGCGAGCACTACACGTTCAGTCACCCCGCCTGGTCACCCTTGCTGGTCGCGCAGCTGAACGCACAGCGGGCAAAGGACCTGCACGCGCGCATCGCCGAAATGATGGCAGACGACCCCCGGCTGTCCATGCGAGCCCCCGGGCACTGGCTATGGGCCGGAGAAGAGGACAAAGCGGTCGACCTTCTGCTCGAACGCGCCCGCAGCTATGGGACCACGGTCCATGAGCCGGGGCGAGTGGCAGAGCTGATGCAAGCGATTCCGGATGGATGGCAAAAGGTGTACGTGAAGGGCATCGAGGCCGCCGAGAGGCTGGGCCGGTCCAGGCGAGAGATCCTCGATTTGCAGCTCTCCTATTTCGGGCTCCTGTCCCTTCGGTCGGAGCCAGCCCCCCAGTTGCTGCGCGAGACGCTTCAGCAGGTGAGTCGCGACGCCGGGCTCGAACGCTATGCCGCCCTGGAGGGCAAGGTCCCGAATGACCAGCGCCTGCGGGTGGCGCTGGAAGAGACCAAGGCAGCTGCAGACGCCATGCCCGAAGCGGAGCGCGGATACCCGATACCGGAAGCCATCCGAACCCTCGCCCGCCTCGAAGTCACGGCGATCGGCATGATGGGCCACTCGATGGATACAGATTTCCTCAACGGGCTACCATCCCTAGAGCCGCTGTTTCCGCTCGCGCCGATCCTCTCGCTCATCGAGCGCAATGTCCGGGCCACGCAGTACATGATGCAGGGCCGAATCGCACTTGGACGGCAGGAACAGCTGCGACTCTTGGAGGAGTTGAACGCACTGCCTGAGTCGGACCGCACCCGGTCCATGTTCCGCTACATGGAACTGGCGATAACGTTCTCCACGGGCGTGACCGAAACGGTGGCCGGCATCGGGACGGCCACCAAGCGCGCCCAGGCGATCGAGCGCGACCCGCTGTTTGCCATCGCGGCCTGGCAGCTCCGCAAGCTGGCAGCCCTACGCCGAGGGAACGTGGACGCGGCACAGCGCTGTGCGCTGCACATCGAACGGCTGCAGATCCAGAACAGCCCAGCACAACTGTTCGAGGGGATGGAGACCTGGCTGGACCTGCGCGCCTGGATGGAGATTGGCGACGTGGTGCGCATCCGTGAATCGGCAGCGCGCGTGGAAGCGCAGATTCGCAGATTCGTGCACTGGACGCCGGCGCGCGATATAGCCCACGGGCGTATTCATCAACTACGCGGCGAGCACGACGAAGCGCTGGCCGCCTACGAGCGCAGCATCGCGGCCTTCGCAGGCTCACGCTCCTCACTGTGGGTCGCAGCCGTGCGCGGCTATGCGACCGCCCTCGCGACAGTGGGTAGATTCGACGAGGCGCGGAAACACGTTGAAGCCACCCTCGAAGCCACCGGCGACGGCGCCGATGGCACCTTCGTCCAGGATCTTCACTACGCGCTGGCCGTAACCGAGCACCTGGAGGGAAACCATCGTGAGGCGCAGCAATGCGCAGAGCGGGCCCTCGGCCTGCCAGAAGGATGGAGCCCCGACAGCGTGCTGTGCGGAGCGATCCATGAAGTCTACGCCCAGGCGTCCATCGCACTCGGCGATCAGGCAGGCCTAGCCCGGGCGTTGGCACACTGCGGTAGCATCTTCCGAGACAGCCGAAACCCGGTCCTGATCACCCGCTACGAGCGTCTCATCCAGGACGCGCAACGGGAAGGCATGCTTCCAGAGGCCCCGATGGGCCAGCCGGATAGCGATGAGGATGGCGCGATGACCACCGTGGGGCCGGTGTTGGGCCAAAGCAAGGACGCGCGCCAGCGGGCGGACCGGGTACTTTCCATGATCGTAGAACAGGGAGTCGGCCAGACCGCCTTTCTCTATCTACTGCAAGGCCAGGAGCCGTCGCTCGTGGCGAGCTGTGGCGCCGCAGCCCCTCCACCGCACCTGGACGACCTGGTACGACACGTGATCACCGAGGAACTGGAAGCTCCGGCCAATGATATCGACACGCAGGACTTCGTGACCTCGACGATCGACGCAAACGTCTGGGCCAATCCGGCAGGCGAGCATTTCGCGCCCGCACTCCTGGGGCACATGGGCCGCAACGGCTTCTCCGTCACCGGAGTGATCGTTCACCAGACCGAAGGGGCCGGATACGTCGCCAGCGCGCTGCTCGACCAGCTCAGCGCGGCCCTGACTGACGCCGGCGACGTGATCCCGCGCAAAACGGCAGCCTAGTCCCCTTGACCGGGGTGATCGTGAGCATTTGAGTCAAGTTTGGTCGAGATGGTTCTTGCAGGATGCGCCGCGGGTCAAGGGGACCAAGTCGCACCTGTGGTGCTCCGGGCAGTGATGGGCGGCGAGATTTGCCTCATCCAGACTCGTCGCGAGGTCGGCATCTGAACTCCCAAGGCCCATGCCTCGTGGGGCTGGGGCGGAGCCCTGCCAACGTCCTTGACCAGCGATCTGATGTGCTCAGTCATCGAGCAGGCGACCTGGGTGACGACGGTCGACCATGCCCATGAAGGGTGGGTGAATCGAGTAGCCCACCAGGCTTCGAATCGGCTCGCGCAAGGCGCGCGCCTGCTCACGGGAGAGCTCCAGTAGGAAGTTCTCCTGCTGCCGCAGCCACGGGTCGCAATACTGGCCAGTCACTGCCAAGCGCGGATGGTCGCTACGGTTCTCGCCTCCGCCATGCCAGAGCGCACCGAGAAACACCACGACCGAGCCAGCGGACATCTCGCAGGGAACCGCGTCGGCCGGGGTGGGTACGCGATCGGTCCAAAGGTGGCTGCCCTTGACAATCATGGTGGCGCCGTTTTCCGCGGTGAAGTCGTCAATGGCGGCGATGAAAGCCGCGTGCACTGGCTTGAAGGGGCGCGGCACCGGATAAAACCCATCATCGTGGTGCAGTCCCTGGGCCGCTTCGCCGGGTAGGATATTGATGATCTGCGCCTGACTGAGCAGGTAGTTCGGCATCAGACAGCCCGAGAGCAGCGCCAGGATGCGTGGGTGATCTATCAGGTCATCGATCGCTCGCGTCTTGCTGAGCGGAGCGTAGACGCGCTGTGTGCGATGTCCCTCAAACGGGTTTGCGCCGCACTGGTCGAGCAGCCGAGCCGCCTCCCCTCGGATTCGCTTGCACTGCTCGCCATCGATCACACCCTCGATGACAACGTAGCCATCTCGCTGCAACGTTGCCATCCGCGCCGCATCAACTTCCCTGTGGCTACCCGATGGATTCATGCCCTCGGTATAGCACACCATGGGATCCGTCCAGGCACCGCGCATCCGATGGCGAGTACCGGTCGACCACCCAAATGGACCGGTCGAAGGCGCATCCACACTTGGCTCTACGCACGAGTCGAGGCCGCGTGGAGGAGCGCCCTTGGGTCAAAGGCGCCCGCTCCGCGACGCGCTGCGGGAATGCTTACTGCCCGGCGCTCGCCTTTGCCTTGTCACAACGCATGGTGACGGTGTGGGTGTGGTGGCCCGGCGCCACGGGAACGCGGACCACGTCGGGGGCCTTCGGATCGGGCCACGCGGACATCGTGTTGTCGCCGCCGAACGCGCACTCACCACCCGCAAGCTCGAATCGCACCCGCGCGACCCCGGGTTTGACGTTCATGATGCCACCGGTCCCAAACATCGGGATGGACTTCTGGTCCTTGAGCAGGGTCCCTGTCCGGTCAATGAAAAACGGCACACCATCCCCACCGGCCACCTGGGCGGTGACGCCGGGCACCCCGCTGAAAAACACCACGGCCCGGTCGCCCTTGTACTTTGTGTCCAGGCCTTCGGCCACGCGTGTCACGCCCACCTCGTTGGCCACGCGCGAGTTCCCGAGTTCGATGGGCTGATCGGCGGTGACAAAGGCCCGTAGGGTCGGCGTCAGGCCATCGCCTCGGAACACGAGAGCCGCTTCCATATGCTGGGGGACCGGGATGGCGAAGGCACCGTGATCGCCCGTCTTTCTGCACGGGAGATCACCCTGCTGATACACGCACACCTCGACGACATCCTCGCGCCTCCTGACCTGACGCCCCCCCAGGTTATTGACCGTCCCGGTCACCCACACCATTCCCGTACCGGGCGGGCCCAAGTCGTCCCGTGGATCGCTCGACCCGGGAGCAGGCCCGGTCGCTGGCCCCTGGAATCCCTGCGGCTGGGCACCGGGCGCAGTGTGCCCCGGGGAGGAGGGGGGGGCCAGCTGCTTCAGGGCGCGGGAATCATCGCGCGAGCACGCGCCCGACCCCGAAACAATCGCCAGAACCAGGACGAGGTGTCCACACCTCTGAAACCTCGCCTCGTCTTCGATCGGCGTCCGCCTGCTAGCCACAACGTCCATGCTCGCTCCATCTCCGCAATGACGGCCGGCACGAACCACCCGTGGCGCGCCCCGATAGGTCTTGGCTGCGCGCGAGGGTGCCGGCCGAACGTCTGGTATCCTGCGCTTGGTAGCGGTACCAAGGGACGCATGCAAGAGGAGCTCCGGGTTTGGGGTATGGCGCGCCTGTGCGCGCAGCTCGCCGTTGGCCTGCTCGCAGGCGCCTGCGCCAGCCCCGCCCCGCGACCGACCGGAGACCACGTCGGAACTGCGCCCACACACACCCCTGGGGCCTGGCGCACCCTGGTTCGGGAGCGAGAGGGCCCGCCCCAGCCCTGGGCACAGATGGACACCCAAATGCGCAAGGCCCACATGACGGAAGCCGTGATGCCAGCCATGTTGGAGCTCTTTGTCGCCTTCGATCGCACGCGCTACGCCACGTTCGGATGCAAGACCTGCCATGGAGCCGGCGCGCGCACCCGGGACTACGCCATGCCAAGCCCCTCCCTTCCGATCCTATTCCCTTCAGGTTCACGCGAACAACAGCAGACCGTCGCGGAGAACGAAGAGATGGCCCGCTTCATGTTCAATGCGGTCACGCCCACTATGCGAGCCCTGCTCGGAGTCGCCCGGTACGACAAGGAAACAGGCGAGGGGTTCAGCTGCTTCTACTGCCACCCGCGCGGCACCCCGGCCGAGCCCTAGCCGGCTAAACCATGCGTCCCCCCTCACCTAGGGAGCGCGCGAAGGCGAAGAAGCCCTGTGCCCCCCCGTGTCGGGGGTACTTGGCCAGCGCAAAGGCGCACATCACGGCTGGCCACGCGCCTGGATACATGCGGCGCAGGATCGCGCCCTTGGCGCGCGTGGCCACCGGATCCCAAGGCGCGTGGCCACTGCCGGCGCCGGCATGCTCGCACAGGGTCATCGGGTAGTGACCGACCGCAGCACCGCGCCGCTGCAGGTCGCGCAGGAAGATGGCCTCCTCGCCGCTCGGAAAACGACTACCTAAGCCGAAGCGCTCGTCGAAGCGCACGCCCGCGAGGCGGTGACGCCGAAGGGCCACCTCGATCGACGACACCCCCGCGATCGTTCGTGCGTCGTGCAGCCCCGGGCGGGCAGGGTAGCGCTTGGTGGGAAGCCCCGTGGCGGCATCACAATAGCGAAAGCACAGGGCCGCCACGGCCGGCATCGCGGCGAAGGCTGCGGCCACCGATGGACCGACTTGCGGCAGGTATCGCACGTCGTCATCGGCCAGCAGCACGATGTCACCCCGCGCATGTTCGAGGGCACGGTTGCGGCTTCGAGCGAGGCCTCGCTCCGGAAACGACAGCATCCGCACAGTACCGCGCTCGTAGGGCTTCGGAACAGACCGGTCCGGACACTGGTTGATGATGAGCACATCCACGTCGGCATTCGCCAGGCCCATGCGGGCCGTCAGCCTTGCCGGATCACTTTGGCCCATGGTGGCCACGGCCACCTCGATGCGCTCGCTGTGTGGTGCCGCAAGGGTCGGCTGGACGCACGGCGACGTAGGGTGTGCAGCCACACGAAGATACTTCCCAAAACGGGCACCAGGGTGCAAGCCAGAAAGGGCCGACCGGGCCGGGTCCCTAGCTAGCTAGCGGCGGGCCCGGATCAGTCCCTCCTGGGCCACCGAAACAACGCGCGTGCCATCTCGCCGGTACATGGCCCCCATGATCAGCGGTCGTCCAGCGTGGGCCGCCGGCGTTTCCATGGTGTAGAGCAGCCAATCGTCGAAGGGCAGCAGCTGGTGAAACCACATGGCGTGATCGAGGCTGGCGCCTCCGCGCGGGCGCCTGCGAAGTTCCGGATGCGGGAGCACGCCGGTCATCACCAGGGACATGTCGCTCATGAAGACCATCATCCCGACATGCAGCACAGGATCCTCCGGCAGGGGCGCTGCAGGGCGAAACCAGGTACGCCGCTGGCCCTCCTCGGCAGCGCGATCGAAGCCGCCGAGACAATCCCGCATCTCGACCGGGGAGCCGAAGCGCCCGAAGACACCGCCGGTCGCAGGCACCTGCTCGGGGGCGGGAACCTCTGGCATCGGGTCCTGGTGGGCGAAGCCGGGCTCCGGACGCTGAAAGCTGGCCTGCATCGTGAAAATCACGCGCCCCTCTTGGCGGCCCACCACGCTCCGCGCGTGGAACCTCTTCCCCTCCTTGAGGCGCTCGATCGTGTACTCGATGGGCACCTCGAGTGCACCGGGCTGCAGGAAATAGGCGTGCAGCGAGTGCAAGGTAGGACCGTCGACGGTGCGCGCCGCGGCGACCGCAGCCTGACCGGCCACCAGGCCGCCGAAAACCCGTGGCGGCCCACCGCGCATCGCGTCGCCCACG
>JAPPOR010000593.1 GCA_028817905.1 Myxococcales bacterium
AGTCGGTTGTCTGGGATGAGGCCGAAAACCGGCTGCACGCACAGAAGGCGTTGCTTGCCCACCTCTATGCGGACTAGCCCGCATATCTCACCCACTCGCGCGCCCTCGCACAACCGCGTCCTACCCGGTGCCTCTTGACCAGCTTGATCGTGAGTATCTGCGTCAAGTTCGGTCGAGGTGGTTCATGCCGCAACACGCGGCGGAGTCAAGGAGACCAAAGGCCGTCCATGGGGCGAGTTGGCTCACTGTACGGGTGAAGGGCATGTGATTGTAGGGAGCGCTCGGGCATGGACCTACGTGCGCTCCTCGGTGCTTCGTTCGCCCTTCGCCCTCGACGCGGCTAGGAAGACTTCTGCCTTCGTTCAATGTTTGCGCTGGTGTTACACTAAGCGTCCGTGTCGAACTCGTTGTGGCATCGAGAACGCTGGGCCTTTCGGCTGCGCTCCGCCCGGTGTGGACGACTGCTGACCGATAGCAGTCCTACCGTCGCAGGCAATCCTCGTGGCGTGGTTCTGCTTGTCGCGCGGAGCAACGCGAATGAGCCATGTCAGCAGATAGTAGGAGGCGGCAGCTAGTATGGAGCGCCGCATCCCCAGTCCGGTGGCCGGGATCGATATCCTTGCGCTTCCGCTGAGTACGCTCGAAGGCTTCGTGCTGTCGCGTGCTGATGGCTCGTCCAGCGTCGAGGACATCGCGATGATGGTCGGGGTCGAACTTGACAAGCTGATCTTGATTCTCGAGCGGCTAGCCGATCTCGGAGCCGTTCAGCTACCGTGGCTCGACGCCCAGCGCAAACAGCGACAGGCCGAGCAGGCCGCGAAGGAGCAGCAGGAGCGCGACGAGGAGGCGAGCAGGGGATGCATTTACGACAACCCCTCGGTGCCTCCGTCCTTCGATTCGAAGGAGCTGGACGGTGCTTCCGACATCGATCGAAAGACGCGCCGCCGGATTCTCAACGCCTACTACTCCCTGTCCGGCCGGAACTTCTATCAGGCCATTGGTGTCTCCGAGATGGCCGATAAGGCAGAGATCCGGTCGGCCTATTTTGCACTCTCAAAGCAGTTCCACCCCGACGCGTTCTTCGGGAAAGACCTGGGGCATTTCAAATCCAAGATGGAGGCTGTCTTCAAACGCCTCACCGAAGCCTATGAGGTGTTGGGCCGCAAGGCGCGGCGCAGCGAGTACGACGAGTACCTGCGAGCGACGAACCAAGCCTACACGACGCAGACGAAGATCGAGCAGGTCCAAGCCCGTGCTCAGGCACTTCGTCAGCCGAAATCTGCACCGGCACCCAAGTCAAACGCACCTAGGGCAGACGCGTCGAATACCAGCTTGCGCGCTCCGCGCGTCCCACGTGAGGCGAAGCCGGTCACGAGCGACCCTCCAACGCACACTCAGCGACGTGTTCCTTCTACTGAGGACAAGCGACGAGAGCGGGCCGCCGGTCGCTTGAAACGTCAGCTCGACTCGGTTGTGCCACCAGAGCGCGGCCGAGTCCAGGCAGCCGTGAAGCGACCTTCAGAGCCACGCGATGGTACGAGCGCTCGCGAGCGGCGCGATAGCGCGATTCGAGGGCTTGCGCGGTCGTTGAGCGACTCGGCTCAGTTGACCGGTGGCCCCGATCGTGTCTCGGAATACGTCACCATGGCGCGTCAGGCGGAGGCAGCTGGAGACATGCTGTCTGCGGTCAATGCTCTGCAACTTGCGTTGGCCCTCGATGCCGAGGACGAGGAGCTCAGGGAGTACTACGGGCGCCTATCGAAGGTCGTAGCGGAGGACCTAGCGCGCAACTACGAGAAGCAAGCGCGCTACGAAGAGAAAGTGGGAAAGTGGTCTGCCGCCGCGAGGTCTTGGCGGCGTGTTGTCGAGGGGCGTCCGGAGGATGCCGAGGCCGCGCGCCATACGGCGGAAGCGCTTATGCGTTCCGGCGGTGACCTACACGAAGCGCAGAGGTACGCACAGTCGGCGGCAGACCTACAACCCGACTCAGTAGTAAGTCTTGTCGTGCTTGCGCGCGTGATGCTCGCAGCAGGTCTGAAATTAAGTGCGCGTAGGGAGCTGGAAAAGGCTGTAAAATTGGATCCTACAGACGACATGGTCAAAAATCTGTTGAAAGAGACCAGGTAGTCGGGAGAGCCCTAGGTGGAAACGGTCATCGGAATTGATCTAGGTACGACGAACTCCTGTGTCGCAGTTGTCGAGGGCGGGCAGCCGACCGTCATCGCGAACCGCGGGGGCTACAAGACGACACCATCGATGCTCGCCATCACTGAGGCGGGAAAGCGTCTGGTTGGACACATCGCCAAGCGGCAGGCTGTTACGAACGCTGAACATACGGTGTTTGCAGCCAAGCGGCTGATCGGCCGCAAGTGGGACAGCCAGCAGGTGCAGAACGCCGTGACCAACTGCCCCTACGGGATTGTGCCCGGCCCACACGAGGACGCGCGTATCCAGTTGCGAGGCAAGGTGTACAGTGTGCCCGAAGTGAGCGCGATGATTCTTCAGGAAATGAAGATGATCGCAGAAGACTATTTGGGGCATGCGGTTGAGAAGGCGGTGATCACGGTACCTGCGTACTTCAACGACAACCAGCGACAGGCGACGAAGGACGCCGGCAAGATTGCGGGCCTGGATGTCATTCGGATCATCAACGAGCCGACTGCGGCGGCGTTGGCCTATGGGTTCGGCAAGTCAGTCGACAAGACGGTTGCGGTGTACGACCTGGGAGGCGGCACGTTCGATATCTCGATCTTGGAGATCAGTGGAACGGGCGTGTTCAAGGTGATCAGCACAGCGGGTGATACGTTTCTGGGTGGTGAGGATTTCGACTTACGGATCATCCAATGGCTCGTCGACAGCTTTCGTGAAGAGCACGACATTGATCTGCGCGAGGATCGGATGGCTCTCCAGCGCCTCAAGGACGCCGCGGAGAAGGCCAAGTGTGAACTATCGGCGGTCGACCAAAGCGAGGTTAACCTCCCCTTTATTATTTCGAATGCGCGCAATGAGGCGCTTCACCTGCAGCGGGTTCTAGCTCGCTCTCAGTTGGAGGACCTGACACGCGATTTGGTAGACCGCACGGTTCACACCTGTGAGCAAACCTTGGAGGAAGCGGGACTCGAGAAGAGCGAGATCGAGGAGGTCATCCTAGTTGGGGGGATGACGCGCATGCCTAGCGTGCAGCGAGCGGTCGCGGACTTCTTCGAGCGAGAACCCTCCAAGGGCGTCCATCCAGATGAAGTGGTGGCCCTGGGTGCCGCGATTCAGGGCATGGCGCTGACGCGGGATACGTCCGACATGATCTTGTTGGACGTTACTCCCCACACGCTTGGGATCATGGTGGTCGGCGGCTATTTCGAGGAGCTCATCCCCGCCAATACAACCGTGCCGACCTCGAGCTCCAAGGTGTTTACGACGGTTCGGGAGAATCAGACGGCGGTCAAGATCCTCGTCATGCAGGGAGAGTCGCACCGGGCTGAGGAGAATGAACTGCTCGGCGAGTTCATCTTGACGGGCCTGCGCAAGGCGCCGGCTGGCCAGGTGGAGGTCGAGGTCACCTTCGAGATCAACGCAGATGGGATCGTCAGTGTACACGCGAAGGATCTCGAGACCGGCCAGCAGCAGTCGATCACGGTGACCGCAACCAGTGGTCTGACGGTGGATGAGATCAAGAACATGGTCAGTGAGGCCAAGGACTTTGCCGTGGCTCGGCGGCAGAGCGACGAGGCCGAGTCGGCGACGCAGGAGGCGGAGAAGCTGATCGCCCAGATCGAGCAGCTGTTCCCCGAGGTTGAGCAGGTGGTTGCGGGCAGTGACTTTGGGCGCGACGCGATCGAGAAGGCGCGTGGTGTTGTGGACAAGGCTCGCCTGCTGTTGGAGGCAGGTGATGTCGAGGAGCTCAGCGAGCAGATAGACGCTCTGGCGCGTACGCAGCGGATGTTCAAGGGCGTGGTCGGCAAGGTGGGCTGAGGACGACCGGGGTTGTGGCGGCAGAGTCGAAACGTCCCGAACAGCGCACTCCTCAAGGAGCCTTTGGGGGGGGTGCCTCTGACCGGGGCTCCGCCGATGGCCGCCGGGAGGACGCGGCGGCTGAGGGAGCGTCGGGACCGCGGGGAGAGATCTCCGGACTAGGCTTTGGCGTGGCGCCTCAGAGAGGGTTGGACCCTGCGCCTGACGACGCCAGGCCGCATCCTACGGAAGGCCGCGGAGAAGAGTCGGGTGTCGGGGGAATCCCGCCTCCTCCCGACGCCGTGCCGCAAGAGCCATCCTGGGATGAGGAGTTGCTTTCGGATCTGGAGGATTTGAGAGTCACGGCCGAGTTCGACGCCTCGGAGCTTTCGCTGGGGGCCGAGGAGGTCGTGTTGGACGAAATTGACGCGAACGCGAACGAGCGTTCGAGCGACATCCGCCAGCCGCCGTTGGGGTATGCCGAAGGCCACGACGCCTGGACGGCCGACCGCATTTCCCGGCAGAGCACGGTTCCGCCGCAGGCAGAGGCGGATGTCCGTCGTCTGCGCGAGCTTTCGGCCCGTTGCCTGAGCGAGTTCCCAGACGATGCCTGGGACGGTGGCGCGTTGGATCTGGTCGACCATTCACAACCTTCGAAGGAGCTGGGGCTTCTGGGGGAAATGGAGGACCTTTACGCGCTCGACGATCTCACGGGCGCGCTCCGGTGTGCGGAACTCGTACTCGGGCAGGACCCCGAAAACGAGCAGGCGCGGGTCTGTGCGGAGAACTGCCGGAGCCGGCTTCAGAGTCTCTATGCTTCCAAGATCGGCAACATGGAGGCTCCGGTGGTGTTGGCGCTGGCAGATGCGGAGCTTCGCTGGCTGGGGCTCGACCACCGCTCGGGTTTCCTACTGTCACGGGTAGATGGCCTGTCGAACGTCGAGGAGCTGCTCGACATTTGTGGAATGCCCCGGCTAGAGGCTCTCAAGGCGTTGGTCGATCTGTTCGAACGCGGCGCCATCAAGCTGGCCGAATAGTCCGGAGCGTTTCATCGCCGCCGCGGGCTGGCAGGAGTGCAAGCCCGGCCGCCGGCACGGGGGAACCCCTGGAAACTTGCAGGAACTGCCCCGTGTAGCCGCTTCGGGCCAGCCCGCAACCATCACGAAGGCAGGTGATGATCGCGCAAGTGGTTGGCTTCGCGGGGTTTTCGGCGAAGGAGGGAATACACGCTGTATTTTTGACTGAGGCGAAAGGGCTGCGGAGTCGAGCAGTTGTGCGAGGGCGCGTGATTTGGTGATGGATGCGGGC
>JAPPOR010000992.1:0-5143 GCA_028817905.1 Myxococcales bacterium
GGGAAAACCAACGTAGACGCTTGCGGGCCGACAAGAGCAAGCCTAGGGCCGAGACGGCTACCAAGCCATAGCCGGTCCACTGCTTGATCGTGTCGTCACGCCAGAGCCGGTCGATACCGCGGCGCGCTGCCTGCACGCTGTGCGCGAACTCAAGCGGCTCCAGAAACATGTATGCACTACCGAGCATCAAAGCGAGCGCCGAGATCGCCAGGACGGCAGTGCGCATGAACACTGACACATCCCGTACAGGTTCACCGACGAGCTGACCAAGCAGTGGCTTGCATGACCCACACACCTGACCTGCGCCCGTCTGCTCGCCCAGGTCCGCCACATCCGAGTGACCGAGCGCCACGCATTCGCTCAGCTGGCCCCTCGTGACGCCTGCACAGTTGCAGACGACCGCGCCGGCCGGCCAGCTCTGGATCGCAGCCAGATCGGACCCGCCAAAGACGTCCCCGCTCTTCCGGAAGCGGCGTAGCTGCGACTGGGAAATCGCACTGCCTCGCTTGATCATATCGTGCAAGCGTGGCAATTGCGCCCACGGCCCTACCGCGGTAGCGCCCATCACCCTGCGGCCATCGAGCATCAAGGTGCGGCGTCCTCCGGGAACAACCTTGGAAACGAGTTCGGCCTCCTGGTCATAGGCCCCAATGGCAGTCACGGGCAGCCCGAGCAGCTTGAGCTGGCACGACAGATCGGAGCCCTGGAAGCGGGCCTGCTTTCCGGACAGGCTGTCAGCAAGCGTGGCAGCCATCGAGTAGCCGGGCGCGACGAGCCCGTAGCAGACCCCGCGGTGGGAGGCGCATTCTCCGAGCGCGTGGATATCAGGGTCGGATGTGCGGAGAACGTCGTCGACGACGATGCCGCCGCGCGCGGCGACCTTCAGACCCGCATCCCGCGCAAGCTCGTCCCGAGGGCGGATCCCAGCCGCGATGACCACATGATCGATGGACAGGGGCGCAATGCCCCCCTTGAACTCGAGTCTGAGGCTTGTGGGCTCGCCCGCGTCCCTCAAAGCGGTACGCACGGCCTGACCCACGTGCCGGAGGTGCACCCGGATTCCGAGCCCCTCAAGGTGCTTCCGCACGACCTCCGCCCCACCGGGGTCAAGTTGGCGCGACATCAGATAGTTGCCCGATTCCAGGAGATGAATCTGGCAGCCCTGATCACGCAGCACCTTGGCGGTCTCCAGTCCCAGCAAACCACCGCCGACGATCGCGAAGCGCTTACCCGCCCCGGCCACCGCCGAGAGCCTGACTAGGTCCGAGTAGTTTCGGAATACGGAAACCCGCAGGCGCAGCTCGGGGTCGGAAGGCAGGTCCAGGCCCAGCGGCATCGCCGGGGTCGAACCCGTCGCCAGAATCAGGGTGCCATAGGCGATCCGCTCACCCCCCGCGAGCAGCACAGTCTTCGCAGCCCGATCAATGCTCACCACGCGAACGCCGAGCCGCAGATCGATATCCTGGTCGCGGTACCAATCGGCCGGCGAAAGGAGCAGGTCGTCGATACCCTGGCCAAGTCCCTGGCTCAGACGGATTCGATCATAGGCCGGATAGGATTCCTCACCCAAGACACATATGTCCTGGAGGCCGCGCCGAACGAGCTCCTTGCACAGACGATGGGACACCATCCCGTTACCAACAACGACGATCCGCTTGGGTCTAACGTCCATGCCCTTGTCCATGCTGCGGTCGGACAGCCTGGGAGAGTTCTAGCGGCGCCAAGTTTCGACCTCGCAGGTTGGTCATCTCCGGGCCGACAACTCTTGATTCGCAGCACGTGTTCGCTCTGTTTCGACGTTACCCACCAGAAATCGGCGCGTTCGGGATATGGTCTTCACTCAGCTGTTCGAGGTCGTCCTGGTGAATGCCGAAAACGCGCTCAGTTTCAGACTGTTAGGTGAGCTTCGGGTGAAGCACGCGGGAGTCCGGCTGGAACTTCCACCGTCGCGAAAAACGCGTGCGTTGCTCGCCTACCTGCTGGTGACTGGCCGAGAGCACCGGCGAGAGCGCCTGTGCAGCCTCTTCTGGGATGTGGCGGACGATCCCCGCGGGGCCTTACGGTGGAGCCTCAGCAAACTGCGAGCCCTGGTCGACCAGCCAGATCAGCGCCGCATCGTGGCGACCCGCGAACAGGTCGTGCTGCAAACGAGCGGTGCCGCCGTCGACCTACATGGTCTGCGAGCAGCACCTGCCAGGCCGAAAGAATGTTGAAGCTGCACCCAGCGCGCTACTGGAGCACTGGGCCGGCGCCTATAGCGGTGAGCTGATGGAAGGCCTGGACCTGCCAGACTTTCACGAGTTTCAGGCTTGGCTGGTCGCGGAGCGCGAGCAAACGCGCCGGCTTCACGCCGCGATCGTCCAGACGCTTGCCGAGCGCCTGGCGACGGACCCGGAGCGGGCCCTGCCCCACGCGCGCACGTGGGCCAAGGTCGATCCCCTGGACCCCAATGCACACGCGACCCTCCTGCGAATCTCACTTTCGGCCGGCTTGCGCGGCGAGGCAGAACAGCACTACGCCTCGGCGATCCGCACCTTCCAGGAACTGGACTCGCAGGACTCCGCTGCGATCACGGCGACGTGGAACACCCTGAAGCGCACGCCGACAAAGTCCGACCCGACGGTGCATCATACCGCTTCTTCGCAATCCCTCGACCGGACCCAAACCCCAAGTACGGGTAGCTTCGTGGCAGCGCCACCGTGCATAGGGCGTGACCAAGAGCGGGCCGATCTGCGAAAGCACCTGAATCACGTCACGCGCGATAGGGCCACAGCCGTGCTGTCGATCGGTGGCGAGCCGGGGGTAGGCAAGACCCGGCTACTCGACGACTTTCTCGAGCACGCGCGCGCGGTGGGCGCTACCGTCCTGCGGGGCGCGGCCTTCGAAGCGGAGCGTGACCGTCCCTATGGTCCCTTTGTCGATGGGCTCAAAGCGCTTTCCTCACCCCAAGAGCGGAACGAAGCCCCCAACCTCGCTCCGCCGATCTTCGAGTGGGCAGGCCAAGGCGATCGAGAAGGCGGTCGCGGCCGCCTATTTTCCGCGGTCTCCGACCTGGTCGCAACCCGCGCACAGCAGCAACCGGTGGTGCTGGCACTCGACGACGTGCAGTGGCTCGACGCCGCCTCGGCCGAACTGCTGCATTTCCTTGTGCGAACGAGCCGACGGCTTCCGATGCTCGTAGCGCTCACGGTCCGCTCCGAAGAAGCTGCCGACAACACAGCTCTGGTGCGCGTGCTTAGAAGCCTTCGCCGGGATCGCGTGCTGACGGAGTGGAGTCTTTCACCACTGTCTCCAGAAGCAGTCGAAAGACTTGTGCGAACGACTGTCGATGGAGTCGATCCTGGCCCCGTGATCGCGCAGGCGGGAGGAAACCCGTTGTTTGCACTGGAACTTGCCCGCGTAGGCCGGAACGCCACAGACGGCCACGAAAGCTCCCTTCCGAGTTCAGTCGCCGACGCGGTGCGAGAGCGCCTCGAACGCCTGTCCGCGGAGCCCGCGGATGTGCTTCGCTGGGGAGCCGTGCTTGGAAGAAACTTCAGACTCGAGCGCATCGAAGAGTTGGTGGCGCTCGACATCGAAGCAGTCGTCACGGCCCTTGAAGAGCTGGAGCGCAGCAGCCTGCTGATCCAGCATGCCCGACAAGACGGCCAACAGGAGTACGGCTTTGCGCACGAGGTCGTCAAGCGCGTGGTCTACGCAGACTTGTCCGAACCCCGCCGACGGCTCATG
Organism: Myxococcales bacterium; assembly: GCA_028817905.1. GTDB lineage: Bacteria > Myxococcota_A > Polyangia > Polyangiales > JAFGIB01 > JAPPOR01. The sequence goes on from JAPPOR010000992.1 coordinate 3,730, forward strand.
CACCGGCGCGTCGCCAGCACCCTACGGAAACGAGATGATCTCGGGGAGACGCTCGTGGCCGAGATAGCGCACCACGCGACCCTCGGTCATGACGATGACCTGGCAGCTTCTGCCTGTGTCGCCGCGGCACGCCGCTGCCTGCGGCTATATGCCAGTGCTGAAGCCCTGACGCTTTCACGTCGAGGCCTCTACCACGCGGACAGGCTGACCGGGCTCGATCGCACGAAGCGCACCATCGAGCTGATGGAGACGCTACAGCGATCGGCGCGCTCCGAAGACCCGAAGGCAGCCGCGGCGCTTCTGCAACAACTGGGCGAGCGGGCCCTGTCGGAAGGCGCCGTCGAACACGCTCGCATGGCCTTTCACACGCGCTCATACCTGAACTGGGAAGGTGGCGCCTGGGAAGCCGCCGAACGTGACACCTTGCAGGCCATGTCCGTCTCTCGCGAGGCGGGTGAGCCGCAGCACGTGACCGCCATGGCCGAGGCTGCCCGCTGCCTGGCGCTGCTGGAGCGCGACCTCGTCAAAGCCGATGCCTTGATGACGGAAGCCCACGCGCGCGCACGACCACTGGGAATCGAAACAGCGGTCATGCACGATGGGCAGGGAATGCTCGCGGCTCACCAGGGTCGGTACGAAGAGGCTGTGGCCCACTTCGAACAGGCCAAGGCACTGGCGAAGACCGCCGCCGACCGCTTCCTCGAGTACTATGCGGTTGAACACCTGACGACCCTGGAGCTTGACCGCGAAGCCTTCACCAGGGCACATGCGCACTGTCCCGCACTAATTGCCCTGGGCGACAAGATGCGCGAAGGCAGTGAGGGGCCCTTTGCACGCGCCGTAGAAGCGCTGGTGCGGTGTGGATTGGGCCAGTCAGCCGACGAGGACCTGTCGACCGAGCTCCAGATGCTTCGCGACCTGGACGCAAAATACCGCTTGACGTATGTGCTCACGCGCGCGGCACTCATCGATGTGACGCGCGGAGATGCCAAGCGCGCGCTCAGCCGCATCGCCGAAGCGATGCCCCACGCCGAGCTGTTGCAGCGCCCGAGCGAGGTGCTACTCGGCCATATGATTGCCCTACGCGCGGCCGAGGACCTGGGCGATCACGAAGCCTCACAGAGGGCACGGCGCGCCATCTCGAAAGGCCGGTGGCGCGCGGTCGCGGCGAGCGTGCGGGCTCTGGTCCCGCAACTGCTTGGTGCACCGCTAGCCGAAGGCACCGGGCGCGAGCCGCTGGATACGGGCACGCCCGAAGAGGAAAGGTGGCCCTTGTGAAGAGGTCACGTCGGGCTAGCCGGGATCGTTCATGACTTCGGCGTCGGATGGCGCAGGGATTCGGCTCCACAGGACCCTTTCCACGACCGACGGGAATACTGCCTGTATTTTCTAGGGCGGCGAAAGTCCTGTGGAG
>JAPPOR010000992.1:5174-5252 GCA_028817905.1 Myxococcales bacterium
GGGAATACTGCCTGTATTTTCTAGGGCGGCGAAAGTCCTGTGGAGTCGAAGGACGAGCGAGGCGGCGTCGAAGTCATG
>JAPPOR010000573.1 GCA_028817905.1 Myxococcales bacterium
GTCGCAGAAGGAGCCAGCACCGCTCCATACGGAGTCGAGGCGCCTGTTGGGAAAGCGCTTGCGGTAGTACTCGACCAGGCAGCGAGCGGCGCATCCATCGAACTTCTGCATGAAGTCGGACAGGCTGCCATCCATGTTGGTCAGTAGGAGATGGAGGTGATTTCCCTCGATGGACACGGCGTGAACGAGGATACCCTTGCCCCGCAGGGCCCACGCCAGGCAATACTCCATGATCTGATTGACCACCGGTGAGGGCGTCAGCAGAAACAGGCTCAACACAGTCGTGCGCGTGATGAGATAGGTGCCGCCCGGCACATTCATCCTGGGATGGCTCATGGACCCCGGTATCGACCGGTGCGGTGGTGAGTTGCTTACGAATCACCGGGTATCCTGGCCGCTGGGCATGCCGTGCCGAGAGGACCTGGCTTTGACCCGGGCGGGGGGGGGCGTGATTGCCCGGGCATGTCGTGCGGCGGCATGTCGCGGCGTCGCGGCATGGCGTGCCGAGAGGGACCTGGCTGTGACCCGGGCGGGCGCAGCCCGTTGGCATAGTACTGGACCAGCGAAGCGATCCAGTTCCCGACCCTACCGTTTGAGCGAGGCGATGCGGAGTCCGCTAGAGGTCGCCCACGTGCGCGACCTGGCCTTCGAACGTGCCCACGATCGGACTGCCCTGTTCACGGCCTGCTTCTTCGAGGACCAGTTTTCCTCCACCTACGAACGCCAGGGTGCCGGTCGTGTCGCCGCCGTAGACCGCCGCACCCAGGGTCTCAAACCCGTGCATGATGATTTCCCCGGGCGCGTATAGGGACTCGGACAGGAAGAACCCGATCCAGATCAAGCGGCCGGTTGCCAGCTCGGTTCCGACCACCCCCATTTGGATCCGATCGATACCGTTGATGTGGGAAAGCTGAAACAGCGGAGCCTCGGGGTCGAACGCGAAGGGGGTTCCCTTGATCGGTAGGTCCAGGTTCAGGTCGTCGGGCGACAGGGGCCTGAAGTTGAGGTTGTTGGCATAGGGCTGCCGCGTCGTGTCGAAGACGAACTTGAAGCGACCCTCGGTGGGCTCCGGTTCACCGCACTCGCCGACCTCCTCGGGTAGGGCAGTCGTTACCTCGGGCCCATCGCCGTCGCGGAGGGCCAGCTCCGCTTCGATCGCGGTGCGGCGCTGGTCGATGAACTCCTTCATCTGGGCGACGGGCTCGTCGTAGGCTTCTGTGAGCTCGGCGATCGCATCGAGCTTGTCGATCAGGGCCTCCTCATCCCAGACCTCATCCAGCAGTTCGCGCAGTCGCTGGTGGTAGCGTTTGCGTCCCTCGGGCAGGTCGTAGAGCCGCTTGCCAATGGTGTTGTGGGCAAGCACCGACGAGTGAACCCCCTCGATCAACGGGTGCCCGTCCCGGAATGCGTCATCTGCGCCCCATGGGATCAGATGAAACCGGTCGTCCACCGGGCTGTGGTACAGGTAGGCGTTGTTTTGGTTGCCAAACCAACCGTCCCAGTGCCCGGTAATCACCTCCATCGCCCAGTGGGTGAAGAGGTTGTCCAGGTCAAAGACCTCGGCCAGCGCTTCTAGTAGGTCCTCGTCATCCGCCTCTAGCGCCTGGACGACGGCCCTGAGATCCTTTCCATCGTTGTCCCGCTCGTTGGTCTTGTACTCAAACAGATCCACTCGCCCGTCGGTGAAGTCTGCGGCGCCTACCTGCTCGTAGAGGTTCCCCTCATCGTCCCCAAAGCGGTCGCGAAGGAAGGGCTTCTTGATCGGTTCGACATTTGAATAGTAGCCCTTGGGCTCCCCTTGAATGACGACGTGGGCCAGGCCGCAGCGCGGTGCGGGCAAGCCGGCCTGCGCGAACAATTCATAGGTGAGGCACTGCTTTGCGTTGGTGGGGTCCTGGTGGTTGTTGTTCAGCGTGAAGCGTCGCGTTCCGTTCAGCCTTCGTCCCCGGTGTTCATCGCGACCGAAATCAACCCGTAGTGATGGGCGCACCACAGACAGGGAGCCGAGATATCCCTTCTTGCGCACGGCGACCTCTGTGACGCGGCTACCGGCGATCGAGACTTCGGAAGGGAGATACGTATAGCGATAGTCGGCCTGGATGCAGCCCGAAAGCAGTTTGGGCATGCTCCGGCCCTCATATCGGAGCCGCTCCCAGTCTTCCCTGTCGAGCGCAATCTCGGCGTCAAAGGGCTCGGTCATGCTAAAGAAGTCGCTGGTCGTACTGCCCAGGTCAGCGTCCTTTGGGCCGCGTTCGTCGCCGCTCCCGTCGCTGCAGGCATAGAGCACCATGGCGGCGGCGAGTAGGCAGGCCAGGCCGGGGCTTTCACCAGTTGGCCAGCGTGCGCTTCGCTCGCCCTGGCGTGGCTCACACGGAGCAGGGATCATGACTGCAGGCCTCCCGTGGCAAGGCGTGTTCCGATCGTCGAGGGTGCTTCCTGACTATCTGGCTTCATGCGGCCTTCGCAAGGGACGCGTTTTGGCTATGTCTCGCCAGGGGGAAGGGGCTGGAGGGCCGTCACCACAGTCTGCGATGGCCCTGCAAGTGATCGGCTTCGCAGCGGTTTTTGAGTGGATCATTGACGACCATCACGGCGCCTCGCTTGTCCTTCGAGTTCACGACGCTTTCGCCCCGCTCGCAATCATGCGGTGAGTATTCGGCCGCTCGCAGAGAGCCCCGTGAAGTCGAATCCCAGCGCGATCCGACGCCGTGCAAGAATGAGCCGGGCTAGGGTACCGAGTCGAAGTGTTTCGTCGGGTCCACGGGGCGTCCGCGCTTGCGGTATTCGAAGTGCAGGTGCGAGCCGCGGGCAATGCCGGTATGGCCGACGTCCGCGACCCGTTGGCCCCGCTGGATTCGCTGCCCAGGGAATACATAGATCGTTTGGCAGTGCGCGTACATCGCGACCGTGCCGTCTGCATGAACGACGGTAAGCAGGTTGCCGTAGCCGCTTACGCCGTTGTCGGCATAGGCAACCAGGCCACCCTGGGCAGCGTACACGGGCGTGCCCTCGGGCGCGCCGATATCGACACCTTTGTGCCATCGGCGCTTCCCGCCGCGCTCGTCCCAGCCGAATGACCGCCATGCCCTGCGATCGGGCACCGGCCACAGAAGCCGCAGCTGGTGCTTGCCGCTCACCGCGTCTGGCTTGCCGCCCGCGGCTGCGATCCATTCTGGTTTGGGCGCGCGCAACAGCAGATGGTGCATCGTCATGCGGGTGCCGAGACCAAGGCTTCGAGCGAGCCCATCGGCCTTGCCGAAGGGCGCGGGTGCCCGTCGGGGCCCTTCACAGAAGCGCTTATATTTGCCCGTGCGATTGCATTCGCGTCCGCGGGAGGGCAGCCACTCCTTGACAAAGGGGGGCGGCACTGCGCCTCCTGGCTCGGCCATCTTCGCGGCTACATGTTGCGCATCAGCCAGTGGTGCCAGGCTTCCGTGAATGAGGAGAAGCGATAGGCAGAGTGGGAAGGCGTGCCTATGGCTCCGACGACGTCCTGCACGGCGAGACGTCCTTGTCCAACCGCCGGCCGCATCACTACGCAGAACGCGCCTTGCTTGTCGTGGCTTGGACGGGGGGCGCATGGGCGGCGCCAACCTGTCAGGACATGGCCGCGCCGTCAACGTCGTACCGTTGCGGCCCTGCAATGGGGCCTTACTGGTTCAGCTCAGGGAGTCGCCACAGCCGAGGCTCAGTTGACCCCTTTCATCAGCTCGAGGAACTCCTCGGCAGGGACGAAGCTGGTCACCCGGGCCGCCTCGTCGCCGCTGCCGTGGTGGAGCACGACCAGGGGTAGCCCCCGGTGTTCATAGCTTGCGAGCAGCGCCCGCTTTTCGGGCGTGTCCTTGTCAGGGCTCAGGTCGACCTTGACCGGGATGAACCGTTGGCCTTCTCGCACGACGCGGTCATCCGAGAACGTGTGCCGCTCCAACTCGCCGCAGGCTCCGCACCAGGACGCACCGAAATCCACCAGCAGAGGCTTGCCTTCCGCTTGCGCCCGCGCCTTGGCCGCCTGGAAGTCGTGCATCCAGGCTAGCTGCGCTCCCGCCGGGAGGGCTTCCAAGTAGCCCACACCGCCGGCGATGCCTGCGACCGCCATCGCGACGCCCATGCTCTTGCGCGCACGGGTGGCGACCGACGTGCCGTGATAGCTCAGATGGATGGCTCCCAGCGCGATGCCCACAACGAACACCGCGAGCGAACCGAGCAGGAAGCTTCCCGTCCGAGTGGGAACTCCCATAAGGCCCGGGATCATGTCGCGCAGGAAGTACAGTGCGGCGACCAACATGACGATGCCGAACACACTCTTGATCCATTCGAGCCAGCGCCCCGACTTCGGCAGCGACATCGAGAACGTTCCGACGAGCCAGAAGAGCATGCCCAAACCGAGCGCGTACACGAAGAAGCTCAGAGCGCCGAAGACAACGTTTTGAGTCGTACCGACCCAGGTCAGCAGGAAGCCGACAACCGGACCTGTGCAGGGCGCGGCGATCAGGGCGTTGACCAGCCCCAGCAGGAACGCTCCGCGTACGCCTACCCCTCCAACCGTCGCGAGCCGATTCTTCAGTCCGGAGGGAAGATCCAGATCAAAGGCACCGAACATCGACGTTGCAAGGACGATGAAGAACAGCGATAGCGGGACAACGACCCATGGGTTGGATAGTTGGGCGCCAAACACGTCTCCAGTCAGCGCGGCACCAACGCCAAGGGGCGTGAATAGGGTTGCCATGCCGAGCACGAATGCGGTCGACAGTTTCGCCGCCTGCAAGCGGGAAGTCGCCTGCTGTGCCCCAAACACACTGACCGTAATCACGATCATGGGGTACACACACGGCGTGAGCGAGGTCGCAAGTCCGGCTGCAAACACGAGTGCCAGCGCCATTCCGAAGCTGCCCGATTCCAGGGCTGCCTTGAAGGGCGCTTCCAGGCTCGTTAGCGCGTCCGCATGGGCCGCATCAGGAAAGAGAGCTGCGGCACAACCAAACCCAGCCGCGGCCAGCACCATCAGAGAAATCCGTCTTATCATGCACGCCTCATCGAAACTGACATGCGGGGCGGACGCCAACGCTCGCCCAACCACCTGTCGCTCCTTTACCATTAACTCACGCGGCGGGGTTTCGTACACTTCGCGTGTCCATCCCTTCAAGCATGACGTGGTCCAGCATTTGCGCTATCAACGTCGGCCCCTATCGAGGGCTGTGATCCGCTCCCCCTGCCCGGTCCGATTGTGCCGCTAAGTAGCCTCGTTTTCTTTGCATTTTCGGTCGGTGTGGCGTCGGCCTTCGCCGGTGGATCGGAACTGCGCCTGAGTCCCCGACACGCCCTGGCGACCAATAGCTTCTTCGCGTTTGCCGCGTTCCTTGTGCTTCTCGTAATTCCGGTATCAGTGTATTTTTACGTGTTTCACGGGGATTGGTTCCTTCACTATCTGGTGGATGTGCGCCGCATCCCGTCGGCCTTGGCCATGCTGGGGTTTGTCGTCGAGGGTGCGATCGGCGTTGGGGGGTTCTTACTCGGGGCCGTGCTCGCACGGGGGCAGCGTTTGGCGGCAGGCGGGATCGTGATCGGCATCTGTGTCGTGTCAGCCGTCATGCTCTGCTTTCTGATGCCAGAGCGCCTTAAGGTCGTCGGGACGTATGCCCAGTTCCGAGGGAGCTTTGGCCTGTCCGACTACAGTGGCGCGATCCTGCGGGGCGGTCTGGCCATGGCCTGCTACCTGGTTTTGGGCACCACGTTTCTGCTTCTTCGCATCCGGCTCGGGCTGCGACGCGGCTAGCCCGGATCATTCATGGGCTCCGAGTCGGATCGCGCAGGGATTCGGCTTCACAGAGCTTTCGACTGCCAAGGGGAATGCTCTCCGTGTTTCCAAGGGCGGCCAAAGTCCCGTCGAGTCGAAGAACAAGCCATGCGGCGTGGAAGTCATGCATGATCCGGGCTAGCGTTCCGCGTCAGTGAAAACGTCGGCAGATCGCATCTCTAGACGACTGGCAGCAGTGTGGACCCGGATGCAGGTCCTGTTCTTGGTGGGCTGCGGGCCCGCACTCTATGTGTCCGACGTCCTGGACGCCGAGCAGAGCCTTGAGCAGGCGCGGGTGGCCAACGCGCGCTTCCACGCACCCTACGAATACCACGCCGCGGATGCGTATCTGGAGAAGGCTCGCGAAGAAGCTGCTGAGGGCCACTACGAGGACGCGATCCGCTTTGCACAAAGCTCTGCCCACCTAAGTCGCCGTGCCCTGCAGATCGCGGAAGCCACCCGTGGAGCGCGCTAGTGGAGCGCGGTAGTGGAGCGCCGGTGGTCCCGGTGAAGGGGCACGCAGACCGCCTGGGCCGTCTACCCACTGTCGTGCTCGCGTTCGCGATCGCGAGTTGTGGCCACGCACCGATCGATTCGAAGCGCCTGGAGGCCACCGCCACGGCGGTCACCAAAGCCCGCCGCACCGGCGCCTACCGATGCGCGCCGCGTGAGCTAGCGCTCGCCCAGGCTCACCTGGATTTTGCGCGGGTTGAGATCGCCCAGGGGAACGTGGCGCGCGCCGGGGTCCATCTCGCGGAGGCGGAATTGAACGCCGACGCCGCCCAACACTTGAGTCCTCCTGGCCGTTGTCGCGGAGGGACGGTGGGCGGTTTTCCTTCAGGGCTGCTCGCCCCCCAACCCCGGGACAACGATCGCGATGGCGACGGAGTGCCCGACAGGGTCGATCTTTGCCCCGACACCGCGGAGGACATCGATGGACATGTAGATCGGGATGGTTGCATCGACGCGGATAACGATCGGGATGGGGTGCCCGACACTACGGACCGTTGTCCAGACGAAGCAGAGGACAAGGATGGCTTCGAGGACGAGGACGGTTGTCCCGAGCCGGACAACGATCAGGACGGCTTGTCCGATGGAGAGGACGCCTGTCCAGACGTGGCCGGTGAGGCCAGTGAGGGGGGCTGTCCCGCCCTCAAGTACGAAGGGATTGAGCTGACCTCCACCGATATTCGTATCGAAAACAAGATCGTGTTTGAGCCAAATACAGCGCTCATCCGTTCTGTGTCGTTCCCGACTTTGGACGCGATCGCGAAGCTGCTGGCGGACCGTCCACGCATCACGTTGGAGATCGAGGGGCATACCGATAGTCGGGGTACTGAGGAGAAGAACCTCGAAGATTCCCGTAACCGAGCGGAGGCAGTTCGTAACGCGCTCATCCAGCGTGGCGTCGATGGCACGCGCTTGACGGCGCGGGGTTATGGTGAGACACGGCCCATAGAGTCCAATAGAACTTCCCAAGGCCGCGCCATCAATCTGCGCATTGAGTTCAAGCGCACCGACGCCAGGCCTTAGTTGGTGCGCGAAGGTTGGTGTTGGGTTTGCTCAGGCGTGAGGTGTCGGCGATGAAGTGGCTGTCGGGCGTGTTGACGTCTTGGGTGCTCGTGGCGGCGCTCTCGCAGCAGGCGAGCGCCCAGACGCACCAGGAGCGGATCGAGCAGTTGAATCGCGAGGCCATGGAGGCCTACAACCAGCTCGACATCAACCGAGCTGGCCGGCTTCTGGAGCGAGCCCTGCGCCTCGCCCAGGAAGGGTCGGTGGGCGGGCTTGTGGTCGCGGTGACCAACCTGAACCTCGGGATGGTGTACATCGGGGGCCTCGGCGACCAGCAGGGTGGGTTGGCATACTTCGTCGCAGCGATTTGCAACGAGGCATCCATCGAGCTTGATCCGCTGGTGAGTACCCCGGACATGCAGCAGGTGTTCGTCCAGGCCCGAGCGCACGCGCAACAGGGCGGTTGTGATGGGGGGATGGCCCAGGGGCCCGCGCCTGCGGGACAGCAGCAGTATTTGCCGCAGCAGGTCGTGCAGCCCGTCGTTCATGTGCCTCCGACGGAGCAACAGACCCAGACCCCACTGCCGCTGTACGTCGAGGTCGCCCCTACGCTTGGAGCGACGGGTGTGGACCTCTACTACCGGGGTCTGGGGATGGACACGTACAAGCAGGTACCGATGTACGCGTTCGGCCAGGGGATGGCCTACCAAATCACTTGCAACGACGTGTTCGAGCCGAAGGTCAGCTACTACATCCAGGTCGTCAATGACGACGGACAGGTATTGGCGAGCGTTGGCTCACCCCAGGTACCGATCGAAGTGGCTGTCTCGACGCAGATGGGCTCCGCAGCGCCGGCGCTGCCTGGCCGACCGGCGCCCACTTCCTGCGTGGGCGGTGAGTGTCCGCCCGGGGTCGAGTGCCCCCAACCGGGAACCGCCGGGATCGGGGAAGACTGCACCAACACCTTCGAATGCCAGAACGGTTTGATCTGCGCCGACGGCGACGTCTGCCTGCTCGACGGCGCAGGGGGCACCGCCCTGGGTAGCGAAAGTGGCGAAAGCGCGGACTCGGGTGAGTTTCGGCGTGTGTTCTTTCAGGTCGGTTTCACGCTCGGCCTCGCCTTCGCCACCTCGGGTCAGCCTGCGGATAGTCTGCCGCCCCTCAATCGGATCTACGTCAACAATCAGACCGGCGAGTTCATCGAGGATCCCGTCAACGTGGATCCGACGACGACCATGCCTGTGCTGCCGTTTCCCGCGGACGGGCAGTTTCCAGAACAGCTGACCGAGTGGGAGCCCGATGCGGACTCGGCTGACTGGATTTACGCGGACTATGCAGGGGATTGCAGCGGCGACGAAGAGGTGACCGGGCCCATGACCCCTACTGGGGAAGTCCGGCCCCCCGGGGATGTCCTGCGGCTGCCCTCGAGCTACTGCGTGCGGGTTTCCAGCCCCGGCTTCGTGCCGGCGATCGCGCTTCGGTTCAACGCCGGCTATTTCATTACCGAGCGCTTCGCGGCCTCGCTAGCAGCACGGCTGCAACTCGGTTCGGGCAGCGGAACGCTCGCCAGTCTGTTGCTCGGGCCGCGCGCCGAGTACATGTTCACCCCGCCCACGAACAACGGCCTGATGCTTTCCGCCTTCGGGGGTCTCACGGTCGGTCAGATCCAGGTGAACCCCGGCTTCGGGGACAGCACGACCAAGAACCCGCCGTTCATCCGATCGGGTCTGATGGGTCTCCACGTGGGGGGACTGGTTCGCTACCGCCTGATGCCCAACTTCGGCTTCTTCGCGGGCCCAGAGCTCGACCTCCAGTTCCCCGACACGCTGTTCAACATCGATCTGCCAATCGGCGTCGAAGGCGCCCTTTGACCGGTGACCGCCAGCGCTAGCGACGGCGGGCGTCGAGGCGGACGTGATCGCGCCGCGTGTCCATGATAGTGCAGCCGGGCGTCACCACGAGGTGGGCACGCTGTTGCTGAGGGCCAACGCTCCGTGCTTCGCACCATTCGCATCCTGATCGCATTGCTCGCCCTGTCGATCTGCGTTCGCCTGTTCACCGCGTACCTGGTAGGGGAGACGCCTCTGGTTGGGGATGAGTGGGACTACTACCGGCGAGCCAAACGCGCGCTCGCTCTGAAGCCCGGCGACGGCTTCCGAGCCCCGCTCTTCGAGTGGGTGCTGGCAGGCCTCATGGGCGTCTTCGGACGATCGTCCGACACGCTTCGTATCGCGATCGCTGGCTTGTCATCCCTTGTCGTGGTGCCCGTGTTCTTGGCAGGTCGAGCCCTCGTCAATGTTCGGACAGGTATGATCGCCGGTGCTCTTGCATCAGTGTATCCCCCGCTCGTCGCGTATAGCCACTACCTGTGGACGGAGGCGCTCTACACCGCGGGTGCCGCAGCGACCCTGGTGCTCACCACCTACGTGCTAACTCGCCGCGATGTCTGGGCAAGTGTATGGGCCGGGGTATGTTGGGCAGCCCTCATGCTGACGAGGGAAGTCGCCCTCGCGGCCTTTGCGACGGTGCTCATCTGGGCAGCGTGGCAGCGCGGACGACCGCGGTGGCGTCGGAACCTGGCGATCGTCGCGTTCGCTGCCGCCATTCCGGTGGGGCTCTGGTCGGTTGTGCTGAACGCGGAGCGCAAGGAAGGAGAGGCCATCGCGCTCATCGCTCGAACGAGCTACCTGAACCTATATATCGGCAACGGTCCCGTTGCAGCGGCGAAAGCGAGCAAGCCGAAGCTCTCCGCGCGGCGGCACTACGAGTCGCTACCGGGGCCGGCGGCCCGGCGCGAAGCACTCGCCCGGCCCCTGGTGCTGCAGAGCATCCGCGAGGCTGGCCCCAACTGGCTGCCAAGGAAGATTGCGCAGATGGTCCCGAAGTTCTTTCGACCGGGGGGGTTCCCGGTGCGGAGACTTCTGATCGCCGAAGACAAGCCCAGGAGCCCATGGGCATATCGCGGTCAGAAGCGCCGCCCCCTGCAGCCCGAACTGGCGCGTTGGCTGGCAAGCGTCTACGTCGCCGCCGTAGCCGCGGTCCTGGTCGTGGGCACTGCGGGTTGGAGTGCCATCGGAGCACTGCACGCCGGTCCCCTGTACTGGGCCTTCACCACGTTCGCGCTAGGGCACCTCTGGCCCACGGTCGTCGCGTTCGCCACAACTCGCTTTCGTTTGCCGATTATGCCGATGTTCTTGCTGGGTGCCGCCTATCTTGCCACCAGTCCGCGCACCGTGTGGTCGCAATTGTCGAACCGGGGCAGGGCCGCGTTCTTGGCATCAGGGGCACTGATGGCCTGGCTGGTCCTTTCACAATACGACCGCGCGCTCACTGCCGCATGGCAGTGAGCGTGCCCATAGGACGCGCGGCGGCGTGGAGACGGCCGGACCATGTGCCTATCCAGAGGCCTTCGTTCATATGCAGTATAGAGAGCAACGTACGCGAACGCCGGCCTTGCTGGATTGGGCCGTCAAGGTCCACCTTCCATTGCTGTTCCGTTCCACGTTGCAGTAGGTACCACCGCTTGCTCCCGTATCGCCGTCAATGTTGACTCTCGTCAGCGCACAAAGTGCGTGCTGGTCAGTGTTGATTTGCGAGGACGCGCTGGTGTCAGCTCCATACCACTTCGCGCGAGGCAGCGCGGCGCCCTCGCCATCTGCACCGTCTTGTCCGTCTCGCCCATCGGTCCCGGGCTCACCGTTCTCGCCATCCTTCCCGTCTTGCCCATCACGCCCGTCCGCACCTGGTTCGCCCGTGTCGCCCTTTGGTCCTGGGGGGCTGGGCGCGCACATCAGAGAGCCGTCGGCGCCCACGCCGACGACGGCCTGGTCGGTGGGGCAGGTGCCGGCTAGCTTGGGCTGGAACGCGGAGGCGGGTTTGCCGGCGATCGTGGTGGCGTTGGCGCAGGTTTGGGCGAAGGCAGCGAAGGGCACCGAGCCGAGCTGGATACGGGGCGTCATTTCCGGGTCCTCGTCGATCGTGATGCCTAGGAAGGTGACACCCTGGGGACGGGTGGCGAAGGTGGCGAGATCGAGGGCGGCGCTGGTGGAGCCATTGCCCAGGTCCGTCGGGGCGCCGTCACCCAGGTAGGCCGTGAACACCCCCTCGTCCACGCTGACCTGCTGGGTTTCCGCGTAGAAGGCCGAGCCGCCCTGCTCCTGGGCGTATAGCCGGAACTCCATCGCATACATCCCGCTGCGCGGTGCGCCATCGTCACCGGTGAGCGAGCCTTGCACAGGGATGAAGGTGGGGGCCTCTTGTGCCCACGCGGGGTGGGCAAGCAAGAGGGCTAACACGGCGTGGGCCAACAATGACGTTACGGGCAGATAGCTACGCTTGGTCATGAGTTCAAAATCTCCATCCACAACAGGGTGCATCAGTGGCCCGAAAGGGGGCCCAGGGTGAGGTGATGACCGCCGCCGCTCATTCGGCCGACGGGGGGAGGCGCTCCGATGCGGAGCTGCAGGCGCAGGCCGGCGCCACGGGCCAGTCCGCCGCCGGTTGTCTGGACGGTCGTCGAGGGGAAGCGCTCGGGCGGGATGAAAACGCACTCCTCCGCTACGCACGTGAGACTCTCGGCGCAGTCGCTGTCGGCCTGACAGCGGTACGGGGTCATCGCGGGCGTCTCGGCGCTGACTGGATCGATGCTCCCCCCGGCTGGCCTTTCAGGCATGTCACCTTCGGAGCGGCTTCCGGTGGGGTTCGCGGCCGCGGGATTGTCCGGATTCGCCGGATCGCCCCCTATGGTGTTCGATCCCCCGGTGCCCGCCGAGGGCGCTCCGGTGACACCGCTGCGCTCCTGATAGGGCCCGGCGGGCACACCGCCGTCTGTGCCCCCACCCGGCAGCGGCACGTCCGGAACACAACCGGACGCGAGCGCGACCAGGCCGATCGGCCCCCATCGGGTCGCAAAGAACCCGGGTTTTCGTAACTCGCACGCCATCATGACCTCCTGACCCTCGGCGGGTGTGTCCGCCGCATGCCGGTCCCATCGGCCCCGCGGAGGGCCGGTTGCGACAAATTCGATCGCCCCTGCACGAATCCCCCACGGCAGCCGGGCTGCTTGCCTCCGCAACCGCCGGCCGCCGCCCATCTATCCGGTTTGCGGCGCCCGCACCACCCCACCAAGGCGTGGGTGCCCCGACCCACGCGCGCACACGTCGCTGGCAAGGGCGCCAACGGGAACTCCACGGGCTTGGTTCGCCACGCCAGATTCAAGCTCTCTCCACGTTTTGCGAGCGACGCGCGTCCCACAGAAGATATTCGCTCGCTCATTCCACGGACACCGGGGGCGGCCCAAGCCCAGTCGCAACGCCCACCGGCCTGCGTAGGGGCGGCCCTTTCGGCCGCTTCGATTGCATCCGAGTGGATCGCGCCCCTGCCGTTTCAACACCCGCTATGGGGATCATCGTGTAGCCGCAGCGCATCGGCATTTCCAGGTGCCTGGGTCGCGCGTGCTGACCGCTAGCTCGGCCGTCGCACGGGTAACGAGGGAGTCTGTGTTTGAGGTGTGTCGGTGCGCCTGACGCGCGATGGCCAATGGGTCAGGTCGCACGCCTGCGGTTCGCTGCGGCGGCTCCAACTGGGCTGAGCGCCCAGACCCCCGGTACCGGTACGCGCGTAGAAGGTAGAAGCCCTACGTCAGCCAGAAACGAAGGAGCTCGGCGGTTGGTTCGTCGCTCTCGGTGGGTGGTACGGGGGTGAGTCTGGTGACATCACGGCGCCCATCCCTGGACAGCTGCACCAATGTTGGCAGATCGCCGCAGGCCCGCGCCGCAAGCCGCTGCAGACCTGCGAGTCGCTCGGAAGGCCAGCCCAGCACGTCATCACTGGCGTGTTCCATGTACGTTCGGGCCAGCCCCTCCAGGTCCTTGCGTTTCCGCCGCGGTACCGCCTTGGAGATCTGCCGCGCCTGTCGGGTGAGGCCTTCCTCATCGGTGAGCCCTGAGCCCGCTGTCTTGTTCACCGTGCGGCAGGCGGCCGCAAGCAGGATGCGGAGCTCATGGGGCGTCAGTTTCATGATCGCCTCGATGCCGAGGGCGATTGAGGCAAGCGGCGCCGCGAGCAGGTGGCGTTGCACGGAGGGCGGGGCATCGGCGCAGCTCATCGGCAAGAAGAGCTTAGGTACTTCGGCCAGTTCGACCCCCACGTTCTGCGCGTGGGCCCGATGCAGGAATAGTTCGAACTCGGTGACCTCGAGCTGATCGGCCAGCATACGGGCGGTCTGGACCAGGCCGTGGTCTGGCGCCAGGCGATCGGCCGCGGTTGCACCGTAGCCGGCGAGGTCGGCGGGGTACAGGCGCAGCCACGCGGGCTTGAGCAGTTTGAGCAAAGCCTCGGCCGCGCGACCCTCATCCGTCAGCTCGGTGAGCGCTTCGATGGTGGCGCGCGTGACCAACGTGTGGGGATCGGCGGCGTGCTCAGCGGCGAGCGCCCGATCGCTGTCGCTGGCAGCACCCAAGACGATCAGCACCTCGGCGGCCCGCGCGGCGCCGGGAAGATCGTCCACTGACCGCAGCACATCGCGATAGAGCCGTAGCCCATCGGCGTGGGCCGGTTCGCGCTGGACGATCGTTCGGGCGTGATCCAGCGCCTTGTGGTTCTCGCCTGCTGAAAACTCGAGCTGACCGAGCGCCAGTCGTAGGTCGGGGTGGTCGTGGGCCTTGATCCCCTCGGCCAGACACTTGGTGGCGGCTTCAGCGTCCCCTTCCACATCGCGGTGGACCCGGGCGATCTCGAGCCAGGAGGAAACACGCGACCCTTTGGGACCGGCTGCGATGTACGCCCGCAGGGCGCGGACGTATTGGCGGGTCGTGTCGGGGTGTTCCTTGATGTGGCGACGAAAGGGTGGGCCCGCAGGACCCCGCTCACCGCTGAGGCGCACGCCGCTTACCAGGGCCTCGGTGGCGGCCTGCAGGTCGCGATCCGCACGTGCGTGCGCGAGTTGAACAAAGGCGCCGGCGCGCTGGTCATCGCTTTCCGCTTCGTCGATCCAGCGCAGCGCGTAGGTTTCGGCGGGTTCGAACTCGCCGCGCTCGACGTGCAGGCGCGTGAGCCGTTCGAGCACCTCGACCTGTTGGTCGTCGATCGCGTCGGCTGCCTGCAGGTATGAAATCGCCCGGCCCGTGTCGTTGCGATGCTGGTGGTAGACCTCCGCAAGGTCCATGTAGGCGCGCAGCCGCGTCAGGTCGATGCCCTCTTCCTTTTCCCTGCGCGGCGTGGTCACGGCTTGTTTGAGCAGCTTGACCGCCTCGTCCCACTGCCGGTTCTGGCGACGGAGCTCGGCCAGTCGCAGGATCGCATCTCGGTTGGTTGGGTCGCTGTCGAGCGCTTGCTTGGCAGCTGCGATCGCTCCCGGCCGGTTGTCCAGGTGTTCTTCCTGCACAACGCTCATACGGAGCCACAGGGTGCAGCGCAGCTCGGGTTGTCTGGTGCGCTCGGCTGTGCTTCGCAAGACGTCGGCCAGGCGCCTGTACTGTGCCGATTCTTCCAGTTGGTGCGACAAGAGCTGCGCCACGCCCGGGCGGTCCGGGTCGTGTTTGAGGGCGCGTTCCAGCGCCCGCTGTCCGAGCTCGGCTTGACCTCGGGACAACCACAGAACGCCGGCCCGTTCTAAAAGCGCTGCCATGCGGGCGTCCTTGCGCCCGGTACGAAGTTCCCACTCTGCTGCGGCTTCCAGTTGCTCCGGGTCGTTCCCCAGCAGGGCGATCCGGGCCAGGCCTCGCGCCGCCCCGAGTCGTTGCGGGTCTAACTCGAGCGCCCGCTGGAATTCCTTGGTCGCTGCCGTCGGGTGGGAACGCTCGAGTGCTTCCCCCTGGCGTACCGCGGCCACAGCTGCCACCAGCGGCCTCTCCGGCAGCCGGCTCAGCTCTGCATCCAGACGCGTGGTGGTGGGCCAGTCGGCTGCGCGCTCCGCCTGGTCGAGCTGCGCATCGACGACGGCCAGGTCTTGCGGGGTCAGTCTCCGCAGTTGGGCGAGGTTGGCGTGGCGTTCAGCGGCCTCATCTGCCTTGCCGCTCGTGCGCAGGGCACGCTCCATGTCCCACAGTGCCAGCGTTCGGCCTGCGGGTGACTGTGCATTGGCAGCCGCGGCACGCAAGGCGCTCGCAAGGAGTTCACGGGCGCCGACAACCCGAGCCAGCTCGGCAAACATGCGTTGTTGGTCCGCGGCCAACGAAGTGGGCGGGGCACAGCGCTCCAGGCAGGCGCGGGCCCGATCGGGTTGGCGCAGGCGCTCACTGTATAGCCAGGCGGCCCATAGGCAGGCTTGATTGCGCGTCTCGGCGTGTTCGGTCGCATGGGCGTGCCGAAAGATGGCGTCCGCGAGGTCGCGATCTCTGCCCAGCGCTGCGCGCGTGCGACGCAGCCCTTCCCACGCGGGTTCAAGGCCTGGATCGCGCCCGACGGCGGCGTCGTAGTGCCGGGCAGCTGCGTTGTTGTCTCGCAGCTCGAGTTCGTAGAGCTGCCCCAGTCGGTACTCGGCCTCGGCGCGGGCGGTGGGGGCCTCCATGGCTTCCAGGCCCGCTCGCCAAAGGTTGGCGAGTTGTTCGTGGGCACCCGCTTCGTGCAAGGCATCGCCCAGAGCGCACTGGACATGGGGGCTTTCGGGCGCCTCCTTGGCTGCGCGCTGCGTCAGCACCAAGGCTGCCTCGCGATCCCCCTCGGCTTCTTGCGCCACGCGCGCCATCTCGAGCAGGAGTTCGGCGCGCGCCTGCTTGTCCGTGAGCAGGGATAGCTGTTGCTCGCAGTTCTGAAGCAGGCTTGCATGCTTGTTTCGCCGACGGAACAGCGTTTCGAGGGCGAGCAGCGATGGCCAATGCTGCGGGTCCGCCGAAAGGGCGTCCTGGTATCGCTGCTCCGCTGCGTCCAGCTCGCCGAGGTCGCGTTCGAGGACTTCCGCCGAGCGGAAGAGCAACTCAGCGCGTGCGCGACCCTCGGGCGTGCGCCGGGCCTGGTCGTGGAGGCAGCGGGCCAAGACGTCGAAGCGGCGCTCGCGGCGCGCGAGGGACTCCAATGCCCAGGTGGCGCCCGGGTGGGACGGGTCGAGCGCCAGCGTCGCCTGGTAGGTTTCGATCGCCCGTTCCGGCCGGCCAAGTGGTCCTTCTTCAAGTTGTCCCGCACGTAGCAATAGGTCGGTGCGGCGCTCCTTGGTCGCTTGTGGATCGTCTGCCAGGGACTTGTACAGGACGACGAGGGCATCGTGATTGGAGGCGCCCAGATACAAACGCTCAAGACCCAACACGAGTGCAGGGTCGGCCGGCTCCAGGTCGAGCGCCGCGCGGTAGCAGCCCACCGCTTCTTCTACGCGTCCGCGGGCTTCCAGTAGCCGGGCGGCTCGCACGAGCCAGGCGACCCGGGCGCGTGTCGTCGTTTCGGCGTTGGCGCGTGCCGTCCACAGCCGGATGCGCGCGTCGTCGTCGCGCCAACGCTCGTGAATGGCTTCCAGACCGAGCAGTGCTCGGCGGTCGAGCGGTCGAATCTCGAGCGCCGCTTCGTACCAGCGGCGCGCGCCCGCCTCGTCCTCGAGCGTATGCAGACAGAGGTCGCCCATGCGCACGAGCGTGGTCGTTCGTAGGGATTCGTCCTGCTCTGCGCCTGCTCGCGCTTCCAGACGCTCGAGCAGCTCGTGCGGGTCCCCGTCGCCGCGCAACCGTACCAACGTCGTCAACGTGTACCGGTCGTCGGGAGCCAGGTCGTGGGCCTTGCTGAGGGACTCGATCGCGTCCTCGCTCCGGGAAAGCACCGTCGCTTCGAGCCGGCCCAGGTAGGAAAGCAGTAGGGCCCGACGTGCGTCGTCGGGCGCATGCTCGGCCTCCGCGGCCAGCACGGTGGCGAGTCGCTCGTACCTACCGGATGCGCTCAGCATGCGGACGAGGGCATCGCGCGCCAGGCCGCAGCGAGGATCCACCGCCAGTGCTTGTTCGTATGCGTCGATGGCTTTCTGTGGCTCACCGCTCGCTTCCAGTGTCCGCGCTTGGGCGCACAGGGTCGCTGCTCGCTCCGCAGGCTCACCCTGCTCGGCAAGCGTGGAGAGCGCGCTCTGGGCGCGGTCCAGGTCACCGGCAGTGCGCGCCAGACGGGCGACGGCATCCAGCGCTGGTCCGTGATCGGGTACGGCTGCCAGAACCTGCTCGTAGGCTTTCAGCGCTTCCTTGGGTCGCCCGAGCTCCACCTCGAGCAAGAGAGCCTTCTGAAGCGACAGGCTGGCTCGCGCTAGATCATGGGTGGCAGCTGCATGTTCTGCTGACAGTTCTTTGAGAGCGTCGCTGTACTTGCCCTGCTGGCAGAGCACCCGGCGCAACTGTCGGCGGCTGGGACCGTGCTCGGGGAGCTGCTCGAGGGCACGCTTGAAGTGCCACTCGGCGCGCCGTAGATCGACGATCGGACGTTCGTAGAGCCGGCCCAGTTCGAAGTGGAGTTGCCCGCGGCGCGCTCCGTCTTCCTCGCGGTCCAGCTCCCGTTCGAAGTCAGCGACCGCGGCCTCGGCGGCTGCTACGAGCTGCGCGTCCTGTGCGACGTTCCCCTCGGCGTCCCGACGTTCGTCTGGCTCCCGATGCGGCGTAGGAAGCGGCGGTGGCACAGCCTGCCGGCGGCCGCGATCGCGCTTGGGTGGAGGGGGCGGCGGCAGCACCTTGGGGCGCGCGCCGGCATCGGTGTTGACGGTGCCGGCCTCCGCCAGCCCATGGCTTTGCCTCCGGCGCGTCATGAGCCTACCAGCATACGACCGCTTGCCAGGCGCCACTACCACAAAGCACTGAGCTCTTCAGCGCTGCGGTTGTTTTACCGCCAGGCAACGAAGATTGTGCCCTGCGTGGCACGATTGGGACGTCGGTATCGCTTCCGGCGGGGCCTGTCGTGCCTTTCCTGCGCCGGTCTGGCCTGCCACGCGCTGGCTTGGCTGCGGCTCGCCGGGGCTAGGAGTTGGGGACAACCCCTACACGGCGAACGAGGAGCCGCAACCGCAGGTCGCCTTGGCGACTGGGTTGTTGAACTTGAAACCGGCGCCGTAGAGCCCTTCGACGTAGTCGATTTCCGTCCCCTCCAGGTACGTGAAGCTCATCATATCCACGTACAAGGGCACACCCAGGGACTCGAAGGTTTCGTCGATGTCGTCGTTGATCTCATCGTCGAAGAACAGGTCATAGGAAAACCCCGAACACCCGCCGCCGATCACGCGTAGCCGGAGGCCTTGATCCTCCAGGCCCTCGGCGCCCTGAATTTCCTTTACTTTTTTTGCTGCTGCTTCGGTCAGTGTGATCATCGAAAGGAACCTCTAACTAGGGCCAATATAGGCTCGCGTGGCCGGGTACGCTAGACCCCGGTGGATGTTTTCACCCACTCCGCGTTCGGGGGGGCATGCGCAGCCGCCCCGAACCGTCGGGCCGTCAGGTGGTATGGTTCGGGCGCAATGCAAGCCCTGGCCAAGAAACGCGCCCTCGTCACAGGAGCCGGTAGACGCGTGGGCGCGATGATTGCCGAGGCGCTCGGAGCGGAGGGAATGCACGTAGGCGTCCATTACCATGGCTCGCAAGCGGGCGCACAGGCAACCTGCGAGACGGTCAAGAGGGCGGGCGGCGAGGCCACGGCGTTCCGCGCCGACCTCTACCAGCGTGACGAGGCGCGCGCCCTGGTGGAGGCCGTGTTGGACGCCCTTGGTGGGCTCGACTTGCTGGTGGCCAGCGCTGCCAACTTTGACCGCGTTGCGGTCGATGCGATCGAGGACAGGCACTGGGATCGGGCCCTCGACCTGAACCTCACCAGCCCGTTTCTGCTTGCGCACGGCTTCCGGGATGCCTTGCGGACGAGCGGGGGAAGCATCGTGTTCGTGACCTGTACCAGCCGGCTGCGACCCTACCGAGACTACCTGCCCTACGCCGTGTCGAAGGCGGGCGTGCATCAGCTGATGCGGCTGCTTGCGCTGGAGCTTGCGCCGGAGGTGCGCGTCAACGCAGTCGCCCCGGGCACAGTGTTGCCACCCCCGGAGATGACCCCTGAGGAAATCGCGCGCGCCCGGGCGGGAATCCCATTGGGGCGCCTCGGAGACCCGGCCGACGTGGCGCGGGCCGTCGTCTACCTGGCGCAGGCCGACTGGGTCACCGGCGAAGAGCTGTTGGTTGACGGCGGCCACACCCTGAACGGCTAGGGCCTGTCCCTATATTCGTTTTCGCGGCTTTCCGGCGGGGCGGGACCGTCTGCGGCGTCCGCTCCGCTGTCCAAACGCTTCCAATCACGGTAACGCGACCAAACTTGACGCAAACGCCTACAGCACGCTGACTCAAGGTCGCTAGCTGGCCTCTTGCATGAGGACACTGGTGACGTTGAAGCGCGCTTTGTCGGGTTCGATGACGCCGCTGATCTGTGGGAAGCGGCGCCCCGATGAAGGCTCGCCCAGGTCGATCACTTTCGGGTTGGCGAAAACCTGACCGGAGCGGTCCGTGACCAGCTTGATGCGCGGCTTCGAGACCGCGCCCGGCGTTTTGGAAGGGCCCAGCACGATGCCCCATTCGCCTGTTTCGAACTCCACGACCGTACCCGTGGGCAGGACGCCGATCGCCTGCACCAGAAGCTTATACGCGGTTTGATCAATGCTCTTTGCGGTCGACAGATCGGCCAGCGCATCGAGAGGCGACATGGCGCGCTTGGTGTCGCGTGGCGCCAGGCGCTCCATCAACTGGCGCACGGTGTACAGGATCTTCGACTGGAACAGGGGAGACATCGTGTGCCGGTATAGAGCGCCTACCAGGTGCTGCCGTTCCATGGAAGTGGCTTCGTAGGCGACCACGGTGCGCAGGGCGTTCTGCACGTTGACGCCGCCGGTCGTCACAAAGAGCGAGCTTGTGAGGGGGGGGACCGCGGCGTTGACTTCGTCCGCCAGGGGCACATAGCGATCGAGGCCTTCCTTGCCGGCGACCCGCACCCGTCCGATATCCGCCATCAGGGCCGACATGGCGAGTTGTGACAGCACGGTGCGGTCTGACGTCAGCCGGCGCGCGCACAGGACCGAGATCACGGCGGTCTGCACTGCGCGCCCGGCCTCGTCGCGGTGCGCGTTGGCCATGGACGTGAGGGATAACATGGCGATCTCGCTGCCCTCTGCGAGCGTGACGATTCGCTGGGCGATGCGCTTGACGCGGTGCGGCAGGACCGTCTTGCCGGTCGCCACCTTCTGAAAGAACTGCCGCATGACCACCAGCGCGGAGGCATAAGCGCGCAGGGCGCGCTGCATCTGCGGAAGGTCGTCCTCTTCAGAGGAAGCCTGCAAGGTGGAGTCTACCTGCCGAACGGCAACACGGTTCAGCTTGGCTGCCAGCAGGGCGCCTCGCTGGTCTGGGTTCCGCACGGAGATCGCAAAGTGGCGGCACAGCTCCAGCAGGTCCTCTTCCTTGGCATCGCCCGTGAAGCTCATTTCGGATACGCCGGCGATCGACAGCATCTTTCCGACTTCGCGGGCCGACTCGTAGATCGAACGCGATGCACGTAGCAGCTGCCCGCAGACGAAGATGGTCTCTTCGACGAAGGTGATCGCCACGTACCCACCGACCGTCTGAGCGAAGTCGGTCAAGATCGCGTGGGTCTCGTGCACCGTTTTGGTCACGGCGGCGTTGTCGAGCGAATGTACAAGGCAGTTCTTGAACATGCGGAACGTGGCCAGGATGACCTCCGCACCCTTGTCCCGGATCTCCTCCAGCGCCTTGTTGCGGGAATCCGCTGTCCTGCATGCCGCAAGAAAATCCGTCTTCTTCATCGTGCGACTCACGGTTCAGAGCTCCCCGCTTCCGATGCCGTCGCACGCGCGGCATGACCTCTGGTCGGCCTGGCGCCGGTCTCTGCAGTGCTCGTTCCCGACGCTCGCGCCTCCGCTGCGGCGCGCGTGCGGCGAGTGGTCTTGCCTCCCTGCTTCTTGCGCTTCTTCATCATCGTTCGCTCTTTGCGGCGCGCCTGGATTTCCTCTGCGCGTTCGGTGATCCGCGCAATCGCTGCCTGTGCGGCCGCCTTGACGCGCTTGCTGTCCTTCCAGCCCTTGGCCTTGGCGATGCTCTCGAGCGCGTAGAACCCGTTGTTGGAAGTTGTCACCTCCGCCAAGAACTCGCAGGCAAGGATCCTCGTGGAGTCGGCCGCTTCGGAGCGCAGCCAGCTGCTCTCCTGGACAAGCGCTACGCAGACTTCCTCGCAACGTTGAGCCTTCAGGACACGCAGGGTCTGCAGCGATTGGCGGCGCTCTGCCAGCGGCAACTTGGCGAAAGCCTTTTCTTGGATGCGAATGACCAGGAAGGGGCCCGCCGCGTGGATCATGTGGTCTTCCATGGCCTTGAGCGCCGCGAGCCGCACGTTCTCATCTTGATCGTCCAGGAGTTTCTTCATCTCCTGGCGGGCGCGAATGCTGCTAACGCCTTCCAGGTGGCCCATCGCCTCAATCCGCACGAGCGGATGCGGGCTCGAGGTCGCTTCTGTGATCGCCTCCTTGGCCTCGTCGCTGCCGATCGCCGCCAGGATACGCACCAGCGACAGACCCAGTTCCACATCCGCATCCTTGAACAGCGCAGCCAGCTTCTGTTCGTTGCCGCGGCCGGTGCGGGCCATGAAGTCGAGCAGTGTCTTCAGGAGGGCCTCGTCCTGAACCTTGGGCAGGAACTCCACGATGGAGTCGAAGTGCTGGCCCTGGATGCAGTTGAGGATGCCGTGGAGCGCCTCCTGGTAGGCCTCCGCCTCGCCTGCGGGGATGGACATCGAGCCATCCAGGATTTCCCCGAGGGTCTTGGGGGAGAGGACCTCCGTCGTCAGCATGTCTCGCAGGTTCTGCGTCTCGAGCTCCTTGCCCTCGACTTCGATCGCATCCCGCAACTCCAGGATCATATCCATCGCTCGGCGCGGCTCGCCGCGGCCGAGTCCTTCGACCGCTCGTCGCAGTGGTACTGCGACCGCCTGTGAACGCCCCATGCGGGCCGACGCGACAAACGCCTGGGCCGCCGCATACACGAACCGTTCGCTCGTCCCCCCCACGTCTGGCTGCAGACGTGCAGCCAGCAGGGCCCGGGTACTCTCGTCGAGCATGAGCGCCTCGGCCTCTTCCGTGAGTTCATCGCCGTCGGCCTCGACGATGTTCATGTTGTTGACGCGGGCGGCTGTCTCGGCGTCGATCTGCTCCCCACGCGCCACGAAGTTCATGACCTGTCGGCTGCGTTGGGCTGCGTCCGTGCCCCCCTGGGCCTGGCCGCTCTTCCACGCCGACGCGACCTCACTTGTCTGGCTTTTCTGTGCACCGTGAATGATCGCCATGCGGTCCGCTTCGTAGCGTGCCCGCTGCTCCTGGTTGCCCTCGGCGAAGGAATCGATCGCCTGATGAAAGATGTTCATGAAGGCCGCGTCCCAGATCTGCGTGACCATGTCGTCTTCTGGGGAGAAGTCCTCGGATGGGTCGAGCGTTACCAGGTCGATCCAGCGACGGAATTCGTCCTCGTCCAGGCCGGGCACGAAGCCGATCGTTCGAACCCCGTCGGAGAAGAGCTGATATGGAATGCGGTTCCACGGAACCTCGGGCTCCCAGATCACCCGCTCGCCCACGACGAAGCCATAGGGTGTCAGGTTCCACGCGAGGCAGATGTCACAGGTCATCAAGGCGGAAGCGAGGTTGCGAAACGCCTCGTCGAAGCGTCGCTTGGTCTCCGGGTGATCGTCGCTGTACTGCTTGGTTGCGACCAGCGCGCGCTCGAGCAGGGCGAAGACCTCCGCCATCGCGTTGATCTCTTCTTCGGTGTTCTCGCTCGGATCGTAGCTGTCGATCCCATGGTCGCGCTCGTCGTAGTCGACCATGTCGTTGGCCGCCATGCCGGAAGCCGTGTCGTTGCCGGACATGGTTGGCGCGATCATGGGTCGGTCGGGCTCGGCTTCGGTGGCGGCTAGCTCCTCGCCATCTAGCGATGCCCTGACCTTGGCGAGCTCCCTGCGGAATGTGGTGGCATCGGGATGGCGCTTGTCACGCTCGTACGCGAGGGCCTTGTCGACCAGGGCGACCAGATTGAAGGGCGCGTTGGAAAGCACTCTTGCAAGCGAGCGCGCCGGGCGTGTGGCGGCCGCGACCAGCATTTCGCCGGCGGTATCCGCTTCGTGAACCGGCAGTCCACTCAGCAGGGTGAAGGCCGTTGCGCCGACGGCATAGATATCGGTTCGACCGTCTACCTCATTCCAGCGCCCCATGGCCTGTTCGGGTGCCATGAACGAAGGGGTCCCCATCACCATTCCGGTCTGGGTCTTGCGTGCGCTGTCTTCCCGCAGGCGAGCGATGCCGAAGTCGAGGACTTTGACTACCCGCTGTTGCGTCAAGAATAGGTTTTCCGGCTTCAGATCTCGGTGGATGATCTTGTGCCGGTGGGCGGCCTCCAGAACCGCCAGCGTCGCGTCGACGATGTCGAGCGTCTGCTCGATCGATAGGCGCCCGCCATTGGATTCGGCGTACTCCTCTACGGATTGACCTTGAAGGAGTTCCATGACGAGGAACGGCGTGTTGTGTTCGTCGACGTCGTCATCGAGGACCTTGACGGTCCCATCGTGACCGACCTTGTTCGCGATGTAGGCTTCGCGCAGGAAGCGTTCCCGCACCTCTTGGTTGAGCGCGACCTCGTCGTGCAGGATCTTGACCGCGGCGATGCTTCCGTTGCGGTGGGTCGCCATGTAGACCGCTGCCATGCCGCCGATGCCGATCAACGCGTCCAGGCGGTACTTCCCGTTGATCATCTTGCCGATACGGGCTTGGCACTGCGCTACGAGCGGATCTTCCTGCATTTAGGGGCGCTGCTCCTGATTCCCACCATCCCCAGGCACGGCAGAGCGAGGCGGTCGGTCTATCGCCCTTCGGCATGCAACCTGCTCGACTCGCCGCATGGCCCTCTGATGTTCTCACGGCGTTTAGGGGCCGGCAACGGAAGGTGAATGGCGACGGGGTTGGGCAAGGTCAGCGATTGTGCGCAGATCTGAGGCGACATCGGCGCGTGTCGGCTGCACGCAGTGGGCTGTGGTGTCCACCCCGAAAATGGCGGTTTCGACCTTGCGGTTTGCAGCCCGGAACTGAACCGCCCGAAGCAGCGCGACCCACGGACAGGGGGACGGGTGGGTGTACATAGGGCGGCTTTTGCCGCGACGGAGGAAAAGCGCGCGTGCCCGTTTCCTGGCTGATCGCTAGCGACTTGCTAGGAGATGGGCGAAACGACTCGCACGCTGCCCGCGTTGCTCTCAAGCACGGTGTCGGCGGCGGTATGGGCCTGCTTGACGAAGCCGAGCGCCAGCCATGTGTTGTGCTCTGGGTCCAACGCAGCGCTCGTCACACGTCCGACTTCCGCGCCGGCGGCGCATAGGGGCAGGTCGGACGTCAGCTCATCGTGGGCTGCAAGGGCACACAACCTGCGCGCCAGGCGGCCACGGCTCTCGAGCGTACACACGACTTCCTGTCCGAGGTAGCAGCCCTTGTTGAACGAGACCGCCCTGTCCTTCAGTCCGGCCTCCTGCGGGTAAGTGGCCATTCCGAAATCACTGCCGAAGCGCGGGCGGCGTGCGCGCAGGCGGGCGAGCTCCCAGCCGCCGGGGTCGATCTCCAAACCCCCCACGGCGGTCAGAGCCGGCCCGAGCAACGTTTCGATGCGCGTTCTTTGGGCAGGCTTCACGAGCACGAAACGGCCGGGCTGATCCAGCTCGGCGGCTTTGCAGGTGTGTTCGGCCAAGTCGGCCGGGAGGGTCTGCACGACCTCCGCGCAGCGCGGTCCCTGAACCGACAGCACCTGCAGGTCGGTTGGTTCCAGCTCGACATCTTCCATGATGATCTGGGACTCGAAGCTAGCGAGCACGCTCTCTTGTGCGTCGGCGGGAACGGTAATTGCCAGCCGCTCTCCCAGGTCGAGCGCCCAAACGTCGGCCATGATTCGGCCCTTGACGGTGACCGCCAGCCCATAGACGGCTTGCCCCTTTTCGGTGTTTCGGACGTCATTGGTAACCTGGCCGTTCAACCAAGCGCGCTGGTCATCGCCCGTCAGAAAAACCACCCTGAGGTCGTCGACGAAGCGCGCGCCAGCCGTCTGTTCCAGTGCCCGTGCCTGTTCGCTCGTACTTGGCATGGGCATGGTCTATTCCGGCCCACCCCGTCTCGCAAGCTCTTGCGCCAAGGTGGTGGGTCAGGTCAGCGAGCGGGGCGGACCCTGCCGGATACGCAACGGACCTCACCATGGTCGGTCCGCAACCGCAGCGAACCGTCGGTCGCGATTCCGACCAGTTCCCCAGCGTATGCCCCACACGTCACAGCCTGCCCTCGAAGCGCCAGGCGTTCGGTGACAGCATCGACAACGGGCGAGGCGCCCTCCTGCTCGAGACGGGTGATCCAGCGTTCGACCCGCCCGAGCGCCGCGGCAAGGACTTCCTCACGGTCAAAGCGACGACCGGCCGCAAGGGCCATGGAGGTTGCGGGGTGGTCGAGCCCGTCCGGAAACGTCTGGCGGTTGACGTTGATGCCGACCCCGATGACCAGGCTGTTGAGGTTGCTTCCCGTCGACATGGCCTCGAGGAGGATTCCGGCGCATTTACGCCCCGCGACCCACACATCGTTGGGCCACTTGACCTCGACCGAGGGG
>JAPPOR010000906.1 GCA_028817905.1 Myxococcales bacterium
CGGAACCAGGCTGCGTAGAAGCGCTGCATCTGCATGGTGCCGGGGTCGCGACCAATGTAGCCAGCAACCGTCTGGGTGACGAAGTGGTCTCCGCCTTCCCAGCTGGCTACGAACGCAGGCCCCGTCGCCCGATCGACCAGGCCGCCGGGGTTGTCGCCCAGGATGTCCATCGTCCCCGTCAGGACAAGCACCGCCACCTTCTCCGTTCCACGGCCGCCGGCACCCACGGACACCTGGGCCTCGACGTTCGGGTGGGAGGAGCCGGCCGAAGCACCGAAGCCACCCTGGGAGTGACCGGAGGTCCCCGCGCGTGTGCTCAGCTTCTGGTAGAAGATACTGTCGGGATCATCGTTTTGCTCGAGCAACCAGTCGAGGGCTGCCTTGTGGAAGTTCCCGCTGCCCGCGTTGTCCTCGTGGGACGCTGCCACAACCATGCCCCAGGCCGCGGCGTTGCTGTTGAAGAAGGCATACGTTGCCGAACCGCGGACAGTGGTGCCGTTGCCCCACGCGACGATCGGATGGAGACAGTTCTCTTCCATCGGCATGGGGTAGAAGATCGTAAACATCCCTGAGTTTTGCCGCTCTTGGATCATACCCAGGTCGATGTCCATCATGCCTACCTGATAGGGGCCCCGCTCCGAGTAAGTCCCGTCGCCAGGCTTCAGACACGTGTCGTCCATGCGCGGCGTCCGCGCCGGCGGATCGTCACCATCATTCGGCGTTCCCTCGGGCATCCCCACCGGCATGCCCGGCCCGGGCATCATGGTGGGTCCTTCCCCCTGCATGGCCGTGGCAGGCGGCTGCGCCCCCGGCGTCACGGGGCCGTCCGCAGGCGTGCCCGTCGCAGCCGCCGGAGCACCTGCACCCGATGGAGCGCCGGCAGCGACCGGTGTGCTCGGGGGAGCCACAGGGTCGCTGACAGCCGTTGCACCGGAGGTACCAGCCGATGGCTGGCCCGCCGCCGTCGTCTGTCGGTCTGCCGCCAGCTGGCCCGCCGTCTCCGCCCCGGTCGCAGCAGGAGAATCGTCAGATGCGCACCCCCCCGCCAACAGGAGGAGCGATACCCACCAACATGTTCGTGCGCGTATACCCATCATTTACCAAACCCTTTGCCATGAAATCACCCAACAGGTGTTGGGCTGGCACGGTGGGGAAGCTTTGGCAATGCTCCGAGATCGACCGTTTAAGACAAAGCGCTCCGGATAGGGCGCAATCGGACGTTCGATCATTCCAGCCGGCACGTACTGAACGGGAATGGCCCAGAACGAAGTCCGTCCTTCCAGGCGTCCCCACACAGGGACTCAATGGGAACGGATAGACGATTGGACGAACGTAGGCCCTACGTGGAGTCAAACGACACGCGATCCGGCTTCACGGGCTTCGAGAGTCGAACCGCAAGCGAGGCGGCGTCGAAGTCATGAGTGATCCGGGCTAGCCAGTTGTGCGAGGGCGCGTGCCTTGGTGACGGGTGCGGGCTAGCCCGATGCCGAACTTCAAACCACGACGAAAACAGATGGACGTCCTTCGCTACCTCCGAAGTCTGTCGCCTGAGTGGTTAGCAGCACGGCACTGCAGTCGCCCCAGTGATCGTTGTGCACGCCGCAGATGGACTTGTTGCGGATGCTAGCGGAGGTGATCTGCCAAACCACCAGCCGTTCGACAACCACATCACTATGGGTTGCCCGATCTTGATAACGAAGGTGCTGCCGAAAGACCGGTCGGTAGTGTGCAAGAAGCGAGCGACAAACGAACGACTCGTTGATCGCTTCACAAGCTTGGTTGCGCAAGGCGATACGCCCCACCACCTTCGATCTCGTAGGGATCTCGTAGCGACTTTGGCCAAAGCACCGGCGTAACGCTTACAAGTGCACTCGATGGCGTGCTCTGCGGCTTCTCTGGTCTTGAGTCGCCAATGCTGCGCAACCAACCTATTACCCAACTCACCCCATTTCAGCACAGCATGCCCGCGTCGTCAGGCATACCGCCTGGCGGCGCGGGCCGATTGCCTGACGGTTCATCCAGACGGCAAGCCCGATGACCAAGGACCGCGCGGCGTGGTGACATCGTAGCGCTTGCTCAGTTCATTCCGGGGTCTGCGGCAGCTTGCTGCATACCACTATCGCCGGGGCTCTGGGCCGGCATGCCGGCATCGGGCATCTCGCCAGCAGCCCCTCCACACATCTGGCAGGCCTCGGTGCAATGCCCCTCCACTGGTTGATTGGGCGGCAGGGGAGCCGGATCGCCCGTTGTGCACAAGCCGAGCGAGCGGGCTGCAAAGCAGGGGTTGGTTTCGTCCTGCTCGCACGGCCCCTGGATCAGCACGATCCCCTCTTCCCCGGCGGCCTCATGAACCTCGTCGATGCACGGACCCTGCGGATTGGCTACGCACGCAGCCAAATCAGTATTCTGGCCGTCGGGCGTGCGTTGACAGTAGCAAGAAGTCGCCGCGCAACAGGTGCGCAGGCCGCAGGAGATGAGCCCCTGCGCCCGTTCGGCAAACGAGGGGTCTTCGGCCAGGTAGACGCGATCAGCCTCGGGCTTGCAGTACTGGCACGTGCATTCGGCGCATGTGGGAGGTGTTCCCAACTCGATCCCCCGCTGGATGCACGTCTGCACGTCCGGGTCATCGAGGGGCAGCGGATCGCGGCGCTGGAACTCCTCCATCATCGTCATCGTCGTCGCGGGGCCCGTCGAACTCTCCGGGGCGCCGCCGCCGCCCTGGGGGCCTGTACTCGGGCCCTCGGGCATCGGCGCGGCGGCCGTTGAACCCGATGCCCCGGGCTGGGCTTCGGGTTCCGGCGTAGCCGGCGTCGCGACCATCATGCTTTGGGCAAAGACGGAACTCTCCGACGGCTTCCATTCGGGCCCGCTGTCCTCGGTACACGCGAGCTGGGCGAGCGCCAATACCCACAGGATGGCGCCCCACCGCGCATTGAATCGACACAACTTCATCATGGTCATGGTCTCGCTTGGGGAGCGCTAGAAGCGCGATCCAAAGTCATACGCCTTTAACTCGGGAATCGTCCCCTGCGTGCACATCTTGCAGTCTGCCCCCTTGAACCAGGTGGCAGCTTCCGCGTCGTCCAGAAGCGTCATCTTCCAGAAGTTGACAGCCATCATGGCCACGCGCTCCGGTTCCAGCATCAGCGTGAGGTGGCCGCGCTGGGCTCCCATACCGGCACTGTCGTGGAAGAAGATGTAGGCGCCACTGTCCCGAAGCGCTCTTTCGAGCGTCGACAGCGGCTGCAGATCCATCTCGGCCGATACCGCCAGGTAGGGCTTCTGATTGGGAGGCGCGCCGCCGCCATTCCAAAGAATGATCGCGTCGAACCGCGCGTCGTTGGAAGCCGAACGCGCCCCGCCGCTGCCCTGCGAATGTCCCATGACGCCCATCTTGTCGAGCTTCAGCTTGCCGAACAGCTCTTGACTGTCGTCCGCGTTGAGCGCCTCAGCCAGGTCTGCTCCTTTGCGGAGTTCCGAGCCGCTTCCGACGAAGCGCGAGTGCGGTGCGATCACTACAAAACCGTGGGAGGCGACGAAGCGGAGCAGCGGACCATACCCCTCCGGCTGGGCACAGGTCCCGTTGCCCCAAACGACTACAGGATAGGTCGCCCCTTCTTCCAGGATGGCCGGCTGGTAGACCGAGTACAGGCTCATGTCGAGCTCGCCGGTATCGAGCAGCCGTTCGGTGGACTCCGGATCCTCGCCAAAGCTTGCTGCGAAGATCGGACAGATCGCCGGGTTATCGCTGTTGGTCGTGAAGTTCATCCCGTTCACGCCCCGGCCCACGTTGGGCACCATCTTGGCGCCGAGTGGCCCCAGCTCGAGCGTCATCCCGCTCGATGCCACCATCACCGAGCCGCACCCGTCGATGGAGCCGCCTTCACAGTTCGCCGCCAGCTCGATCCCAGGATCTGCCATCGCGCCGGGTTCTGCCATCGCGCCCGGGTCCGCCATCGCGCCCGGGTCCGCCATCGCGCCCGGGTCCGCCATCGCGCCGGGGTCTGCCATCGCACCTGGATCGGGCATGGACGCCGCGGGCGTCTGACCGGTGTTGCCACCGGGGGTGGCCCCAACGTCCGTCTGGGCGCCACTGCCGGCCTCATTCATCGACATCGGTGCCGCGGGCGGTTCCGGCGGATCGGTCGCCTCGACCGCATGGGTCCCGTCCTGGGCCAACGGGGGGGCTCCACCGTCGTTCGAACCAGACGAGCACCCCCAACACGCCACTAGGAGCGACGTTGCGGCAACCGCGGGCTTCGCTGTGATTGTCCTCTTTCCACGCACTGACATGGCGGTGATCCCTCTCCTGGCGCGGGGTGGCTACGACCCCGCGACCAATGACATGTTCGACACACTTGTCGGCACGCGGTGCATGCCGCCAACAACTCACCAAGGTTGAATGTCTACCACCATGTGCGCGCTTGCCAAGTCGCCAGCGATTCACAAAACAGAAATAAAAACAGGACCTTGGATCACATGGCCTGGATTGGTTGGGCTTGGCCCAGTGTGAATAGTTGCAGCCGTCACCCACCCAAAGGCAGGGCACCGCTCAGCGCCAGGCGAAACGGGGCTGCTCGAAATGGGCCACCCGGGTGCCGCGCCCACACAGGCAGACTTCCCGAAACTGGTACAGGAGCGCGGCCGTAGGCGCGGCAATGGAGCTGTCGCCGACGGGCATCCTCAGCACGGGCACCTGCGAGTCGTGCTCGTGGTCGAGCAACGGTGCATCGCGCCGCAACAGCTCTCGCAGTGGGATGCGATGGATCGAGGCCACCTCGCCAGGGTTTGGCCGCAGTTCGCGGGCCGGACCGGCCCACACCACAATCGGCGTGATCACAAAGCCCGAGCGCGTTTCGAAGTCGTCCAGCCGGCCGAGCACCGTCTCGTGGGTGAGCGACAGACCGATCTCCTCCTCCAGTTCACGCAGAGCCGCAGCTTGGTGAGTCTCCCCTTCGTCGAGGCGCCCGCCGGGTAGCGCCCACTGCCCGGCATGATGGCGCAAGCGCGAAGACCGCCGCGTGAGCAGGACAGCCGCGTCCCCGCTCCAGCGACCATGCCGCGGCAACCCGCCCACGTCGGCACCGTGGCCTTCGTCCGCAATCGCAACCGCGACCGCTGCGGCTCGGCCTTCCTCTGCTCGACGCTCCACTACGTCGAAGCCCCGTAGACCACGATCCAGCCGTTGTCGCAGGGCCTCGTTTCGTGCCAGATCCACGGGACAAGCCTAGCCCGGAT
>JAPPOR010000863.1 GCA_028817905.1 Myxococcales bacterium
GCCATGGGCGATCTGAATGTCGACACGATGTGTGCCAACACGCCCCAGGCCAAGGGCCGCGTGGAGCGAGCCAATGGGACGCTGCAAAACCGCCTGGTCAAGGAGCTGCGCCTCGCGGGGATCTCGACGATCGAGGCAGCGAACGCGTTCGCAGCGAAGTTTGTCGAGGACTACAACCGGCGCTTCGCTCGCCCTGCCCTCAACCCGCACGACGCCCACCGGCCGCTGCGTCCGGACGAGGATCTCGACCGCGTCTTCACGTGGCGAGAGCAGCGCAAGGTGACCCAGGCGCTGGCCTTACACTACAACCGCGCGTTGTATCTGTTGGACAAGACGGACGCTGCGCGCGACGCGATCGGGAAGTACATCGATGTGATCGAGTACGAGGACGGGCGGGTCGCGTTCATGCACCGCAACGTAGAGCTGTCAGCCCAAGAGTTTCGGAAAGAGGGTCACGTCCGGCAGGCAGCGATTGTGGACAACAAGGCACTGTCGGCGGCGCTGAAGTACGCAGCGGCGCAGCAAGAGGAGCGGGACGCCCAGAAGCTCAAGCGGCGCAGCTTCACCAAGCGCGACCGGAAGCTGCTCGAGCAGCGCAAGGCGAAGGCCGGGCAGGAGGTCACTCGCACGGCCGGGCGGGTGGCCATCGGGGACGGGAAGTTGCCTGAGGACAACCTCGCGGCAGCCGCGCGCGACCCGCTGAGCGTGATAAGCGAGACCATCGCCCGCACAGCGGCAGGGGGCCTGTCCCCTACCCCGAGACGCTCGAAGCCTCGGCGGGCGTCACAGTAGCCGCGGGGCTCGGAGCCTCGGGCGCCCCGAAGCATCCCACAAAGAAGGTACTTCGCGAGGTAGCGAGGTATCGAATGGTGAGGTTGGCTCCGTTCCCCCCCGGTCCGGCCGTCGCGGGCGAAGTGTTACCCATGAAGTCGGTGCATCTGTCACCCATGATCTCGGTTCGCAGCCTTCGAGGCGCCCCGGCCGTTCAGTCTCGAGGACGCACAGCACTGAACGCGAGCTCGGGGCCTGACCTGGCGAAGCCCCAGAACATCGGCGCGTTGTTTGGGGGCGAACACGGGTGTCGAAACGGGGCGTGGATCTAGGTATCGTCGCCGTCATGGCGGCTGCCGACTCCACACCGCAGAGTGCACAGGGAGTCACCAGCGACGGGCCCAAGGGATTCCTTGAGGCGCGGGGAGACGACCTGGACAAGGTCGGAGCTGCCCTCGCTAAACGCGACGATGCGAAACTGCGCGAGGCGCTGGGCGATCTGCTTTCGAAGTTGGCGCGCGAAGGCGCCGTCCCAGCCCTCGCCGCACTTGGCTTCGGCTCGGTGACGGGGCCAGCGGGGGCGGTGGTCGCGGGCTTCGTCGTTCGCTTGCTGATGGCGAAGTTCGAGTGCTGGCTCGAGGCAAACTCTGCGGACAAGCGGTTGGAGCAGGCGACTGCCGACTCCCAGGGGGAAGCAGACCGGGATCTGCTGTTGCGTGACCTACGCCAGTGGCTGTCCCCGACACTGGACGCCCTGCTCCCCGAGCTTGATTCGCACCGCGACGCACTGCTAGCGCTCGTGGAGTCAAGCGAACAGCAGCAAGCCTTGCTTGAGCAAATCCTGGCTCGTCTCCCCGAGCCCTTGGCGGACACCCTGGTGGGCGTTCTGCGCTCCCGCAGGCTCAGTCTTCCGCCCGAACCGTCGCCTGCACAGCTGCTCGACGCACGGTACGGTGCGGTGCAGTTTCACAAGGCGGCCCGTGCCAGCGAACTGGCGCTGCTGCATGCCCTGTGCGACGAGCCTGGAGAGCGGATCGAGCTTCAGCTGCTCATCGGTCCTGGCGGGGTAGGCAAGACGCGCCTACTCATGCATTTCTGCGAAGTCACTTGGGGGCGCACGGACGAGCACTGGCACGCTGGGTACCTTCCTGAGGATCTCCAGGACGAGGCATTGCCGTTCTTGGCACGTTCTGGGCATCCGGCGCTCGTGATCATCGATCACGCGGAAGGCCGGGGCCTTGGGCCATGGCTGAAGAAGCTGCTCGAAGCCGAGCCAGCGAGGAAGCTGCGCCTCGTTTTGCTCGCTCGGCACGCCGGCGAATGGTGGGACAACCTGGCCCGTGGTGATGCGGCCGTCGATCATTTGCGGCGGCGCGAGGTCGTCCAAGTGCGCGACGTGCCGCTAGAGGCCGGAGCCCGCGAAGTGTTGTACACGAAAGCGCTGGCCGCCATGTCTGAGCGGCTGTCCAAGCCGCATCCTGCGGGACCACCACCGCGTCGTTCGACGAGCCACGCTACGCCCGCCCGCTCTACCTGCACTTGGCAGCTCTCAACGCTGTGCTCGAAGTCGATGGCACCGGCGCGATCGCAGACGCGCGGGGGTTGCCGTGGAAGATGGTCCAGCGCGAAAGCGCCTGGTGGGTATCTACCGCAGGTGGCGATGGAGCGCCGTGGTCGCTACTTCAGCTCATGGCAGCCGTCACGTTCCAAGGCGGCGTGCGCAACAAGCAGTTCAAACGCCTGGCATCGGAGCTCCAAGTGGCGCCCGATGACAAGCTACAGACACGCTTGCGCCGCTACTACCCGAGAAGCAAGGGCGTCGGGCCCCTAGAGCCAGATCTGCTGGCTGAGGCCCTAGTGGCGAATGTGCTTCCGCACCCGGAAACGGACGACGACTACCTCGAGGTCTCGTTGGTGGAGGCGGACAACGCTCAGCTCGAGCGCGCGTTGACGGTGCTGGGGCGGCTTGCACACGAGCTCCGGGAGCCAGCGCGTCAGTGGGTGAGACAGGTTCTTGAGGTGGACCCCACAGGGCGAGCCAGGGCAGCGCTTGCGGCTACGGTGGCGGTCTCGGAGAAGCACATTGACGACGTGCTAGGCCAGGAACTCGCAAGAGCGCTGGAAGGGCACGACGACGCTGCGTTGGCGCAAGACTGGGAAGCGCAGAACCTGCTTCCACACCAGACGGTTGCACTCCGTGAGGTCAAGGTCTGGGCCTACAAGCAGCTGAGGAGCCGGGCCGCGTCGGAAGAGCTTGCTGCTCGATATGCTGGCCTGCTTGGTATTGCCCTCAATCAGATCGGGCGTCGAGAGGAAGCGCTGTCGGCGACGCAGGAGGCGGTGCGGCACTACCGTGGCCTCGCGGGAGCGCGCCCGGACGCGTTCCTGCCGGGCCTCGCGGGTGCGCTCACCAACCTTGGCCGGGACCTCAGCGCGGTAGGTGATCTGGAGGGAGCGAAGGCAGCGACACAGGAGGCGGTGCAGGCGTATCGACAGCTAGCAGAAGCGCACCCGGACGCGTTCCTGCCCAACCTGGCTGACAGTCTGGACAACCTCGGCGGAGCCTTCAGCGAGTTAGATGATTGGGAGGGAGCGAAGGCAGCGACACAGGAGGCCGTGGAGACGTATCGACAGCTAGCAGACGCGCGTCCGGAGGAGTTCCTACCCGACCTGGCGAGGAGCCTAGGGACGCATGGGCACGCTCTGCTGCAAGCGGACGAGACTGAAGCTGGAGTGGCGATGCTTATGGAAGGCGCACAGTTGTTGATGCCGTTCTTTGATCGCCTGCCCGAGACCTATTCCCAGCTGATGAGGTCGCTCGTCACGCTGGCTGCTCGTGGGGCAGAGGGGCTGCCGACGCCTCCAGCCGAGCTGGAAGGCCTTCAGGAGCGCTATCATGCGGTGGTGGAGTCGATCGAATCAGGGCCTGACGGCCCTGTCGACTGACAGGCCTTGCGTGGTGCCAACGCTTCGGGTGGGTGGGGTTCCACTCGCCAGGTGCGGCGATGGCCGCTAGCGCCGTGCGGCCCTGCCCCCCACCCCGGCGCTGCCCAGGAAAACACCTTCATCGGGAGCGGCGACAGCCGATAGGACATTTCTACAAAACGCGGTAGTAGGACGTTTCTACTTGCGGATAACAGTTATTGTAGGACCAAAGTAGAAATGTCCGGTTTCCCCCATTTAGAAATGTCCGGTTCGGCTACCGATCGCGGGCATGGCGGAGACCGTGACCATGAGCGTGAAAGAACTCGACCGGGTGCAGTTGCTAGGCCTGGTCATCGAGCGAAGGCTGTCGCTGCGGGCGGCTGCGAAGCGGATGCACCTGAGCGAGCGGCAGGCACGGCGGCTGTTGCGTCGGTTCGAGGCTAACGGTGCCGCCGGATTGGTGTCCGGCCAGCGAGGCCGGCCCAGCAACCGGCGGCTTCCAGAGACCATCCGGGAGCGCGCCATCGCGCTGGTCCGCGAGAAATACCACGACTTCGGACCCACGCTGGCGCACGAGAAGCTGACCAAGTTGCACGGCATCGGGGTCTCGGTCGAGACGCTGCGCAAGTGGCTCATCGAGGAGAATATCTGGGCGACGCGCACGCAGCGTCGGCGGCAAATCCACCAGCCGCGTGCCCGGCGCGAGTGCTATGGTGAGCTCATCCAGATCGACGGGTCCGAGCACCGCTGGTTCGAAGACCGAGGACCGGCGTGCACGCTGCTCGTGTTCATCGACGACGCGACCGGGAAACTCATGGGCCTGCGGTTCTGCGACGCCGAGTCCACGTTCAACTACTTCGAGGCGACCAAGACCTACCTGCGGCGCCACGGCAAGCCGGTGGCGTTCTACAGCGACAAGGCCAGCGTGTTTCGCGTCAACGCCAAGCAGCCCAAAGGTGGCGACGGGTACACGCAGTTCGGGCGCGCCATGGGGGACCTGAATATCGATACTCTTTGCGCGAACACTCCGCAGGCAAAGGGCCGTGTGGAGCGCGTCAACTCGACACTGCAGAACCGACTGGTGAAGGAGCTCCGCCTTCGGGGAATCTCGACGATCGAGGCGGCCAATGCTTTCGCGCTGGAGTTCATGAGGGACTTCAACGAACGGTTCGGTCGCCCTGCCCTAAACCCGCGCGACGCGCACAGGCCGTTGCGGCCGGAGGAGGACCTGGGCGACGTGTTCACGTGGCAGGAGACGAGGAAGCTCACCAACAACCTGACGCTCCACTACAAGCGCGTGATGTACGTCCTCGACAAGACCGACCAAGAAGCGCGCCGTGCGATGGGAAAGCGCGTGGACATCCTCGAAACAGAGGACGGCAAGGTCCGCATTCGCTTCGAGGGGCGCGACCTCCCCGCCCGGCCCTTCGACAAGCAGGGGCATGTGCGGCAAGGCGCGATCGTCGAGAACAAGCTCCTCAGCGCGGCGCTGAAGCACGCGCAGGAGCAGCAGAAGAAGCGGGACCGAGAGCTGCT
>JAPPOR010001085.1 GCA_028817905.1 Myxococcales bacterium
GCGGAGTCGAGCAGTTGTGCGAGGGCGCGTGATTTGGTGATGGATGCGGGCTAGCACCGCGGCAACGCGAACCCAAGCGAGCACAACGCCTCCAGTCGCCAGCGTAGGGTTCGAGACGCGGTCACATGATGGCGGAGTCCAGGTCCACCCCAACGGGGCAGTGGTCCGACAGGTCGACGTCGGGCCAGATGAACGCGCGCTTTACGAACGGCAGGGCGCGCGGACAGGCCAGGACGTAGTCGATGCGCCAGCCCACGTTGTTCTCGCGCGCCTCTCCCCACTGGCGCCACCAGGTGTAGTGGCCGGGTTCCGCGTGAAAGTGGCGGAAGGTGTCGACCCAGCCAGCCTCGATCCAGCGGTCCATCTCCTGCCGCTCTTCGGCCAGGAAGCCACTGTTTTTGGTATTCGACCTGGGCCGAGCCAGGTCGATCTCACGGTGTGCCGTGTTGAAATCGCCCATGACCAGCACCCGCTTGCCCGCCCGACGATGGCGTTGCAGGCGATCGAAGACGGCGCGATAGAAGTCCAGCTTGTACGGCACGCGGCTGTTGTCGCGGCCTGGACCGCTGCCCTTCGGGAAGTACACGTTGGCCACCACGAGCTTTCCGAAGTGCGCGAATTGCGCCCGGCCCTCGTCGTTGAAGCGTGCTTCCCCCAGGTCGCCCTCAACCCGGTCCGGTGCCCGCCGGCTATAGAGCCCAACGCCGCTGTACCCCTTGCGAACCGCCGAAACGAAGTGTGCGCGCCAGCGCGGCGGCGAGCGCACTGGCGGGGGCAGCTGTTCCGCAAGCGCGCGCACCTCCTGCAAGCCCACGACCTGCGCGCGCGCCTGCGCGAGCCACTCCAGAAAACCCTTCTTCGCGCAGGCCCGCAAGCCATTCACGTTCCAACTCACCACCCGCAACTTACCCATGTGACCCAAGCATAGCAGAGCAGCCCCGGCTCCGTGCCACCGGACGGGCTAGCCCGGGGCTAGCCCGGATCATTCACGACTTCGACGCCGCCTCGCCTGTTCTTCGACTCTACAGGACTTCGCCACCCTATCCTTATGTCCCTAGCGATTTCGGGGGCCAAATGGACTAGAGTCGGGCCTGCTGGACAGTTCGTAGTCGCCGGTCGGCCCACAAAGGGATGTCATGAGAATCTTTATCTCGTATCGGCGTGACGACATCGACGTGGTGTCCCGCATCAGGGAACGCCTCAGCGCTCGCTTCCCACATGTTTTCCAGGACACCGACGCGATCCTCCCGGGGCACGACTTCAACCAGGCGACCACGGACGAGCTGTCCGACGCCGATGTGGTCCTGGTGGTCATTGGGCGCGATTGGATTCGCCAGGCCAGGGACACGTCAAAGCCGGATTGGGTCCGGTTCGAGGTCGAACAGACCTTGGCGCGTACCCCACCTCCGCGGGTCTTTCCAGTTCTGGTCCGCGACGGCGACCTACCCGCCAAGGACGAACTTCCCCCCTCCATGCAACCGTTGCTGAACTATCAGGCGACGCGCATCGCTTCCGGCGCAGACTTCGACTTTCACGTGGAACGATTGATCGCTGCGATCGGGAAAGGCACGCAACGCGTGCCCGCCCGGCTTCGGGTCGCGACTCCGCTAGGGATATTGGCGTTGGCCGCTGTGGCGTGGGGAACGTGGCACCTGCGCGTCGCTCAACAACACCTCGAAGCCGAGCGGCGTGCGGCAGAAGAGCTCGCACTCAAACAGAAGCATGTCGAAGCGCAGAAGCGCGCCTTGGGGGCAAGTACTCCGGCGGCGCCCAGCACCGCCAACGTAGAAGCGCCCGAGCAACGGACGCCACCCGTGGTCGACCAGGTCGCAATAGAGCCCCCGCCCGAACAGGAGCGTAGGGGAGCGCCAAAGCCGGCATCAGAGGCTCGCACATCCGTGGCGGCTGCCACAGCGGCAATAGGGAAGCCGCGACCGCAGACCCCTGTGAACAATCAGAACCAGACGAACCCTCGCTCCCAAGTGACTCGGGGCTGGGTCATTGGAAGGTCTGTTGATTTCGTCGGGGGCCCTGGGCACTTCGACCGTTCCGTTGTGTTTCGGACGATCAGGGCGCGCATCCGGGCCATGCAGCAATGCTATGAACGGGGGTTGCTTCGCAAGACGAAGCTAGGTGGCAAGGTCCGCATCGAGTTGACGATACAGGTCAATGGCACGGTCACGGGAGCGATCCGAGAGACGAGCGGCGACCCGGTCGTCGATGCTTGCATGGAAGCTGTCGTGACGCGCCTTCGGTTCAACCCCGGTCCCAAGGGCGGCAGCGTGACCTTTGCAGCCAACTTCGAGCTAGTGACCTCTGAAGTCAGGCCACCGTGACTATGAAATGCGCGGAGTATTCCCGTCGGCCATCAAGAGCCCTGTGGAGCCGAACCCCTGCCCGATCCGACGCAGGAACTCATGAATGAGCCGCGCTAGCCGGTTCTCTAGACCGTGCGCATTGCTCACCGGGGCCCGTCCGCCGCGCCGCGCGCAAGCGCCGCAAGCGCGCCTCGACTGACACGACAGGTGGTCCACTCGGTCATCCGCTCGGCGCCCAGGCGTTCATAGAAGGCGATGGCGTCCGTGTTCCAGTCCAGTACGGACCATTCGAGCCGGCCGCAGCCACGTTCGACCGCCAGGTGGGCCACGTGCTCAAGCAACCGGCGACCGACGCCGCGGCCACGGTGGGAGGGAAGGACAAAGAGGTCTTCGAGCCAGATGCCGGGCCTACCTCGCCAGGTCGAGTAGGTTGGAAACATCAGCGCAAATCCGACCGGCTCCGTGCCATCGCACGCGAGCCAGCACTCGAACGGAGCCGGCTGCTGAGCCAGCTGACGGCGCAGGGTGTCCGCGTCAACCTCGACCGCATCCGGCTCGTGCTCGAACTCGGCTAGCGCCCGGATGAAGCGCAGGACCGTCTCGGCATCGCCTGGACCGGCCTGTTGGAGTGTGATCATGGGCGGCGTTGTAGCGCGCCCAGGCATGCGAGCACCAAACGGACGGCTGTCAGCAGACATAGCACGTGGCAACGACAGTCTATATATCCATATTTTCATATAGTTACAGCACTCGGATCGAAGCCGGGCCGGGTTGTGAGCGAACCCAAGAACCGCTACGTTCCGCCGGCCCGCGGGCCCAACGTGTATGTCCGATCGTTTTTCCCTGGAGCGGAGTCTCGCCGGCTCCTCACACACCCTGGTCGACGCGGTCTCCGCGATCGGACGGCCCCGCAGCGATCTCGCGGGCCTACCGCTAGGCGCCACCGCCTGGGCGATTTCACGCGCACTGCATGAACGCGCCGACCAAACGCTGCTGGTGATCGCCGCCACGCGGGAACAGGCGGAATCCCTGCGCGAGGACATTCGCTTCTTCGCCGGGCCGGACATGCGAGACCAGATCCTCGCCTACCCCGCGACGGACACCTCGCCCTTTGTCGACATCGCGCCGGACCGGCGGGCTGCCATGGACCGGCTCACCACACTGTTTGCCCTTGCCCACGCCCAGCCTGTGCGCTGCGTGGTCGCCCCGATCGCCGCGGTATGTCGTCGCGTGCCACCGCGGCGGGCCGTGCGAAAGCGCTCGCTGGTGGTCGAACACGAAACAGAGCTGTCCCTCGATACGCTGACCCACACCCTGGCGGCTGCCGGCTACCTGCGGGCGCCGGTCGTGGAAGATCCGGGTAGCTTCGCCGTGCGCGGTGCGCTCGTCGATGTATTCCCCCCCAACAGCAGCCACCCTTGCCGCATTGAGCTCGACTTCGACATGGTGCTGTCGATCAAGCGTTTCGACCCGGACGACCAGCGTTCGCTCGATGCCATCGAGCGCGTAGCCCTACCACCGGTGCGCAACACGATGGTAGACGAAGGCGAGCTCGACAGGGCCTGTCAGCGTATCAGCGACCTGTGCGATCACATCAACCTGCCCACCAGCCGCCGCAAGGCGCTGGTGGAGGACATCCGCAGCGGCCGCGCGTTTCTCGGGCTCGAAGGTTTCATGCCCGCGTTCTACGAGCAGGTCGAGACGTTGTTCGACTACCTTCCACAGGACACGACGCGCGTGGTCGTGGACCCCACCGCGGCGATCAGGGCGCTGGACGAGGAATTGGAGCGCGCCAGTGGGGATCGCGGGGCCAAGGTGGCCGACAACCAACCGGCCTACGAGCTGCGCGACCACTACCTGATCTCTGCCGACCTGGCCGACGCCCTGCGTGCTGGACCCCTGTGCGTCTGCCACCGGCTGGCGGTCGGCGGAGGCTCGGTGGAAGAGGGAGAGCTGATCGCGGAGTCGGCGATGTCCTTCCTCGAAGACGTGGACGAGCAGACGCTGGTGCGCGCCCAGGCCGAGGACCACACCGCGCTTCGCAATGCGCTCAAGGCCAAGCGCAGCCAGACAGCTCCGGGCAAGGACGGGCCGGCCGCCACCGGACACCCACTGTCTCCGCTGATCGCTCGTGTCGAGCGCTGGCTGTCGGAGGGCCTTTCCGTGTTCGTCTGCGCCCGCACCGAGACCCAGGCGGAGCGCCTGCAGGGCCTGTTGTCGGGCCACGGGCTGGTCTCACCCAAGCCTGGGCCTTTCGAGCCCCGGCCTCTGCAAACGGGCCAACCCCCGGGTGGCGAGTTCCGGATTGTGATCGGCGGCCTGCAACACGGCTTCGTGATGGCGGACACGCTGACCGCCTTTGTGACGGAAGACGAGATCTTCGGGCTGCGGGCACGCCGAACACCCACGGCACGCAAGGGGCGCAACCGCAAGCGCGCCTTCGTCGAAGATCTCCGACAGCTACAGGTCGGCGACTTCGTGGTCCACGTGGAGCACGGGATCGGGCGCTACCTGGGCCTCGGCCGCCAGGAAGTACCGGTCTCGCGCTACGAGCAACTGCAAGGAAGGCGACCCCAAGCGGTCGAGGTGCTCGAAGTCGAATATGCAGGCGGGGACAAGCTCTACCTTCCGGTCACGCGCCTCAACCAGATCGAGAAGTTCGCCGGGGCCGAAACCAAGCGCCCGAAGCTCGACAAGCTCGGTGGTCAGACCTTCGCACGCACCAAAAAGCGCGTCGAGCGTTCGGTCAAGCAGCTGGCCGACGAACTGCTCGCCCTGTACGCGGCGCGCGCCGCCCAGGCCAGGCCGGCCTATCCGCCCGCCGATGCGAACTACGCGGAGTTCGAGGCCACCTTCCCCTACGAGGAGACCGAAGATCAGCGCCACGCGATCGATGACATGCTGGAGGACCTGGTCGGCGACCGGCCCATGGACCGGCTGGTTTGTGGAGACGTGGGGTTCGGCAAAACGGAGGTGGCGCTGCGGGCGGCGTTCCGGGCCGCCATGTCCGGGCGCCAGGTGGCGG
Organism: Myxococcales bacterium; assembly: GCA_028817905.1. Lineage (GTDB taxonomy): Bacteria > Myxococcota_A > Polyangia > Polyangiales > JAFGIB01 > JAPPOR01. Next base: position 5,344 of record JAPPOR010001085.1, read on the forward strand.
TGCTGTGCCCGACCACCGTACTCGCGCAGCAGCACTTGCGAACCTTCGACAGCCGCCTGCGCGACTATCCTGTGCGCGTGGAAGTCCTGTCCCGCTTCGTGCCTAAGAAACAGCAGGGCGAAGTCGTCAAGGCGCTCCGCGAAGGCCAGTGCGACATCGTGATCGGCACACACCGGCTGCTGTCGAAAGACGTGCACTTCAAGCAGCTGGGTCTGTTGATCATCGACGAGGAGCAGCGCTTCGGCGTGACCCACAAGGAGCGCATCAAGAAGCTGCGCACCGAAGTCGATGTGCTCACGCTCAGCGCGACTCCGATCCCGCGGACCCTGCAGCTCGCGATCGGCGGACTGCGCGAGCTATCGCTCATCACCACGCCACCCGTCGATCGACGCGCCGTCCGGACGTTCGTCACCCGCTGGCAGGACCACGTCGTGCGCGAGGGCATCGAGCGCGAGCTGGCCCGGGGTGGCCAGGTATTCTTCATCAACAACCGCATCGAACGGCTCTACGAGCGAGCGGCGGAGATCCAGGCGCTGATACCAGACGCCAAGGTGGCCACCGTCCACGGGCGCCTGCGCGAGAACATACTCGAACAGGTCATGACCGACTTCGTCGACGGCCGCTACGATATCCTGTGCTCGACCGCACTGGTCGAAAACGGGCTCGACATTCCGCGCGCCAACACCATCCTGATCGATCGGGCGGACATGTTCGGCTTGTCCCAGCTCTATCAGCTACGGGGTCGCGTGGGCCGCTCACGCGAGCGAGCGTACTGCTACCTGCTCGCGCCCGCGCCCGGCGACATGAGCGACGAGGCGCGCACGCGCATCGAGGCACTGGAGCGCTTCAACCAGCTGGGTAGCGGTTTCCAGCTCGCCTCGATGGACATGGAGCTGCGGGGTGCCGGCGACCTGCTGGGCGCTGAGCAAAGCGGCAACGTTGCGGCCGTCGGCTTCGAGCTCTTCGCCCACATGCTAGAGGAGGCAGTTGCCGAACTGCGCGGACAGCCACGAACCGCCGACATCGACCCGGAGCTGACAGTAACGGCCGAGCACTACTTGCCGGACGACTACGTTTCGGACGTCGGCGTCCGCCTGTCGCTCTATAAGCGCCTGGCCTCAGCGGCGGACGAGGCCGAAGCGGTTGAGCTAGGGGAGGAGATGGAGGAGCGCTTCGGACCCCCGCCGGAGCCGGCCCGCCGCTTCATCCGGCTGATGACGCTCAAGCCCCAGCTCCGGGCGCTCCGTGTACTGGGCTGCGAGGCGAGCAGCCAACGGGTCACGCTCCACTTCGAGGACAAGACCCCGATCGAGCCCGCACGCCTGGCGCGCCTGGTGGCGGCCTCCCGGCAGTACGGACTCACGCCGGATATGAAGCTCACGCGGCGTTTCACGGAGGAGGACGGGAGCGATCCCATCGAACACGTCCAAGCCCTGCTTTTCGAGCTGACCGACATCGAGTAAAGGGGTAGTCCATGACGATTAAGGATCATCTGACCGCCATCTTCGACGCTGACCGTACGATGCGAGCCGCCGAGCGGCAGCTGTTGGAAGCGGAGGCGGGCAAGCTCGAGGAGCAGCTCACCGCTGCAGTCGAGGAAGCGAAGGGCCTGTCTGACGACAGCGAGCAGAGCATGCGCCTGGAGCGCCTTGCCGATCTGTGCGCCCAGGTTCCGGGACCCAACATGGCAGACACCCTGATCCGTATCCTCGACTGCGAGGCCCCGAACATCCGGGTCGCGGCGGCTGAAGCGCTGGTGGACGTGGCCTTCGAACGCTACGCAGAGGTTGCGCGGGCCGCCGAGCGCCACCTGGAACGCGGGCAGGAGGGACCCGCCATGGGTGAACTACCCTGGGTGATCGCGGAAATCGCTGAACCAAGCGCTGTTAGTCTGATCGCCAGGTTCCTGAAACTCCAGGATTCTACCCTGGTGGCCTCCGCCCTCGAAGCACTGGCCGCCCTGGGCGACCCGGCCGCCCTGCCCCACATCGAACCCCTGACGGACGACGGGCGTGCGGTGGCCTTAGACGAGTATGACGGAGACGTCACAGCCACGATCGGCGAGCTGGCCACCGAAGTTGCCGACAACCTGGAAGCCATCGAGAACGGCGAGGTTCTCGACGACGACTAACCCGCTAGCGTCGGAACGACACAGGGGCTTGCATGACGCGCTGTCGATTGCGCCAAAAGGGTGCGTCGGTCCAGCGCTGCTCGAGGGCGTAGAAGTGCGCGCGTTGGCGGCGATAGAGCTGGTAGCGTTCGGTGACCCCGGCCGTATATGCGCGCGCGGGCAGCGGGCTGCCGGTTGCGGCGCAGGCAACCACTTCGCGGGCGGCATCCATACCGCTCGCCAGTGCCTTGTGGATGCCCTGCGCCGCCAAGGGGTCGTAGCTAGAGGCTGCGTCCCCGATGGCCATCCACGTGGGACCGGCTGCCTCGGCCAAGAGCCCCGAGTTGATCGCCTCGATCCGATGGTGCTCCTCGCGTAGCGAGAGCCGTGCCAAGGCCGGGCCGACGAAGGTGGTCCGTTCCAGGGCTCGCGCAACCTGTCCCACTCCCTGTCCGCGGCGACTCGAAAACGTCCCCTTGTCAGCTACCACCATGCTGACCACGCGACCGTCGGGCAGCGACGCCGCGTACCACCAACCCTCACGCGTCGCCTCCAGCAAGACCTGTCGGCTCAGGGTGCCTGCCGCTATACGCGCGAAGCGGATCCACGCCAGGAGGCGGTCGTCCACGTGCCTGCTGACGCCGAGCGCGCGCGCGAACCGCGCGCCCGGACCCGTGGCGTCCAACAGGAAGCGGGCGCAGGTGGTCGTCGCCTGGTGCCCATGCTCGAACCTTAAGAAAAAGCCCGCCGACTTCACCGACCCCGGAGCCACACATCGAGGGCGCGCCCACTCGAGAGATGGAAGGTCGCGCGGGGTCGCCGCAGCGGACGTCCCGCTTGGTACCATAGGGGCCAGGCCCTTCCCGCCGCCTCGCTGGCCGTCGGCCGCGGCCAGCTCCACACCAGCAAAGCGCGTACCCCAGGTCACGTCCGCTCCGAGCTGTCGCGCCCGGTCAGCCAACATGCGGTCAAAGGCGGGCCGGTTGAGCCGCCAGGCTGGGCCGGCCGGGTCGCCAATGAAGTCATTGTAGCCCACCTGGGGCCGTCCCCACACCGAGGCGAACCCGGGGCACGGCGCGTGCCCACCGCGTAGGAAGTGCTCGGCAAGCCCCAACCGCGCTAGAAGCAGTAGTATGCTCGGCGGGCAGCTCTCCCCGATCCGCTCCCGCCCTGGTTGCCCAGCATCGGCCACGAGCACAGACAGGCACGAGTGCTTCCGGAGTGTGATGGCAGCAGCCATGCCGGCGACGCCACCGCCCAGGACCACCACGTCGTAGTGCGACCCCGGCGCGCTCCCGCGCGTTGCCTCAATGCCTGGCGCGGCGCTTGGGGGCATTGGCGTTGAACGGCCACGAGGCCACCGGGTCACTCGCGTCCCCCGGCGCGGTCAGTTGACTGGCGACCTCCAGATAGAGCTCGGCGGAGAACTCCTTGTCCGGCAAGTCGATGTTCGTACCTTGGACGATGATGCCGATCCGGTCCCACTGCTTGACCGAATCGAGCGGATCCTGGAAGGTTGCGGCCGATGCGGGATTGACCGCGTAGGTGCCAGGCCCGCGGATCGACCAGCGCTGCTTGGGCAGCACGTTCTTGAACACCTCTTCGGCAACGTACACCGCGTCAGGCCGCTGCGACGGCCAGGACCAGTACAGGGTGGTCGCAGCACCATTGCTCTCGTTGACGCCGTTGGTGTTGATGAGCGTCTGGTGAATCGAGCAGGAGTTGTAGTCGGTCTGCCAAGGGATTGCCATGAACTTGGACAGATCGCCAGGCTCAAGACCATCGGTCATCCCGTGCAGGGGAATCCACCCACTCTTCAGAAAGGGCGCATCCTGGGCAGCCTGGGTATAGTCAAGGGCCTTGTGCTTGACGCGAAACGGCCCGGCGCCCGATGCTGCCCAGTCCCGGATGTAGATATCCTTGCAGCGCACGGGATAGCTCACCTCGATCCCAGGCACGTAGCGCCCACCCAGGCAGTTCGAAAGGGCGGCCATGTCGAGCAGCTCACCGGGACCCAAGGGGTTAAAATCCTCGGTCGCATACCGGTTCTTGCTCCACTGCTCCAGCAGGAAGTACTGGGTTAGGGTCACGGTCAAGAACGAGGTGCCGGCCTCACCCAAAGACAGCGGCATCAGCGGTGCCCCCAAGTTGGTCTCCCCGGCGTTGGGATTTCTGAGGAACGTAAGCCCGGCCATGATCGTCTCATTGGGATGGTCCTTCTCGTTGATTGCGTCGACGGCCGCGTGGGCGCGAAGCGCAAACTCCGGTAGGTTCGCGGTCCAGCGTTGCAGGGTCGACGCGACAAAGACCGGCTTGATGTCCGTTGAGAAGCATGGCGTGTAGTCCTGCTTGAAAGCACCGTCGGCGAAGAGTTCCGGCCGCAACCCCAGCTCTCGCACCCAGGTGTCGTACACGTCGTCCCAGACCGAAACAACGTTGCGGATCTGGGGCGCATAGGCCGGGTCCGCGCATACGACCCAGGCACCGAAGGCCGTCTGGCTGCTGCCATCCTCAAACTTGAGCGTCAGCGACACGGGCCCATCGGCGGCCGCGTCGTACCAGCCAACGTTGTTGAGGTCTCCGGTCAGCTGAATCGGAACGCCGTACTCGTCGTATTGCGCGACGGCATTTCCGGCGCTCGCCAGCACCAGCAGACGGCCCTGATCGTCGGAGAGCATCTCTCCCAGACTGTCGAGCGGACCGGCTGGCTCAAACAACTCGTCATTGACGTCCGCCGGGAAGCGCACCGGGTACTTGGGGTACTGGCACACCTCTCCGTTTCCATCGGCGGCACTCGGCACTGTGCACCCGTCGAACTTCGCGCGCTGCGCGCCCTTGGCGGAGATGGCCCGCGGCCCCGCGTCGATCATGAGCTTATTGAGGCGCGAAGGCGCGTCGATGTCGCCGTGCTCCTCGGGGTTCCTGCGCTGTGGCACGGCACCGTGCGCGTAGGCGTTGACCCCCTCGTTGTTTACGACGATATAGGCGGCTGCCTTCTTGTTCGCCAGGTGCACTGTCCAGACTAGGTCCGTAACCACTCGGCCGTCCGGTAGCCGGTCTCCGAGTGTGATTTCGGACCCGCCGCCACCGGGATAGGTCGCCGGGCCGTCGAGTTCGTAGGCATACACACGAAATCGTGCAGCCTGTTTCTTCAACCGACCCTCTGCGTCGCGAAGGTCTGTGCTCGTAATGAGCTCGCTCTCGGTGCCTGCTCGAATAGGCAACCCCCCGGTCGTGGAGGTTCCCGGCTGGGGCAGCCCAGCACTGGTCTCCGGTGAGAGGTAGTACTCGTCGCTCGTACCAAAGCGAGCGAAGTTGATGCTGGGATGGACCCGGAATACGGTCTTCTTCGGCATGGTTTTCGCGTCCTCGCTTGCGGTGGTGGTTCGGGACTTCAGCTGAACTTCGGAGTGACTCCGTGCGCCCAGCAGTTGCGAATGGCGGCGCCGACGCCCGCCATGATGGGAAAAAACTCCGCTGGGCTCTGGCCAGCAAACAGGGCCGTGAGCGCCGCTCGCAGGGCCGTGAACCGTTCGACGAGATTCGCCTGCAGGGCCAGGTCCTCCGGCGTGTATTGCTTGGCCGGTTTGGCCGTGAACACTTCTGGCAGCGGCGGGTTGTACTTGATCTGCCGGAACTTATCGAAGTGGTCTTCTGCTGGACTGATATCGTCCGCAGTATTCTGAAATACCGGCAGCACGCCCCGGTTATCGCGGCCAATGCCCTCCCCCTGATCGGTGATCAGGTCGAGCAGCAGCCGGGCCTGATCGAAACCCGCTTGGCCGCTTTCTGTCACCACCAGCGACGGCGCGTTGCGGTAAGCCGCTCCGAAGTGACCCACCTGGCGAACCCCGCCGCGCAGCTGCCCCCTGAGTTGTGCCGCGCCAAACTCCACCGCCTGGTAGAACTGCCCGATGCTCCCGTAGGCCGTCACGTCCTGATCGAGCGCGGGTGGCTCGCCTGTCAGGTCTTCCGGAATCTCGATCAGGCACATGGCATTGACGTGCTCGTCGTCCAGCGGTCCGATCTCCGCCGTGTACGGCGAGAATTCCTTCACCTCCTGGGGATCGTCTCCTGAGAAATCCAGATGCGGAACGGTCGTGCCCTCATAGGTCGGCGCCGCGAAGGATGGCGACAACCCGTAGGCGTTGGCCACGTTGGCCGCACACTGTAGGTGGAGCATCTCCTGATTCACGACCGTGCGGATCAACTGGTAGGGCTTGGACGTCCGATCCTGAATTGAGTACATGGCCGATAGGTAGAAGGGCAATGTCCAGAACTCGAGATCGACTGCGTATTGCAGGTGCTCGCGAAGGTGTTCGATGTCCCACTTGTCGTTAACTGGTTCCACGGATGTCCCCCCCGGCAAGGCCGTCGCAGCCGATTGACCACGGTCGCAACACATAGGACGCGCGTGACTCCCACATCACGTGTGCAGCGACCAACCCCTCCCCTCAAACTGACGTCCGCAGACTAAGTCCTCATGCCAATGCATGACAACAAAAACCAGCGTGTTCGTCGCAGTGCAAACAGCGCACGCGACTGAACCGTTTGACACACCCTACTCGGTTGTGGGGTCTGGCACGTCCCCGAGCCCCATCGGTTCCATGGCGAGCATTCAGACGCACCTCTGCTGAGGGCGAGCAAGAGGCTCAGACTCGATCGGGCACGGGCACGCTTCGCCTCGCGGGCACGGGTCGGAACCGAAGAGCCGCCTTCGACGTCTCTTTGTGCATCATCAAGGTACATGCCCGAAAACACCCGACGAAGTCGGCTGCCACCCCGCTCCTGCCCGTGCCCGTGCCTGTGCCCGGTGCGCTATCGCATCAACCAACGCGCCAGGTTCGACATGCTGTCGACCATGTGGACGGGTTGGGCGGCGGCGAGTGCCTGGGCATCGGTGAAGCCCCAGGTCACCGCCACCGGGTGCATGTTCGCGGCCCTGGCGGTATGCATGTCGACGAGGGTGTCGCCGACGAATGCGATGTGGTCGACTGGCACCGCAAGCGCGGCTGCGAGCTCGCGCGCTGCCGTCGGGTCCGGCTTGCGCGGGACCCCTTGCCGCTGACCGCGCACCTCCACGAAGGGAATCTCGGACAGGAGCTCGGACACGATCATTCGGGTCCACTCGTCGGGCTTGTTGCTGAGCACCGCGAGCCGCACACCGTGCTGGTGCAAGGAGGCGAGCACCTCGAGGACCTGGGGATAGGGCCGCGTCTGAACGATCAGCCCGGCCTCGTACTCCTTGCGGTATTCGCGGAGCGCAGCGACGATAACCTCGTCGGTGACCGGCTGTCCCGTATCGGCGAGCAACCCCTCCACCAGCTTCCGGGCCCCTTCGCCCACGAAGCTCGGATACCGCTCGACGGGCAGGGGCGCGTGCCCGCGCCGCGCCAGCATCCGATTGCCTGCGTCCGCAATGTCGGCAAGGCTGTCGATCAGGGTCCCGTCGAGGTCAAAGATGGCCGCCTGGATGGCGCCCGCGGGGGGTACTGCCGAAGTGGTCATGCCAGCGGAGCATACCCATGCGAAGCGGCCGGGCAACTGTTCTGAGAAGCCGTTCTGGGAGGCTTGAGGTCAGTATCGCAGCCCGCCGTGCTCCCGGAGCTCATCGATCTTGTCCTTGAGCTGCGCGATGCCCCGCCGCCAGCTGCGTTCGTCGGGTGCCCCGTCGATGGCGACGCTTTCTGCGACGTGGGGCGCGATCCATTCGATCCACTCGTCGAGCATCCCATCGACGCGTTCCTTCCTAAAGGGGCCGGAAATGAAGGCATCGACGGCCTTGTCATACAACCACAGCCATTCTGTCCAATGCTGGATCAGGGGGTCGCAACTGGGCGCGGTCTGACGCCCGTTGCGGCAATCGCATGGCCCCGGAGCGAACCAATCCCCAAGAAGCCGGACACCCGGCGTACCGTCGAAGGCCAGGTCCATGTCCCAGGGAATGAGCCAGAAGCGCGGGGCCGAACGGCCCTCATACCAGTAGTAGTTGTGATTGCCGCTCTCACCCACGTTGTTGCCCTGGCCCGGGGCGGCGCACCAAAAGTGGAACAGCCCATCGTCGTTGGCCATCACCCGATCCGCGGCGATCAGGTGCATCACGTGGTTCATGTCGAGCCATGTCGCCATCGCGTCCGGTCCGGCGTCGATCGCCCGCTTGAACGCCTGCATGCCGGCCACGGACGGGCCCTCGTCCTCGTTGGTTTTGAGGGCAGCGAGATAGGGCTCGGGCTGCTCGTAGCGGGGCCAGACCTCCTTGTAGAGGTTGCCCTCACCGCCATCGGCGAAGCGTGAGCGGGTGAAGCGTCCATCGACCTGCTCGACCAGGGCGAATAGGCCCCAGGGCTCGCCATTGACACGCAGGAGGGCGTGGACGGCGCGCGGAGCCGGCGCGCCGATGTCCCGAAACAGCCGGTAGGCAAGCCGGTCACGCAGCATCGACGGATCGTTGTTCATCGCGTGGAAGTTGAGCTTGCGCAGCCCATAGAAGCTGCCGTCCCCGTCGAGCCAGTTGAAGCTCAACTTCACCGAGCACTTGGCTACCTTGGCACCACTGCCATCGCGCGTGCACGGCGGTCGAAACGCGCCCACCGACCCTTTGTAGCGCAACCCGATCGGGCCGTATTCGCGCCCCTCAAAGCGCAGCGTCGCCGGAACATACTCCTCGGCCCTGGGCTGGGCGTCGATCCGGGCCAGGTCCTCCGGTGCAAGCTCGACCTCGTAGGTGCGAACGATGTCCTCTGCAAACACGTAGCTCGCCCGGTCGCCCGGAAACGGAATCACACCGGCCGCCGTGGGAAGGGCAGCACCGGACCCCAAGGAGTGGGCGAAGGCCGCTCCCAGATCGCAACGGCACACGCCGCCGATGGCGCACGCGCGAAAGCCAAGCGCACCACCCGGGCAGGTGCATGGAAGGCGGTCAAAAGCATCGCAGCCGTCGGCGCGCCCCTGTCCGTCATCCGAGGCGCCACATCCGGCGGTCACGCTCCCGGCAAGTACGGCGAAGTAGGCAACCGCACACAGAGGCGTGCGAGGATGGTGAGCACGACCGGTCATCCATCACCAGGATAGCGGACCGTGTGGCTGGTTGGGCGCCTCACACAGAAGGTGAGCAGGCCGCGGGCAAGGGACACCCCTTAGTAAAGAAGGGGGGCTCAGCGGGGAAAGGGAACCAGGCGCTCGGTCTCCGGGTCCCAGAGCTTCAAACGAATGCAGGCCATGATGTCCGCCACGGAGAGCGAAGTCACACCGCGGGGATGCTGCAGCTCCGGAATCCCCGCCATGGCCTCCGGCAAGCGATAGAACGGGATGCGGTGGTTCAAATGGTGAACGTGGTGGTACCCGATGTTGCCCGTGAAGAACCGCATCACCCGTCCGAGCCGCATGTAGCTCGAGGACTCCAGGGCCGCACGCACAAACGTCCACTCCTCGCGGGGCTGGACATAGGCGGCCGGAAAGTTGTGCTGCGCATAGAACAAATAAGCGCCCACGGCATGGGAAACCAGGTTCGGCAACAGGAACGCAAAGAACAACGTGGCTCCGCCGAGCCCATAGGCGACCACCCCGAGCAGCGCGAGATGCAACACGATCGCCACGAGCGAGTCCTTGTTCTTGCCGGGGTTGCGAAGGAAGGCAGCCGCACAGAAGCCGTACAGGAACACGGTCAGGTAGCCGAAAATGATCGTGAACGGATGACGACTCAGGGCGTACCAAAAGCGTTGCTTCGGGGTCAGCTGCCGCCACATATCCGTCGTAATCATCATGTATGAACCGACGTGGGAACCGACGAGCTTGGCGGTGTGGGCGTGGTGATAGTTGTGGGTTTGCGTCCAAACCTTGGAAGGGGTCAGGACCAGGATCCCGAACGCATCCAGGATGATGCGCGCGGGTTTGGATCCCCGCAGGATCGCGCCGTGCTTGAAGTCATGGAACACGATGAAGCCACGCACCATGAGCAGTCCTGCGATGACGCCGGCGGCCGAGCGCACCATCCATGGCCAAGGCTGCGCTGCCAGGCAAATGGCGCCGCCCAACAGCGACAGGGTCGACAGGAGGTGCCACCAGCTCAACAACCGGTTTTCCTCGGCGTACTCGTTTGAAGCTCTGATCAGCTCCTTGTCAGAGCGCATCGGAGACCCTTCGACAGCCATTGAGAACCCTTCCGTCCGGCGCTCGCCAACGCTGGCGTGGACCGACTTGGCGAGCACAGGGCTTATAGCCTCTCGCGGGCGAGCAAGTCCAACCCGCGCACTCACAAACGTCCCAAAAGTCGGGCATGTAGTGGAGCCCTCATATGGGAGGAACCAATCGGAGCAGGAAAATTCGGCTCTAGCCCAATTTTCGGCACCCGAGCTGCCATCCCGACATTGGCTAGCCTATGGCTAGCGTTCCGACGGACCCACGGGAAGCATGAGGCGGGCAACACATCCAGAAGCAGCGTCGGACCGGTTCTCGAGCGTGAGTGTGCCTCGATGCGCTTCAGCGATCTGGCGGCTGAGCGCAAGACCGATGCCCGACCCGTCGGGCTTCGTGGTGAAGAACGGTACGAAGAGGTTTTCACTGTCGGCAATGCCGGGCCCCTCGTCCGTGACCTCCACCCCGAGAAGCCCTCCCCGGGTGTCCCACTGGACCTGGACGGTGCCGCCCGTCTCGCGGGCGGCATCCGCGGCATTGCGCACAAGATTGATCAGCACCTGGTCGAGCTGGTCCGGATCGGCTTCGAAGGTGACCTCCGGGCCTGCGAGGACCTGCACGGTGGTCCGTGCTTCCAGCTCAGCGACCCTTCGGATCCAGGAGCCCACCTCGACGGGCCTCGGCTTCGGGGGCGGCAGTCGTGCCAGCTCGGCATAGGAGGTCATGAACCGATTGAGCCCATCCGACCGGCGCGCGATGATCGTCAGTCCGCGGCGTACGTCGTCTTCCCAATCCGGCGGCGTCTTCGCCAGCACGTCCTGCAGGTTCACCGCCAGGGAGCGAATGGGTGCCAACGAGTTGTTGATCTCGTGTCCGAGCACGCGCACCAGACGCTGCCAGGCCTGGCGCTCCTCTTGCCGCAAGGCGCGCTCCATGTTGGCCAGCACCACCAGCGTGTGGGGCACCCCGCCCTGTCGAAAGGTCCCGCGTCGTAGCTCCCATCGCCCCGTTCCTCCCGGAAACGCTGTCGCCACCGTGCGTGGTGAGTCGCCAGACAGGAGCTCGCCCATGCCAAGACGGTCTGCCTTGCATCCCAGTAGCCGCTGCGAGGATTCCGAGAGCAGAACCTCACCCGAATGGTTGATGAGACGCAGCCGCTTTCCCTCGTCGAACGCAAAAAGCGCCACGTCGATCTCTTCCATGACCTTGCGAACGAGGGTCGTCGCCTCCCGCGCATCGAGACGGTAGGAGCGAAGAACCTCACCCAGCGCGTTGATCTCGGCGACCACACTGCCGAGCACATCGGACCCGGCAGCAAGGCGCCCGCGAAGGGAGAAGTCCCCCTCCCGCAACGCGCAAAGCAGGTTGGAGATCGTCTGCAACGGGCGGGTGACGCGACCGTGCACGAGCAGCGGCAGGCCCAGCCAGCAACCAAGGATCAAGGCCGTCAGGCTCCAAGACACCTTGGGAGCAAGCCCGGTGCTGAAGAGCAGTATCAACGCGGTGATCGCGCCGGGCAGTCCTGCACCCAGCGAAAGCAGAGCGACCTGAAGGCCGTGACCAGCTCGAACGGGACCTTGGGTCATCCGCTACCCTTGAGACCGAACTGCTGCATCCGACGGTAGAACGCACTCCGGCTCAACCCCAACGCCTTGGCCGCTTCGCTTGCGTTGCCCGCATGCTTGGCCAGGGACTTTTGAACCAGCGTCCTCTCCACTTCTTCGAGTGTCATCGCCTCCAAGCGAGGAACCCGTTCGTGTCCGGACCGAAGCCCCAGGTCCTGGACCAGGATCGCGTCCCCCTGGGCCATCAGAACGGCCCGTTCGACCACATGCTCAAGCTCACGAACATTTCCCGGCCACGGATGCTCCGACAGGGCTTCGAGGGTCGCCGGTGCGAACTCCAGCGCCGGTTTCCCGTACCGGACCCGCTGGGTCTGCAGGAAGTGCGTGGCGAGGTGTGGAATATCCTCCGGACGATCGCGCAGCCCCGGAAGCGCGATCTCCACGGTATTGAGCCGATAGAGCAGGTCCTCACGGAAGCGACCGGCCGCCACTTCCGTACCGATGTCGGCATTGGTTGCCGACACCACGCGGACATTGGCATGCCGGATCCTCGAAGACCCCACCGGGTGGTATTCGCCGGTCTGCAGAACGCGCAACAGCTTGGCTTGCTGCGACGTCGGCATGTTGGCGATCTCATCCAAAAACAGGGTACCTCCCTCGGCCACCTCGAAGCAGCCGGTGCGATCGCTCTTGGCGTCCGTGAACGCACCCCGCACGTGGCCGAACAACTCGCTCTCGAGCACCCCCTCCCCAAGCGCGCCGGCATTCACGGGAACGAAGGCCCCATCCTTGCGAGGCGAGACGGCGTGAAGCCAGCGGGCGATCACCTCTTTGCCGGTGCCGTGTTGTCCCGTGATCAATACATTGGCATCCGATGGGCCGACCCGTTGGACCAGGTCCACCGCCGGCTGCATCGCCTTGGAACGGGCGATGACTTCCGGCAACGCCTTGTCCCGGTGGCGAGCGTCGTGGTCTTCGAGGCGCCGGGCCTTTCGCAGGGCCTGGCCGAGCTCGGCCTGGGTCCGCAGGGTCGAAACCAGGCGCGCGTTGTCCCAGGGCTTCTGGACGTAGTCCCGGGCGCCCCGCCGCATCGCCTCCACCGCGCCTTCCACGCTGCCCCATGCGGTCATCACGATGACCGGAAGGGTACTGTCGGCGGCATGGAGCCGACCGAGGAGATCGAGCCCCTCCCGCCCCGAGGTGGTGTCCCGGGCATAGTTCAGGTCCATCAGCACGGCATCGAAGCCGCGCTCGTCCAAGGCGGCCTCGACGCCGGCCGGCGACGACGCAGTGACTACGCGAAAGCCCTCGGATTTCAACAGAATCCGAAGGGCCTCGAGCACGTCCTGCTGGTCGTCGGCTATCAGAACGGTCTGTGACGGACGATCGCTCATGCAAGTTCCTCCAAACGGACGCGAACAACGCCTGCCTACTCCGAGCGGAGCGCGACCATGGGATCGATCTGGCTTGCCCTGCGCGCCGGCACGTATACCGCCACCAGCGCGATGACCGAAAGGAGCACCGCAACGATTCCGAAGGTCAGCCCGTCCTGCGCCGAAACCCCGTACAGCAAGCTTTCCAGAAAGCGCGCCAGCACGACGCTTGTGCCCAAACCGACCAGCAGGCCCGCCACGATCAGTTTGGCGCCCTCCACAACGAACAGCCTGCGCACGTCGCCCACGCGAGCGCCCAACGCCATGCGGATCCCCACCTCTCGGCTACGCTGACTGACCTGATACGCCAGCAGACCGTAGATGCCGGTTCCAGCCAGCACGAGGGCCGTGAGGGCAAACAGGCATAGCAGCAGCAAGCTGAAGCTCCGATCGCCAAGCGAATCCGCGACCACCTGTTCCATGGTTTGGGTCGCATACATCGGTAGCGTCGCGTCCAATCCCCGCACCTGGCCGCGCACCGCCTCGACCAGGGAACGCGGCTCCACGGACGTCCGCACCATCACGGCCATGGCGCGCAGCTGGGCCTGCTCGAAGGGGAAATAGGTCTCTGCAGCCCTGCGAGTGTTGTCCAGGGAAAACCTCGTCGTGTCCGCCACCACGCCCACGATCTGCTTCCACTCGTCGCCCGTCCACCCCGTGCGCATGCGCTTTCCAATCGGGTCCTCGCCGGGCCAGTACAGGTTGGCCATGGTCTCGTTGATCACCACAACTCCGGTCGTCCCGTTCCTGTCGTGCTCGGAAAACGACCTGCCCCGCACGACGGGTATCTTCATCGCTCGGAAGTAGTCGCGCGTGACCACCTGGTACTCGGTGAGTGGTTCCTGGCCCGGCCCCCAGGGAGGACGTCCTTCGATCGAGAACCCTCCGTTCATGTTTTGACGGATGAGCGGTGGATGGTTGATCGCAGCCACCTCTTGTGCCCCCGGAAGCGCCTTGAGCCGATCGATCAGTCGCGAGTAGAACGCGACCACTTCGCGATCCTCGGCGTCTTCTGGGAGTGCCACCCGAAACGTGAGCAGGTTGTGCTCGTCGAACCCTGGATCGACGCCCTGAAGCTTGACGAAGCTGTGGGCCATGAGGCCGGCCCCAATAGAGAGTGTGACGGCCAGTGCCAGCTCCCCCACGATCAACCCCCGGCGCAGGCGACCCTGGCCAGGGCCCACGGTCGCGCGCGCGCCACCATCCTTCAGGCCTAGCAGCACCTCACTTCTCGACGCCGACAGGGCTGGCAAGATTCCGAACACAAGCCCCGTCAACACAGACACGGCAAGACTGAAACCGAGGATACCCAGGTCGATCTCGACCGGAATCACCCGGCTGAGCTGCTCGGCGAGACCCAGCGTGACGAGATCGATCAACCACAAGGCAACCAGCACACCGCACCCGCCTCCCAACAAACTGAGCAGCAAGCTCTCGGTGAGCAGCTGGCGCACGATTCGTCGTCGCCCCGCACCCAGGGCAAGCCGGATCGCGAACTCACCTTGCCGGGAGGCTCCCCGGGCCAACAGCAACCCTCCCACGTTGGCACATGCGATCAAGAGCACGAGACCCACCGCCCCCAGCAGGACCAGCAGTGCAGGTCTGAGCGGCGCCGCAAACTGCTCCTTCAGCGTCCGCACTCGCACGCCGCGTTCCGCCTGGGACGGGTACTGCTGCGCAAGCCGGGCGGCGATCGTATCCATTTCGGCGCGCGCCTGCTCCACGGAAACGCCCGGGCGCAGGCGACCATACACCTGGAGCATGTGGTTTCCGCGACCGCGCTCCTCGGCAGAGAGATGGAGCGGTCGAAACAGGTCGAACGGCGCCTGCTGTCGGGCGTCCGCAGCCACCCGGTAGTCCGCCGGCATGACACCGACCACCCGGTGAAGCTGACCGTTCAGGACAAACGTCTTGCCGTAGACCTGTGGATCCCGGCCGAAGCGGCGGCGCCAGAGTTCATGGCTCAGGACTGCCACCCTGCCCCGACCGGGCGCGTACGCGTCATCGGAAAATGTCCTTCCAACGGTGGGCTCGACCGCGAACACGCGAAAGAAGTCCCTCGAGACGTCTCCGCCCACGACGCGTTCCGGGTCCTCATCCCCGTATCCCAAACTGAGATCCCGGGCGTACACGGCGGCCATGGACTCCACCCTCGTGCTCTGATCGCGAAAGTCGCGAAAGTTCGCGTCCGAGACGGAGCCCTGGCGCATTTCCGGCAGGGTCTCCCAGATGGCGATCAACCGTTCGGAATCGGGATACGGTAGCGGCCTCAGCAGAACCGCACTCGCCAGCGTCACGATCGCCGTAGTGCCCCCAATCCCGAGGGCCAGCGCCAACACGGCACTGGCCGTAAAGCCGGGACGCTTGCACAAGAGCCGGGCGCCGAAACGTAGGTCCTGAAAGAAGTTCTCCACGGCGGCCTCCCTACTGAGCCAGGCGGGGGGTTTGGGCCTGCTCGGCGACCACCTGGCCATCGAGCATGGTCACGGTGCGCGTTGCGTAGCGCGTGTAGTCGGGGTTGTGGGTCACCATGCAGATCGTGGCGCCTCCCGCGTGAAGCTCGGACAGGAGCTCCATGACCGAATCCCCGTTCCTGGAGTCGAGATTCCCAGTGGGCTCATCGGCCAGCAGGACCGGAGGATCCCCGACGACCGCCCGAGCGACGGCAACCCGCTGCTGTTGCCCTCCCGAGAGCTGATTGGGAAAGTGCTTGCGACGATGGGACATGCCCACCCGTTCGAGTGCCGCCTCCACGCGCTGCCTGCGCTCAGCGGCGGGCAAGCCGCGATAGGTCAGGGGCAGCGCGACGTTGTCGTAAACGGAGAGGTCTCCGATCAGGTTGAAGCTTTGAAAGATGAACCCGATCTGACGATTCCTGATGCGAGGGAGCTCGGATGCCTCGATCGAGGAGACAGACTGCCCGGCGAGCGCGTAGGTGCCGGCCGAAAGCGAGTCGAGGAGCCCGAGAATGGAGAGCAAGGTGGTCTTTCCGGACCCCGACGGCCCGGCGATCGACACGAACTCCCCTGCGTGAACGTCGAGCCGGACGTTCGAGAGTGCATGCGTTTCAAGCTCATCTGTACAGAAGACCTTGCTGACGCCATCGAGCCGCATGAGGACCTCACCGCTGCCAACGTATCCCGGGACGTGTTCTGGGTGCCCTGCGTCCTGATCAATGCGTTCCGTATTCATTGCAGACGAATCCTTTCGTTGGAGTCCCAGCGCGACATGTCGGAGAGGATCACCTGGTCCCCCTCATGCAGTCCGTTTCGAATCTCGACGGTACGGACGGAGGTCCGACCAAAATCGACGGCAGTACGCTCGGCATAGTGTCCGCCTTCGACCACGCGGTAGACCCCGACCGGACTTTGGCCCTGGACGAATGCCGGCCGCCCGACAAACAGAACGTCCTCGAGGCGTTCGAGCTCGATCGTGGCCTGAACGCTTAGCTCGGGCCGCGCTCCGGGGGGAGACGGGTCCGCGAGCGTCACCTCGACGCGCACCGCCCCGGCGACAACGGCGGGGTCCACCCGCGTCACGGTGCCAGGGATCACCCCACTGCGAATGTCGACCGAGGCAGTCTGGCCGACCTGAACATCCTTGGCCTGAAACTCGGCGATGCGAAGTTCTGCCCTCAGGCGCTCGGGCTGCGCCACCCTTCCCAGGACCGTTCCCGGCGCAACCCATTGGCCCACCTGCAGGGGCAGCTCCTGGACGACCCCTTCCACCCCTGCCCGCACCGAAGGCTCCTGGGCTTGTCGCCGGCGAAACTCGGCGACCGCCTGGAGGCCCTTCAGATGGGCGCGCTGGGCGGCGAGCTGGGCGCCCATGCCGTCCCTGAGCGCCGCAAGCCGCCGATGCTCGAGGCCAAGGCGGGTCTGGAGCTCATCTGCCTTGCCCCGGGACTGGGCCATCTCTAGGTCCGAGACAAAACCCCGCCGGGCCAAGGTTGCATCCGCGGCCGCCTGACGTCTGGCTTGCCCAAGCTCCCCGTGGACCGCGGCCACGACCGATCGCTGGGCAAGGCCCCGGTCGCGCTGCGTGGCCCGCAGACTCTCCAACTCGGCCAAGGCACTCGCCAGCCGGCGCTCGGCCTCCAGGGCTCGCAGCTCCAGGTCCGGGTTGCTGAGCTCCAAGACCACGGTGTCCGGCCCGACGCGCGTGCCGGGTTGCACCACGATCCGCTCCACGCGCGCCTCGCTGACGGCGCTGAGCACACGGACCTTCTCTGGAACCAAGGTTCCGTTGCCTTGTACCTGCCGCACCATCGAACCCCGCTTGACGGTGTCGATCCATACGCCAGCGCGTTCCACGGTGGGGGCAGCTGGGGGAAAAAAAGAGAGCCCAGCCGTCAGGCCCAGGATCAGAAGCACGGCGATGGCTATCGAAAGAACGGCTCGGCGACGCCGCAAGGCCGGCGTGCCACGCGGCTTGTCCATCGCCGCGGTCGCCACAGGGGCCGCTTGGTTGGGGGCTGTTACAAGCATGCCCTGCTGCCTTTGCGAAGGGTGTGCCACATACAAAAGGACATGTACTGCTCGGAAGTCATTGAGCAATCGCCCTCGGTTCCGCCGTCGGGAAGCGCTCCAGTGTTCGCGCGCGGGACCCCCCGTCCCACGGCCGGTCACCGGAGCGGGCCACCAGGCTCAAGTCTTGCCGGTCTCCGAAACTGGACTCGCACCGCTCGTGGAGCGGCGGTGAAGGCTCCCAGGGGGCCTGGCATCCGAAAGCAGTCAACCCGGGAGCGCGCCGCTCGCAGCAACGGCGCCCGCGCGAGCCCCTCCTAGCCCGGATCATTCGCGACTTCGGCGTCGGATCGCGCAGGGGTTCGGCTTCACAGGGCTTTCGACGACCGACGGGAATACTGCCCGTATTTTCTAGGGCGGCGAAAGTCCTGTGGAGTCGAAGGACAAGCGAGGCGGCGTCGAAGTCATGAATGATCCGGGCTAGCCCGCATCCATCACCAAATCACGCGCCCTCGCACAACTGCTCGACTCCGCAGCGCTTTCGCTTCAGTCGAAAATACAGCGAGTATTCCCTCCTTCACCGAAAGCCCTGCGAAGCCGATCACTTGCACGAGCATCACGTGCCTTGGTGATGGATGCGGGCTAGCGAGCCGACGGGCTGAAACGGTACCCGTGGAGGGGGTGGCACTGGGACATTCGTGGCTTGGTGGAGTATCGGGGCTGGGCTACAACTCCCCCATGGAAGTGGCCCAGCTGATCGCCGCCGCCGAAGATGGCCGATGGCCGCACGTTGTAGTGCTGGCCGGCAGCGAGCGTTTCTTCGTCGACCGGGCCGTGGCGGCCCTAAAGAAAGCCGTCGTCGGCGAGGGAGATGGCTTCAACGAAGAGACGTTTCACGGCAAGGGCGGAAGCGCCACACGCATCATCGAGGCCGCCCGCACCCTGCCCATGATGGCAACCGCTCGCTTCGTGTTGGCACGCGCCATCGACCAGCTCGCCGCCGCGGAGCTCGATCGCCTAACGGGCTACTTGGACGATCCATCGGAATCGACCTGCCTCGTGATGACTGCCGACAAGCTGGACGGGCGCTCCAAGTTCGCCAAGCGTGCCAAGAAGGCCAAGTGCATGGTCGAAGCGGCCCCCCTCAAGGCCTCCGGGCTGCGGAGCTTCATTACGAGCGAGGTGCGCCGCCGCAAGCTCCGCCTCGACGCGGATGCGGGCGCCGCCCTGATGGACGCCATCGGCACCGATGTACCTGCCCTCGACGATGCCCTCGAGCGTCTGTCGCTGTACGTGGGAGACAGCCAGCACATCGACCTGGCCGCGGTAGAGGCCTGCGTGTCTCGTGTGCGGGTCGAATCCATTTGGGCGCTGGTAGACGCGGTCGGAATGCGGAACCGGAAGGGCGCGCTGCGCGCATCCGCGTCCCTGCTGGCAGAGCGGGAACCGCCCCTACGGATTCTTGCGATGGTCGCCCGCCAACTGCGCATGGTCGCCCGGGTGGGAGACGCCGTGGGCCGCGGCATGAATCCTCAGGAGGCCGCGCGTGCCGCAGGAGCGCCACCGTTCAAGGCACGCGAGCTGGCCACGGCCTCCCGCCGCCTCTCCACCCCCGACCTGGCGCGCGCCTTCGCAGTGCTCGCGGAAGCCGACATGGCTCTCAAGGGCAGCAAGCGCCCCCCCGATGTGGTCCTACAAACCGCCATCATGGCCCTGACGGCGCCGTGAATGGCCTAGCGACCTTGGGTCTGCGTTTCGTGGACGTTTGCGTCAAGTTTGATCGCGTTACCTTGATTGGAAGCGTCTGGACAAGGTCGCTAGGTCGCGCTGACGCGCTCCGGGGGTGAGCTGCAAGCGACAGTGATTCCCGGTAATGCCGGGGTCACATGCCTTGTTGGGCTGGGGCGGAGCCCCGCTAACGACCTTGAGTCAGCGTTTCGTGGACGTTTGCGTCAAGTTTGCTCAGGTTCCCTTGATTGGATACGTCTGGACAAGGTCGCTAGCCCGGATCATTCACGACTTCGGCGTCGGATCGCGCAGGGATTCGGCTTCACAGGGCTTTCGACGACCGACGGGAATACTGCCTGTATTTTCTAGGGCGGCGAAAGTCCTGTGGAGTCGAAGGACAAGCGAGGCGGCGTCGTAGTCATGAATGATCCGGGCCAGCCCGCATCCATCACCAAGGCACGTGATGATCGTGCAAGTGATCGGCTTCGCAGGGCTTTCGGTGAAGGAGGGAATACTTGCTGTATTTTCGACTGAAGCGAAAGCGCTGCGGAGTCGAGCAGTTGTGCGAGGGCGCGTGATTTGGTGATGGATGCGGGCTAGCCCGGATTATTCATGAACTCTGCGTCGGATCGCGCAGGGATTCGGCTTCACACGGCTTTTCGGCGACCGACGGGAATACTCTCCGTATTGGCTAGGGCGGCGAAAGCCGTGTGAAGTCGAAGAACAAGCGAGGCGATGCAGAGTTCATGAATAATCCGGGCTAGGGGGCCTGGCATCCGACGCAGTCAACCCGGGAGCGCGCCGCTCGCAACAACGGCGCCCGCGCGAGCCCTTCCTTGCCCGGATCATTCATGCGTTCGACACCACCTCCCTGGTGCTTCCGCACGAGCGCG
>JAPPOR010001055.1 GCA_028817905.1 Myxococcales bacterium
AAGGATGTTTGATCCAGGCCCCATCGCTGGGCGCGATCCGATCATCTCGGACAGACGGAGCGCGATGCGTGGCCGGTGCGGCCCGACGCGTTCCGAACGCGGCGATGTGTTCGCAGCGTGTGCCCGTCGCGAAATGGGCGCACCAGCTGGGGCTCCGCCACCGGGACACACCGGGTGTTTCAACAAGTCGCGCCCGGCTCGCGCAGCAACTCGGCTTCAAGGGGCTCTCGGCGCCCGACCGAAAACTGGCTGCATTGGGGCTACGCGAACGCGTGCTGTCCCGCGGAGACGGGTCTGCTTCCCTCCATGGGCGCGCGGTGGTCTCAGCCCGGGGCGCTCAGTGGAAGATCTCGTTGAGGTCGATGGGAAGGTCGGAGAACAGGGCCGGCCTCGCGGGCTGTCCGACCCCGTACGTCCCGCGCAAGCGGTAGGCGCGCTCCTCCAGTTGATACTCCGCCAGGGTCTGGGCTGCGGCGTCCACGATCCAGTAGTGCGCGACTCCGTAGCGGGCATACAGCTGTTGCTTGACCCCGCGATCGCGATCTGCAGTGCTTTCCGATAGGATTTCGACAACGAGGTCGGGAGGGCCTTCGATCCCACGCTCCTTGATGATCGCCAGCCGAGCGGCCGCGACGAAGAGAATGTCAGGCTGAACGATCGTGGCGCGATCGAGGATCACGTCGATCGGCGCGTGCAACACTTCTCCAAGTCCGTGGGCGCGTACGTGGGAGTGCAACAGGCACTCCAGATCACGGCAGACGCGTTGGTGACGGGTGGTTGGGGAAGGGGTCGCCTGCAGCTCTCCTTCGAACAGCTCGTAGCGACGGCCGTCGTCGGGTAGACCGCGGTAGTCGTCACAGGTGAGCCGTATCGGCTCGGGCGCGGGGACCGAAGACATGGGTGGAGTATTCGACGGCCCGGGCGGTGATTCAAGGTCGTCCGTTGGCCCCGGTGCATCGCCATCGAGCCCCCTTCGTTCGCAGCGCGCACCGAACGACGACTAGCATCGGTTTGCGCAGTATTATCGGCATCTTTGAGATGCGTGGCAGAGCACGCGTGGTCGCCCTGCTTCATCAACACAAGACCTCGCCGGGCGTGCCGTATCCGGAACCCAGGCCGAGGTGCTGAGCCGGGGCCACCCCTTTCGTAGATCACGGCAAACGCGTTCACAGCTTGTGGCCGTAACGAAAGCGGCCCACCAGCTTGGGCTTCACCCTGGGGCGCACGGGCGCGAGCAATGGATCGGGTGAATGCGAGCGGGGTTGCGTAGTGTGGGCGGCCAGGGAGGACGCGCCGCGCGGTACGAAGTCGGGCTCGAATTCCAGAAGGCTGATGCGCCGATGCGAAAGGGCCACGCTGGGCTCGGCCAGATCGAAGACGTCGAACTCCATGGTCAACACCGGTGGCTCGGGATCGGGTAGCACAGTGGGCACGCCGTCATCCGGCCGCCCAGACGATGCCCGCTGCACGAACGGGCCAACGGTCACATGGGCGTCACCGGTCATAGGGGCCCCCTGCTCCGCTTGATCCACTTGCCCGGCTTGCCCCACCGGGCCGACCTCGAGCAACCTGGCAGCCTGCGGCTGGCCGTGTTCGGGCAAGGGAGCGACCACCAGAACACCGGCGAGTACCGCACCGGTCCACGCGTGGACCCCCAGGGCGCTGCTGCCCGAGGCCGAACCGGACCACCCCAGCTCCTGTCCGGCGGGCCCAAACCCGGGGCACCAGGACAGCAGCCCGCTTTGTGCGAGTCGCTCGCGCATGCGGGCACGGGCAGCGTACAGTCGGGAAAAGATCGTTTTGGGGGCGCAGCCCATGCGCCCGGCGATCGTCTCGGCGTCCTCGCCCGCAACGCTGTAGGCCAGCCAGGCTTCCCTCTGCTGGGGGCTGAGGGAGACGGCGGCCTGCTGCACGACGCGCAAGCGGGCACGCGCATCCAGCTGCGCGTCCTGACACGCTTCGTCCGCTGGCTCGGGCGTCGTGCCAGGCAGCCGCTCGAGCCGTTCATGGCGGGCGGATGCACGCCGTCGCGCATCCTTGGCGGTCCTGCGACAAACGGTGCGCAGCCAGGCCCGCACCGCGGGCGGTTCGCGCAGCTCGGCAAGCTTGCGCCACGCCACGATCAGCACCTCCTGGCGCGCATCGGCCAGGTCCGCGTCCCGCACACCATAGCGGCGCAGCAGGTGCCCGGTCAGCTCGCCATACTCCAGCACGAAGCGCACCATGGCGTCGTCTGCTGCCGTGACAAATGGGCTGCCACCCGCCTGCTTTATCTGACCGCTCAAGCAGACACCTCCCTTGGATCAACCTGACGGACCGACCGCCCGTTGTCCATCCTATGCATGGCGGCCCGCGGCGTTTTTCCCGACCCCGCCCGCTTTTTTTTTCAAGACGGGAAAGCGCGCCCATCGCCCGGGAAAAGCGCCCCCCATCGCCATACCGATCGGCAGGCGCTCGAGCGACGCGAGCGAACACACCTCAACGAGAGTGAATGGAGAGTGAGATGACACGCACACCCTACACCCTGGGATACCTGCTTCTGTTGACCACCGCGGCGCCCGCGCAGGCCGAGCCGCCGGCGCGCGCCGATGATCTGGTGACCGAGTACGCGTTCGAAGACGATCAGGTGCACGCGGACCTGCGTGGCCCCCTGGGGGAGGTCCTACAGGTCCGCAGGACGCCCCGCGGCGACTCGCTGATCCGCATCCGCGAGCATTTCATCGACCGGTTGCTGTATGCGATCGAAGACCTGTGAACCACGTCGCGACCCGTGCGCTGATCTGCGCGACGACCCTACTGGCCAGCGGCTGCGGGGCTCGCCCACAACCGGCATCCTGGTCCGCCGTCTTCCGTCGACAGCTGGCTTCTGCGCCGCTGCCGGGCCTGTGCCACCTGGCGGCGCGGGGCGTGCTGGTCGGCCGGGTAGCCGCCCGCTGCCAGGTACGCGCCGTGCGGGCAGCCGCCCCTGCTTCGTTGCGAGGGCGCCTCGGCGCGTCAGTGCAACAGCACGTGGCCGGCCAACACACCGCCGAGGATCGCAACGGCGAAGGCCAGTGCCAAGGTGGCCACAACGCCGGGAACGATCGGGCGGTGCGCCAGGATCGCGGTGCGTACGCGCAGGTAGCGGACGGCACCCACGACGCTCGTCAGCGCTCCCAAGACCAGGAAGGCGGCGCCGGAGTACACGAGCCAGTAGCCACCGGCTGGCAGCTTCGCCCCCTGGAGCCACGGGCTGATGCGACCGACCACGAACCCAAACGCCATCAGCGCCAGGCCCGTGCGGATCCACGCCAGCAGCGTCCGCTCGTTGGCCTGCAAGAAGCGAGTATCGGCACGAGGCTGCAGGGCGCTGTCAGCGTGGGTCATACCGGTTCGCATCATCGCACAGAACCACCATGATGGGCTCCTATCTCGGGCGGATGCCGAGCCAGCTACCCGGCAGAGGTGAAGCGTGCGCTCCATGGTGGAAAGGGCACGCCAAGCGTGCCCTTTCCAAACCGGAGCGGAGCCAGCCCGCTTGCGAGCTGCTTTCGAGCTAGTTCGACTGGACCCAGAGCCGCAGGGCCCACCGGCTGATCCCCAGGATTCGGTGCAGCGGGTTGAGGCCCGCCTCATCGATCACCTGCGAGGCGGAACAGCCTGCGGTATCGGAGACCGTGTAGCCGGAATCGCCGAAGTTGCCGTCCTCGTCAGACCAGTACCGAAAGGACAGAAGGAAGCGCGGCGGCGTATCCGAGGCAAGGTCGGTCATGTCGCACACGTCGTCCTCGTCCAGGACCAGGTCGTCGTCGTCATCCGGGTCGACACTGTCCGGGGTCCCGTCGCCGTCGAAATCGGCCTCGCAATCGGTCTGCGCGGTCGAACCCTCGGCCACGGTGCTGGTGCCCTCGGGACAGGTTGTGGCGCTCACTGCCGCCACGGTGTCGACGTAGGAGCCGATGGGCGCGGGCAGGCAAGCGCTGGCCCCGGCATTGGGTTGGAAGGACCCCAGCGGACACGCCGTCTGCTCCGTCTGGCCCTCGGTCGCAACGAAGTGCCCCGGATCGGCCGGCGCGCAGGGTGGCGAGCCGCTTTCCGAATAGGTCCCCGGCGGACAGAGCGCCACCGCGTCCTCGATCACGATCTCAAAGCCCATGTCCGCCAAGGGCTGGGTCCCCTCACCGAACTCGGGCACCAGCGTGCGGTACACGCCGTCCGCGTAGGGGTTGGTGTTGTTGACCGAAAAGGAGGGCGTGTTCGCCGGGATGGGGTCGCTGCAGTCCAGCGGAACCCGGAACGTGTAGTGCTGACCGGCCGTGACGGCGATGGGCGTGTCCAGCGTCACCCGCTGAAGCGTCGGCGCCTCGGACGGGGCGCCGGTCCACGTCGCCTCCTGCGAACCCAGTACCGTCCCGGTGAGGCCATCGCCCTCCAGGACCTCCAAGGTCACCGTGAAAACGTCCGAGAAGTTGTCGAGCGGGTACAGGCCGATGCTCGTGATGAAGCCCGTCTCACCCACCAGAAACGAGTTGCCGTTGAACGAGGGAGAAGGCCCCAGGCACGGGGTGTTGTTGAACTCCCCGCCGTGCGGTGTCGCGATGGTCTCGACCACGTCCGCGTGGGCGGCGCCCGTCCCTATGGTCAGACCCAACACGGCGGCGGCCAACACCGCCCGTTTGCGTCGCTTCACACGCCCCCCCGCGCGCTTCCCGTCATTGCTTCGAAGATGGTCACTTGCCTTTTCCAGAGCCATACGCACGTCTCCCAACGACATGGCGGCCTGCCCCTTGCAGACGATCTACCGATTGCCGACGCCTGCGGTAGCGTGTCCTACAAAGCAAGGCAACTAATCAATCGATTTATAATCTGCGCCGGTGGCGCCGATACGCGAGTTCATGTTCCTTTTTGCGACGCATGGCGATCCCCTGTCATCGACCATTTCAGTCAATGTACCCATAAGGTGATCTCGTTCGGTCCTGTAAAGCAGTATCCTCAATTGAGGTGAAAACGACTCCCCCGCAGGCAACGCTCAATGGCATCGACCTGCCCTCCCCGGTGACGCCGCCTGGTGACGCTGGTGGCACATACCGATCCACCCCTGTCGCCTCACGATCCCAATCCCGGATACGAACCGCGGACCGGGCAGCCGCTCCACGCTCGCGGTCGTAGCCCGCATCCATCACCCAGGCACGCGATGATCGTGCAAGTGATCGGCTTCGCAGGGCTTTCGGTGAAGGAGG
>JAPPOR010000459.1 GCA_028817905.1 Myxococcales bacterium
AACCGGTCGTCCATGGGAGGGAAGGCGTGCGTCAAAGCCCTGTAGGGGCGCGTCGCACCAGGCTGCATTCGGTGACCAAGAGTCTCACAGTCCTGATGATCCTATCCATTGGGTCGCTCTCCGAGCTGCGCAACTGCGGAAAGTCGGACTCCCCCACCGCAAGTTACGAGGCATTTGCCGATAGCGCTGCGGAGGGCGACTGCAAGGCTGTGTACAAGGGCCTCGACGCGGACTCCCAGGCGCGCGTGCGGGCCGGCCTGGACACGTTGGCAGCCCTGGCGCTGGCCGTGCGAGACCACGCCGAGGGCGGAAAGCGCGCGAATGGCCCCGGCGCCGCACCGGGCACCGAGCCTTCGACGGAAGGCGACGGCGGGAAGAAAGCCGAGCCCAAGGGCGCCGACGGCGGCCCGAGCGACGCTACGGAGGGCAAAGCCGACAACACGGGGCCGGACGACCCACAAAGCGTCGGCGCCGCCGACCTGCAGGGCACCTTCTCGGGAACGGGTGACGACGAGGACGAAAGTCTTGACGAGCGCGAAAGGCTCAAGAACAGGCTGCTGGACAAGTACAAGAAGAAGCGCGAGGCCGACAAGAAGAAGAAGACTCGAAACGCGCTGTCCAAGTTGCGCGGCAAGGCACTCTTCCTGGCCCTCTGCCAGGACAGCCCTCCAGACCTTGGCACGCTTTTCCGGGAACGCAGGGTCACGCGCTACGCCAAGCAACCGATCAAGTCCGAGAAGGTCAAGGGCGACAGAGCGACCCTGAAAATCGACGTGGATCCGCCCGACAAGAAGAAGGGCAAGGGGAAGAAGAAGAAGAAGAAAGCTAAGGGCAAGAAGAAGGACAAGAACAAAGACAAGGAAGCCAAGCCCAAGCTCCCGGAGCCCGACCCGATCGAGATGGTCAAGGAGCGCGGAGGGTGGAAGCTGGTCCTCCCGGACACTGGTGTCGAATGGCAGCGACAGGAGGACGGGCGGTGGCTGCCGGTCTTCAAGTCCCCCATCCTGGTGGCGGCCGTCGAAACCGATCCACGTCAGACCCCGACCCGTGCGTACAACCGCCTCCGAGAATCCCTTCTTGCTCGCGATTGCAGTGCCTTCTATTCCCACGTCGATTCCGAATCAAAGGCGCGCCTGCGGCGCTTTGTGCCCATGGTGATGGCCCTGGCGAGCGCCTTCGGCACCAAACAGGATGAGCCCTCCCCGGCTACCAGGGTAGCAAGCGGTGACGCGCGTCTGACGGCATTGTGTCAGCGAGCGGCGCGCGAAGGCGGCCGTTTCGCGGGCATTCAGCTCGGTACTGTGGTGAGCGAGGATATCGAGTCCGATGTTGCGACGCTGACGATGGCTGTTCCCAAGGCTACCCGCCGCAAGAAGCGCCGCAAGCCGCCGACCCTCACGATGGTGAGAGAGGACGGCGAGTGGAAGCTTAGCCTGGATCCGCTTACGCGGTTGACGGCGAGCATGGACATGCCCAAGGCCAAGCCCAAAGCGGACAAGGGTACAGCTGCGCGCGAAGCAGAAGCCGGGGTGGCCAGCAAAGATGCCGGTACGCCGACCCAGCGAGCCCAGGCCAAGGGTGACGACGGCACGGCCGATCCAGTCAGCGGGGACGGCCAGGGCGCGCCGTCGCCCAACGCTGAACCCGCTCCTACCGCCCCGTCCGGCTAGTCCGAGCCTCCAAACTCGATTTCTGCGCGACACGTGGGGCTCTTGGGCGTCCTCCTCTCAGAAGACAAAAAAACCTGAGACGGAGAGAACCTACCGATGACAACCAGGCAATGTGCGGCGCTTCTACGGTCCGGGGCACAGCGTCCAGTCAGCACCCAGGTGAGCTTTCAACAGGCAGGGGACGGCTGGTGCGTTACCTACGGGGGCCGGACGGTCTGGCTGGGTCACTTGGTGGGTATGGTCTACCTGGCGGAGTTGCTCGCGCGCCCCCATCGATCGCTTGCCGCAACGGCGCTCCTCAGGGTGCGCGCGGCCGGCGCGATCGCCGGCAGCTTGCAGGCGTGCGGCGTCGATCCGCAACGGCCCGGCCATGCCGGTGAGCTGCTTGATGAGCGGGCCCGGCGGGCATATGGCGCGCGCATGCGCGAGCTTCGAGCCGAGCTGGAGGGCGCTTCCCGGGACCACGATCTGGGGCGTGCCGAGCGTTTGCAGTGCGAGCTGGAGTGTCTGCATCGGGAGCTATCGCGTGCCGTGGGTCTGTCCGGTCGCGCGCGCACGGCTGGGTCACCGGCGGAGCGCGCGCGGGTCAGCGTGACGCGCGCCATCCGCAAGGCGATCGTCCGTATCGAGCGTGCCCACCCCGAGCTAGCCGAGCACCTGCGGGCCTCGATCAAGACGGGCCGCGAGTGCAGCTATCAGCCGATCCGAGCCGAGCACATCCACTGGGTGACGTGACCCCTCTGCTCGCCCGGGGTAACCCGTGTTCCCCCAGAGGTCACGCCCATAGGGTGTCCGATGCTTTTCCCTGCCGCGCTGCCGCTGTCAGCCGCGCCCCAAACCCGTCTGTACCCACCGAAGATGTTCAGAATAGGAGCACGACCATGCGAACGACGCTTTGGGTAGGTCCCCTTGTCCTGGCCGCGACGGCGGTGATCGCGATCCAACCGCCGGCAGCCTTTGCTACCGGGGTGGCGTACGGGGCGGCACCGCGGCCTCAACAGGCCAAACGCGGTGTTGCCGAAGTCACACACTGTCCGGACGGCGGCATTGTCGCGGTCGGTGACTCGACACAGCGGCACATCTACGCCGTACGCAGTTCCATGGCTTTGACGATCTGGGAGCGCCGCTATCACGTCCATCGGTGGGGAGTACCTGCCAACGAGGCCGAGTCCATCGGAGAGAGCATCGTAGAGCTGAGTGATGGCACTGGCTTCGTGATCGCGGGGACCACGCGCTCGGCACCCGGCGGACGCGATGCCTTTCTGCTCAAGATCGACTGCAAGGGGGACCCCGAGTGGGTGCAGATCTACGGAACCTCGGAGGACGAGGGCGCCTACGATCTCATGGAGACCAGGGTGAGCGACAGCGCCGGGCGTGCCGGGGCATGGGGCCTCATCGTGTCCGGGTTCGCCACCAGTCAGTACGGTCAGGGTGGTGCGGGGGGATCCCGACACGGGCTGCTATTCAGAACCGACAGTGTAGGCGTCCTGCAGCAGGACTATGTCTACCCGACCCTCCACGGTCCGTCGGAGCTCGTCGGACTCACGCAGGGCGTTTCGAACGGTATCGACGACGTCGTTGCCGTTGGCGTCCTGCGCGGTGATGAGGGTCGGTCGGCATATGTTCTTCAGGTCCAGGCGAACTCTCTTTTGCCGGTTGCAGGAGGCACTTGCGCGTATCCAGGCCTGGGCCTGGCGCGCTTCAACGCGGCGGTCGCGCTGTCGGCGGTGGGCCCCTCGGACCCCGGCTCGTGGGTGCTCACCGGGGGAACGCGCCCGGGCGCGAACGCCCCGGGGCAGGCGTATCTGGTGAGGACGAGCGCGCATCCATGTGTCCCCGTGCTCCAGGCGACGTTTGGTCAGCAAGGGCGCACCGCCAGGGCCCATGATGTGCAGCGAACCGATGCGCTCGCGGGTTCTCATTTTGCAGGGGACGTTGTAGTGACGGGTTTCGCTCAGCAGGGCGGAGGCGCAAGCGACCTAGACGCGTTCCTGATGCGGCTAGACGCCGCCACCATGGTCCCATCGTTCAGGCGCCTGTACGGGGGTCGAGGCCACGAGGTGGGCAGGTCGCTTGCGGTCCTCGACGACGGCTTCGCCATTGCGGGCCGGACGACGACCGACTGGGGTGCCGACATGGACCTGCAAGACCTCTATCTCGTTGGCACAGACGCGGACGGCATCAGTGGGCCCAGGTGCCAGAGTGACTGGCACGTTGAGCCCAGGTATCTGGACCCCCACCCGCGTCCTGTTCACGTGTACCGCACACCGGTGCTGGAACGGATTCGGCCGGACATCGAGGACCTGGAATTGGCCGATACGCTGGTTCCGACGTGCCCCTAGCCACACAAGCCCTGGCTGTCGTTGGGTGGCCGGGTTTCTCTTGACGGCGTCCACGCACAACCAGGGAGATCGCTATGAAGCGCTTTGAATATGTGATGGTGACCATCACGTCGCTGCGCGGCTAGAAATGCCCCCGCACGATGATCTCGCCTGGGCCAACAGCTGCCGAGATGCTAGGCGGCGTGTCCGGCGCCCCGCTCTGCGGTTCCTCGTCGTCCCCACGCGAATCCACCAGGGTCCACACCAGGCTCGCTCCGATCGCTGTCAGGGTCGCTACTCCGAGCAGATCGGCCACGAGCGCTGTGGTCCGGCCGTCGCTCTCCAGATCGGCTTTCCTTTGCGGCGTGATCAACTGCTTGTCGGCCTCGTCGATCTTGCCGTCGATTGCCAGGGCAATGCTGCCGGTGGTGATCCAGGCTGCACCGAGCACTGCAGCCGTCGTCCAACCGATCCAAACGGGATCGCCGGGTGGTTCTAACGGCGCGCTCGCCACTGCGGAGTCATCGGTAGGTTTGCACGTACGCAGTCGGTCGAGTCCGACTTCGGCCAGCGCGCGCCGCTCAGGGTCTGTCTCCTGGGCCAGGTACCTGAGGTAGTCTTCGCGGGCCGCTGCGCACTGGCCGAGCCTTCGCCGCGTCTGGGCGACGTTGAAGATGAAGCGGTGGCTATCGTAGAGCTGGCTGGCCCGTTGTAGGAGGGCAAGGGCGCTGGTGTAGCGGCCCGCGTCGTATTGCCGCAGGGCTTGTTCGTACAGGTGTCGCGCCTGCTGTTTGGCTTCCGCGTCCCTTGACGCCGAGGCCGGGTCGGCTGGCGTACTCGCATCGCCCAGATCAGCGGCATGGCCAGGCGGGTCGGCCTCGGGGTGGGTCTCCCGTGGTGTGTCCGTTGGTGTGTCCGTTGGTGTGTCGGTCGGTGCTTCGGTCGGTGCTTCGGTCGGTGTTTCGGTCGGTGTTTCGGTCGGCGTTGGGCGGGCCGCTTCAACCGTGGATGCTGGCTGCTCCTCGTCCGGTCGCTGTCCGGTATCGCCATCTGGTGTGTACTCCTGCCCGTCCGTGGCCGGTGCAGTCTGTTGCGCGAGTACAGGTGCGGCGGAGAGGCCAAACATGCTCGACGCGGCGCCGAGCAGGACGATCGCCAGGAGGGGGCGAAGCGAGGGTTGAAGCGCGCTCATTCGAACGGATCCATCCAGCCGTCAAACTGAAC
>JAPPOR010000345.1 GCA_028817905.1 Myxococcales bacterium
TGACCCAGGCCCTACCGGCAACCGCTGTCGCTTGCAGCTCATCCCCGGAGCGCGCAGCGCGACCTAGCGACCTTGTCCAGGCGCATCGAGTCAAGGCAACGCGATCAAATTTGACGCAAACGCCCACGAAACCCTGACTCAAGGTCGCTAGTCGGTTTCTTGCTCAATCCCACCGGGCCCAGCTACGGTGTGGCGTCGCTGCGCTTGCCAGTGTGAGGAGGAAGCCATGTCCAAGCTGGCCCAAATAGTATTCTTTGCCATGTGCACAACGGTCCTGCTCGCCAGCACCGCTCAAGCGGACCGCCGTACCGCCCTGCGTGGCAACCTGTTGATTGACGACCAGGACGACCTGTTCGTCTTTCCGAACCAGATCGTTCGCTACAGCAACATGATCACGCTCGACTACGGTAGTGATCCGGGTCGCGGCGACAGCCCCAACGGTTTCAGGGGAAGTGGTCTGTTCACCATGGGCAACGACCGCATGGCATTCGGAGTGGCCCTGCGGCGCGGTGATGCCTTGACGCCTCACGGTGCCCCCGGCAATGCGCTCAACGTTTCGGGCCTGCAGCTCGACGCGCTCGACCCGTTGCAGTCGGTGTTCTCCAGTGCTGAATTTCAGCCCGGGATCGACCAGGCGCCGGTGACGGTGCTCGACGTCATCTATGGAAACGGAGACGTGTTGTCCGCCTGGGGCTTTCGCCTCTCGCTCGGATACGGGTCGAGCGTGACGAGCGACATGGATGGCGACGAAACAGGGGAGGAGAACCTCTACCTGATGGGGGAGTTTGGCTACGGGGTCGGCGAGCGCGGAAAGGAGACGCGGACCGACATAAGCGTTTCGGCCTTGATCGACCTCGCGAAGAGCGTCGATACCGGTTCCAACCTGGCCAGCGGCTTTGGGTTTGGCCTGGACGGGTTGGTTCGCATGTATTTTCCGGTTGCCTCGGACGTGGACCTGGGCGTGCTGGGCAACCTAGGGGTAGCGACCACCAGCGTGGAAGACCAGACGGTCGACGAGGCCCCCAGTGCGAGCCGTTTTAGTTTCGGTCTCGGTGGCGGTGCGGGTCCAGCGATGCAGTTCGGCAACGCCAGCGTGGCCGCCTATGGGACCCTGCGGTTCGCCTACCAAAGTTTCGATCCGAGCAGCGAGGAAGAGGACGACGCCGACAGTACCTTCGGCCTGGTCGTGCCTGGCTTGCTCGCGTCGTTCGAGGTTCCCCTGACCGACTGGTTCATGGTGCGCAGTGGCGCCCAGTATGACTTCCTCCGCACGGGCAGCAGTGAGGAGGGCGACGACACGGGAAGTGCGGCCTCGGTCGGGAGCTTCGGCTGGAACGTCGGGCTGGGCGTGTTGTTCGACGACTTCCGCTTTGACGGGACTGTCCAGCAGGGTTTCGTCACCAATGGTCCCAACTTCGTGGGGGGCAACGATCCGGGTTTCCTTGCGATCGCCAGCCTCACCTACGTGTTCGACAAGCAGCGTGATGGCATGCATCGCCCCAAGGTCGCTCACGCGGGTGAAGACGCCTCGGCCCAAGAGGCGGGACCTGCTGTCGTGTCTCCGGCTCCCGTTGCTCCTCGCCCGCCCGTAGAGCCCGTGCCGCCCGGAGCTCCCGCGGCACCGCCACCACCGCAACCCGTGGCGCCGCCACCTGTCGCGCCGGCTGGCGGTAGCCCGGCGGGCGCCATCGATACTGGGGCAAGCGGGGGCGTCCAGGCGTCTGACGGGGCATCCGCAGCGGGCGGTGCAACTGTTGGGGGCGGGATCTCCAGCGACTAGTTGGTGGACCTTCGTGTGTCGGCTTGTCCGAATCCGTCGTGAGCGCAGGACATCCCTGTCGCGGTGTCGCAACGCGGTTGTCGCTGCCAGCGATGTGTGAGCGAGGCGGGGAGGGCACACCCGCGACAGGGATGTCGCGTCTGGCGAGGGCAGCCGGTGCCCCGCTGGTGGGAAGGCCTACCCTGGGGTCGAGATTGGCCCCCCCCTGCTCTGCCTTCGAGCGCGCGATAAGTTGCGACCAGCACCCAATCCTGGATGTACGCACTTGTGCGCCCGCGATCCTTGGACCGAACGGACTTGGCGCGCTGGCCCGGTAGTTGCGTTCGGAACTCCGTGGGCTCTGGACGATTGTGATAATAAGTCGCGACTGAATGGGTTCTGAGACGAACAAACGTGCCCGGGTTCCGTCCGAACCGCACGACGCCCGCACTTCGGTGCTTGGCTTGGGAGGAATGACAAACATGAAACGCTCTAACAATTGGCTTGAGGGACCCGCTGGGGTCGCTTTGGCTATGCTGGCGTTCGCCCTTGTGGCGGGTGGGTGTCAGCAAGGCGAAGTGACCGAGCCGCCGGTCGCTCTGACCACGCAGGCCCAGGACAATCCCTTGGTCGGGTTTGCCGAAGCGTGTGGTCTAGACATCAGGTGCGAGGCAGGAGGCATCGCGGAGGGCAAGGCGTCCATCTCCGGGGTGGCTTCGGTCGATGCCTTCTTCGGGTCCGTGATCAACTTTCAGACCAAGGCCACGGCTGTCAGTGGCGCGATCAACGCTGAGCTCGATGCGATTCGCGCGGACTTTGGGATCGCCGCGGACGCGGACTTCTCGGCAGAGCTGCGGGCTCAGATTCAGGCGAATGTCGAGGGGGAGCTCGAAGTGATCGCTGAGCCCGCCCGCTGTTCCGCCGACGTCGGAGCGACGCTGCAGGCCCAGGCTCGATGCGACGCGGACTTCGATCCCGGCAGCGCCATGGTGGAGTGCAAGGGCTCTTGCGAAGTGGAGGCGAGCGCCGAGGTGGCGTGCGAGGGGAGCGCAGAACTGAGCTGCACCTTCGTGCCGCCCTCCGGCATGTGTGAGGGTTCCTGCTCCGGCACCTGCGAAGTGATGGCCGAGGCCGGCATCGAGTGCGAAGGCGTCTGCAAGGGCGAGTGTGACGGTGAGCTCGAGGTGGACACGGGCTCCGCCAGCGGGGGAGGCCGATGCAATGGCATGTGCCGAGGCAGCTGCGAGACCCAGGTGGCCGCAGGCGCCACCTGCATGGGAAGCTGCCAGGGCGAGTGCACGATCAGCGAGCCACAGGGCGGGTGCGAGGGTGCCATCCGGGCGGAGTGCAAGGCCGAGGCGAACGCCATGGTCATGTGCGACGGCAAGTGTGAGGGCGAGTTTGAGCCGCCCGAGGCCAGTGTCGAGTGCGAGGCGAGCGTCAAGGCAGAAGCGCGCATGAACGTCGAGTGCACACCCCCACGCCTGGCGGTCAACTACCGGCTGAAGGCGGGCGTTAGCGGCGACGCTGAACTCGAGGCACAGGCGCGCTTCCGCGCAGCCATCGAGAACCTCAAGGTGCGACTACCCCGTCTGCTCGCGTCCATCAAGCGCGCCGAGGCGGTCGGCGAAGCCGGCGTGCAGCTGGTTGCCGACGCCGAGGTGGCGGTCAAGGGCGGGGTAGATGCGGCCATCAGTGGCCAGACCAACGCCCGCATATGGGTGGGACTCACCTGCGCTTTGGGTGAGCTCGACGAGGTCGGCGGCGCGATCGAGAGTGGCGCCGGCAAGATCACCGCTAGCTTGGACGCTTCGACGGGCATCGTCGACGCGTTCTTGGGCGCATGAAGGCCTGGAGCTTGGAGATAGAACGATGAATCATTTCGAAAACCGAACCATCGGCCTTCTCATGTGCACCGTCCTGCTCGCCTTCGGCACTGCTTGCGGCGACGACGACGGCGGGGGCCTCTTTCCCGGGACCGGAGATGGGGGCCTACCCTTTCCAGGCGGGGACAACCCGATTCTAGATCTCGCGCGGCCGATCGCCGAGGCGTGCGGCATCGACGTCGATTGTGAGGGAGGTGGCATCGCGGAGGGCAACGCCTCGATTTCGGGTGTTGCGCAGGTGGATGCTTTCTTC
Source organism: Myxococcales bacterium (assembly GCA_028817905.1). Classification (GTDB taxonomy): domain Bacteria; phylum Myxococcota_A; class Polyangia; order Polyangiales; family JAFGIB01; genus JAPPOR01. The sequence continues at coordinate 3,899 of JAPPOR010000345.1, forward strand.
CAGTCCGTCATCAACTTCCAGGCAAAGGCCGATGCGGTCAGCGCCGGCATCGACGCCGAAGTGAAGGCGATCGCCGCTGGCTTTGGTGTCGCCGGGGAGGCCGACTTGGCCGCTGCCATCGAAGGCAAGATCGCGGCCAATGTCGATGGGGGGCTCACGGTTGTCTTCGAGGAGCCCAAGTGCCAGGTGGACGCCGCCGCGACGCTGGAAGCTAAGGCGAGCTGCGAAGGTGAGATCAATCCGGGCAGCGCGATGATCGAGTGCAAGGGCTCCTGTGAGGTCGAGGCGAGCGCGGACGTGTCTTGCTCCGCCGACGCCCAGCTTCGTTGCACGTTCGTGCCACCGAGTGGCGAGTGCTCGGGCGAGTGCTCGGGCAAGTGCGAGGTGGACATCGAAGGTGCCTGCGAAGGGACCTGCCGTGGCAGCTGTAGCGGCGAATGCGAGCTGGTGGACGGGCAGGGCAACTGTGCCGGAAAGTGCGACGGCATGTGCACTGGTCGCTGTGAAGCGGCTATCCAGGCCGAGTGCTCGGGCAGCTGTACCGGCGAGTGCACGCTCACCGAGCCCCAGGGTGGCTGCGAAGGCGCTATTCGGGCGGAATGCAAGGCCATGGCTGAGGCATCCGTGATGTGCGAAGGCAAGTGCGAGGGGGAGTTTGAGCCTCCATCCGCGTCGGTCGAGTGCGAAGCGAGTGCCAAGGCGGAGGCGCGCTTGAACGTGGAGTGCACGCCACCTCGGGTCGCCATTGACTACAGCCTCAATGCAGAGCTCAGCGCGGAGGCGCGTGCGGAGTTCCTCGCGGGTCTCCGGAATCTCGAGGTCCGCTTGCCTTCCCTGCTGGCGAAACTCGAGAAGGCCGAGCTCGTGGCAGAGGCGGGTGCTGACCTGGTTGCGGATGGCTCGGTGGCCGTCGAGGCTTCCGTTCGGACGGCATTCATGGCGGCCGGGGACGCGAACATGCGGGTGCTGTTCGGGCTCAACTGCGCGATCGGTGAGCTTGGCAGCGTCGGCAACGCGGTCTCGACCTCGAGCAATGGCCTCGCGGCCTCGATCGACGGCGCCACGGGAGTTGTCGGGGCCCTCGGCATGTAGTGGGTGAGTAAGGCGCTCTCCGAGCGACCCTTAGATGCACCCGGGAAGGGCCGGTCGCCTGTGGGCGTCCGGCCCTTTCTTCGTACATGTGGCATAGCCCGGATCATTCACGACTTCGGCGTCGGGTCGCTTGCCCTTCGACTCCACAGGACTTTCGCCGCCCTAGAAAATACAGGCAGTCATAGGGGATCCCTTAGTAGTACCCCTGCAAGTTGATCGCCT
>JAPPOR010000145.1 GCA_028817905.1 Myxococcales bacterium
CAACAGCGACATCCCGACGTTCAGCACAGGATCCTTACCTCGGAAAGACCGTAGCGGGCCGCTATCGGCTCGAAGCACGGCTTGGCGAAGGCGGGATGGGCATCGTCTATCGAGCCCGGCACGTCCTCATCGACCGAGTGGTCGCGCTCAAACTGATCCGGCCGGATCTTCGCAGTGAGACCCACCTGCGCGCTTGGATGCTACGCGAGGCGCGGGCAGCGAACCGCGTGGACCATGCCCACATCGTGCAGATTCACGATGTCGGCGAAACGGACGAAGGGGAGCTGTACCTGGTCATGGAGTATCTGGTCGGGACAGCACTTTCGAGCGTGTGCGCCAAGGGCCAGCTGAGCGTGGAACGGGCTGCCGACATCATCGAGCAGATGACCGCAGCGCTCGCACGCGCGCACGACCTGGGGGTGGTTCACCGCGACCTCAAGAGCGACAACATCATGCTCACGGTGCGCGGTGGACGAAAAGACTTCGTCAAGATCCTGGACTTCGGGCTCGCCGCCCTGACGCGCGACGCCCGGCTAGCACCCAAAGGGGCTGTGTTCGGCACGCCCGAGTACATGGCGCCAGAACAGGCACGGGGCGAAGATGCGACGGCGCTGTGCGACCTGTACGCGCTCGGTATCCTGTTCTTTGAGATGCTGACCGGCCAGCTGCCGTTTCGGTCCAACGATCGCGAGACCCTGCTCGAGATGCAGCGTAGCGCCAACCCACCGCTGCCCGGCTCCATTCGAAAAGACATTCCCGAACAGGCGGAGGCGATCATCCTGCGATTGCTGGAAAAGGACCCGTCCAAGCGTTTCAGGGACGGCCACCACCTCCAGGAGGAGCTCAAAGCGTTCCAACGCTCGTTGCCAGCGCGGCCGCTCGAGATCAACCAGACGGACGCGCCTGCAGCTGCGCCACCACCGCCACCTGCGCCGACCCCGGGCGTGCAAGAGTGGGGCACCAGGGCCGCGAACTTCCAGCGTGTGGTCGCGCGCGCGTACCCCAGCGGACAGGTCCCCGAAGGCGTCCAGGCCGCAGCGGAAAAGCTGTGGGAACTGGCCTCGAAGGCGTCGCGACTGGAGGGGGAGCTGGCTGCGCACTCGCGCAAACTCGAGGCCACCGAAAAGCGCGGGCGCGGTTTGCGGGCCGAGATCGGCCGGAAGGTCGAAGAGCTGGCTGCGGAGGAGTCCCGCGCACTGCGCGAAGCCACCGATTGGCGCGAACGCGCGGACGCGGTCCGGCTGCGCCGAGAGGAGGCCGCCAAACAGCTCGCCAGCGCGGAAGCTGCCGCCGGCAAGGCGGATCCCAAAAAACAGCAGCTTGCCGAGCTGCAGCAGCTATTCGAGGCGGTGGGGAGCGCGCGAGCCTCCCAGGACGAGCTTCAGCGGCAGCTGGATCGATACCTCGAGCGTGCGATGGACAAGGAGAAGCAAGCCGACGGGCTACGCGCGCAGGTTGACGATCTACGCAAGCAGCTGCAGCGGTACTCCGATGCCCTCGAGAACGATCTCGCAGCCGGGCGGGAACGGATCGCTCGGCGCGTGAAGGAAGCGCTCGACTACGAGAGCGGCTTCAACGACGCCTCCTCGCTGCTCGTCCGGCACCTTGGGGACAAGCCAGAATGCAGGGACGTGCTCAAGGAGCTGTCGGATGAAAGCACCCGGGGCCTGCACGAGCGGCGCCGACGTCCTCGCCGTTCCAGCCCCCAGTCGGTCGAGTAGCGATCGTCCGCATCATCGCCCCTGCCCTTCGGGGCAAAAACGTGTATATTCCGCCGGCCTTTCTCATCAGGCCGAGTGGCGGAACTGGCAGACGCGCCGGATTCAAAATCCGGTTCCCGCAAGGGAGTATCGGTTCAAGTCCGATCTCGGCTACCGTTTGGAGACTACACCCACGCCCGGAGGCAAGCGGGCGCAAGGGAGAATGGGCCGGAGGGCGAACCGGAATGAGCAAACTCAGCGATTATCTCGAGCAACAAAAGATCGACGCCCGGCGGGTGCTGCTGGCCTCGAAGAATGTCGAGTCCCTGCGACCGGAAGACCGTGAGACCCTGGCCGCTCGCAAACGGCACAAGAAGGGTGACGAGTCCGCCAAAGAGGCGGCGGAAAGGCCGTGCCGCTCGGGCAAGCCCCTGACGCGCCCCACACTTGCCAAGGCCCTCCGAGGCGACCAGCTTTCGAAGCGCTCGCGGCAGTGCGTGCTGCGGGCTGTCAATGCCGCCTTAGCGATCAAGAAGAAGCCCGAAGCCAGCGCCGCGGAGATCTTCTGAGAGCACCCAATAGAATGAGACGTGCGTGAGCTCGCGGACTTATCGGGAAGCGCAGGGGCGTAGCGACACCTGCCTCAAGCTGGCGAGGCGTCGCCATACGGCCGAGAAGGGCGTGAAATCGCGAGCTTCCCGAGATGTCGGGGGGGCCAGTCCCGCACGGAGGTGCGCTGCTCGCACAAAGGTGCGCTGATGGATTCAAGGCCTGGTCCCCAGGGCGATCACGGCGGCGCTGAGAAGTCCCCAACGGGAGGGGCCTTGCCCGGTGTCGTCGACCGCATCGCGGTCGTGGTCAACGGCAACGCCAAACAGGTCACCGACGAGCTGGTCGAAACCCTGGATCAGATCGTCCAGAGCGGCGATCTGTTCGTGTCGCGCAGTTTGGAGGAAGCGCACGACATTGCGCGTACGATCGTAGTGCGTGGCTATCCCACCGTGCTCACCGGTGGCGGCGACGGGACCTTCGTGAGGATGGTGACCGCCATCGTGCAGGAAGCCGAAAACGTTGGCCGCCAGCCTCCCCGCTTTGGGCTGCTTCGGCTCGGGACCGGCAACGCTCTGGCCTGGGTCCTTGGAGCGCAGAGTCCCAAGGGACGGGGCGTCGTCGCGGACCTCGCGCGCCTGCGGAGCGAGGGCGGCAGCCGCGAGCTGCGGCTGATCGAAGTGGCGGGACTGCTTACCCCGTTTGCGGGACTGGGTGCCGACGCCATCGCACTGTCCGACTACGGAAGAACCAAGGAACGCTTCATGCGTGTCCCGGGGGTGAGGCGCGTGGCAACAGGTCCCGTGGTGTACTCCGCTTCGATGCTGACACGCACGATTCCGCGTTATGTCCTCCGCCCCGCGCTCAAGTTTGCGGTCGTCAACGAGGGATCACCAGCGATCCGCATGGGCCAGAATGGCCGACCCGTAGGCGCATCGATTCCGGCGGGCGAGCTGATCTACGAGGGCCCCGCACAACTGCTCGCATTCAGCACGATCCCCTACTGGGGCCTCGGAGCGCGCGCCTTTCCCTACGCAGAAGAAAGGCCTGATCGGATGCACCTACGGATCGTCAACTTCGGGTCAGTCGAAGCGATGCTAAACCTGCGCAGCATCTGGCAAGGCGTGCACCGGAGCGACCGAATGCACGATTTTCTGGTCGACGGCTTCTCCTTGACCTGCAATCCCCCCACACCGCTGCAAGTCGGAGGCGACGTGCTTGGTCACCGCTCACAGGTACGCGCCCGTCTGGCGGAACAGCCGATTCGCGTGGTCGACTACTACTCGCCCCCACCAGTGTAGGACATTTGCGATCGCCTGGAAGGCGAGAGCCCACCGCATGTGTAGGACATTTGCGATCGCCTGGAAGGCGAGAGCCCACCCCATGCGGGTCCCGCCGTTGACCGGGTTGGGCCGGTTTCGCTAACCTATTGTCCTTGGGTTCGTTAGGAAATCAGATGACAGGCGGGCGGGCGCTGATGCGGGTTGCGGTTGCGGCGACCCTGGTTTGGATTACCACCGAGGCGTCAGCCGCCGAGGTAAGGGGCCGCCTGTTGCTGCGAGCCTACCAACCCAAAGCCGCCGCGGGGCCCCGACCAGGGTTTCACTGGGAGCTCGACAATGGCTTCAAGGAAACGTTGCGCGACTCGGTACCCGCGCGTCGGGAACTGGCGGTAGTGCTGGTGGGTGAAGGCGAAGGCGAGGCCGGTGAAAGGGAAGTCTCACTGACTGGCGGCAGTCTGATGCCATCGACGCTGGTCGTTCGCGTCGGGACCACAATCAAGATCGACAACCGTGATGAGATTGCCCATGAACTGTACGCGCTTGGACTGGATGGCTTCAGCGGGGAAGCCATTGCACCGCGCGGCCGGCGCGCCATCCATCTAAAGACTGCTGGCGACTGGCCACTGCGCGACAGACTGGTGCCCCACGCACGGGGCCACCTGCATGTGCTCCCCGACCTCGTGAGCGTTGCCGAGCTCAAGAGTGATGGGACCTACACGTTTGCCGATGTCCCGGCCGGCACGTACTCGCTGTTGGTCTTTCACGGTCACAAACAGATCGCCAAAAGGCCCGTCGAGGTCGGCAACAAAGCGCTTACCTTGGACCCGTTCGCTCCGGGCGCCGAATAGAACCGCCAGAGGATTCGCGACATGCTGCTCTCTCGATTCTGGTACATCTTCTTGGCGGTCGCGGCAGGAGCCGGCGCAGGCGCTGGTCTGCTAGGGCAAGGCATTCTGAATCAGCAGCGGGACGATCAGCTCGCCGACTCACTGCGACGCGATCGCTTTGCCGTCGAAGCTGTGCTCCGCCTCGAGGCACGGAATCGGCTTGACCGCATCGCGTTCATCACCGTCGATCAGGCCTTTGGAAACCTGTTGCGGCAGGCCGGCAGTGCCAGGGACGAACGCAGGCTGCGGGAGATCGGCGGCCAGGTCAAAGAACTCATGCGGGGGCACTACAAGCGCCTCGTGGAAGCAGCCGGAGAAGAGCATCGAGCACAGCTGGAGCCCGATATAGCCTTTGCGATCGATCGCCAGGGACGCGTGGTGGCACAGCTCGGTCCGATGGAAGCCAATCCTCCCGGTGCCAGCCTCGCGACCTATCCGTTGGTGCGGCGCGCGCTGCAGGGGTACCTGCGCGACGATGTGTGGGTCTATGATCGGCGAGTCTACCGGATGGCCGCACGACCTGTTGTAAGCGGAAGCGAGTACGCCGGCGCGATCCTGCACGGCTATCGCTTTAACAACGCGCTGGCCCAGCAACTGGCGACCAACCTCGATGGCGCCAGCATCGCCTTCTTCCATGGCACCCGTATGCTGGGAAACCACGCACCCGAAGACACACCGAGCGGCGCGGAGTTGGTCGCGACCCTGCCAGAGATCCTGAAGAACAAGGACTTCGGAGCGGGCCGACGTACGGAACCGATCGACCTG
>JAPPOR010001029.1 GCA_028817905.1 Myxococcales bacterium
GGCGCAACATGCCTCGTCGGGCTGGGGCGGAGCCCCGCTAACGACCTTGAGTCAGAGTTTCGTGGGCGTTTGCGTCAAGTTTGATCGCGTTGCCTCGAATGGATGCGTCTGGACAAGGTCGCTAAGTCGCGCTGGCGCGCTCCGGGGACGCGCTGCAAGCGACAGCGGTTGCCGGTAGGGCCTGGGTCACATGCCTTTTGAATGCGTCTGGACAAGGTCGCTTTCGCGTTGATGCTAGCGGCGGGGATTGTCCGCTTTTCTTGTCAGACCCTGAACGGGTGTGCCAGGCTGGCAGCAGATTGAGGGGACGCGCGAGCAGGCCTCGCGGATCTCGGCGCTATTGTGCCGGTCCCCACCGCTGTACAGGAGGCTCACCAATGACGACTACACACCTGTATCGCTACCCGTGCGCGGCCGGACTGCTCTTGGCCGCGCTCACCGTGTTCGCGCACACATCCACCGTCGAAGCGCAGGAACAGTTCCGCGCGGACACCTGGAACAAACTCAGCGGCAGTGCGGGGATACGCTACGGAACCGATGAGCTGAACCTCGGCTTCGGCGCACACGGCGGCTACACTGTGGAGCCCGGGATCTACATCGGCGGCCTGTTCGACTACTTTCTCGGCAACGACGTGTTCTCGGCCTGGATGGTGCTCGTCGAAGCCGGCTACGACTTCGGCCTCGCACCCGGCCTGGTCGTGCGCCCAGTGTTCGATCTCGGCATCGTGGGTGTGAGCGTGGACCTCGAATGCCCCCCCGGGCTTGAGGCCTTCTGCGACGCTTCGAGCACCTCCGCCACGGAACTTGAAGCCGGGCTCGGTGCACATATCCTGTACAACCTCGATCCCATCACGTTGGGAGGCGAGCTACGGTTTCTGTTCGCGGAAACCAGCTCCTTCATCGTAGGCGTCAACGTGGGCGTGATCCTGTAGCGCCCACCGATAGTTGGGTGCGGCTCCCATGCCCCAACCGAGCGTCGTGCTGAACCTCCGAGGCGACGGCCTCGGCGCTACGAGAAGAGTTCGTCGATTCTGCGGGCAAAGCCGCGCTGCTCGAGCCAACCCTGAAGGCCCATCGTAACGGGGTTGCCCGAACCGTCCACCACACCGGCCATGTCGAGAATGCCGTTCAGTAGCTGATTCACGTTGTAGTTTGAAGCGCGATAGTAGTCATCCACGGGGTCGAGGCCCGGCGACGCGTCGAGATGATATCCAGCGCGGGCCCCCCCAAGATTGCCGGCGACGATGTAGCCCATCTTGCGATTTCCGTGACCCAGCCCTTCGCCCAGGTCGGAGGCGAGTACCAGCAAGGTGTTGTCGAGCGCACTCTGGTCGGGGCCTTCGGGGATCTGATCAAGCTCAGCCATCAACTGAGCGAACTGCTCCACGTGAAAGCGGTAGCCATCGAGCAACCTTTGATCGTACGGCGTGTTGGAGTCGCCCCGCCCCGGTCGCAGATAGGCGGTCGTGCCAGGGATGGGATCCCCGTGCACCATGCCATGCCAGTCAAGGCCGTTTTCGGACGTCACGTTCAACGTGTCATCGAGTGTCGCAATGCCGAAGCGAGGATTCTGCGCGTTGGTGAACTCCAGCCGACCGATGGGAGCCATATCGCATGCCATGGCATGCGCTAGGTTGCGGATCTGCAGGGTCGCCAGCCGGTCCATGGTGTAGCCGCTGTAGTCACTCACGTCCGGCCCCAAGCCAGTGGGGGCAGAACAGGTCTCGGCGACGCGCACGTCCAGTTCCAGCTGTCGTATACGGGCCGCGTGCTCGTCCAGACGCCGACGATCCTCCCGCCCAAGCCCCTGGGCGAGGTCCGTGAAGCTGGCCCGCACCGCGTCCAGCACGCTCTGATTGCGCGCCCTTAGGCGCTGCATCGCAAGGTCGGCCTCGGACGGCCCCGAATCAGTAATACCTGCAAACAGGTCGTGGAAGGCAGCATGGGGGTACTGCGCCAGGGTCACAGCGTTGCTGCCGCTTTCGAAGAAGAAACGACTGGTCGCCGTCGCCTCGGGTGGTCCCCAGGTCGCGAGCCCTGCGTAGCCGTCGACGGCCAGGTTGACCGCGGAGCGGGGATGCGACGCCATCAGATGCTCGCCGATCAGCTGCTCGATCGACGGACCGTTCGCCGGACCATCGGTCACGCCGTCAGAACGGACCTCAGTGACAAGGTTGTCGTTTGACGAGGGGAAGGCACCGGTGGTGAGCGTTCCCGTCAGCGCCGCCTCGGTCTTGCCCGGGTGGCCGTGCACGAAGGCATTGCCGCCCGCATCCAACATCTCGTGGTCGATGTTGGAAACGAACAGGCATCGATCGACAAAGGGCTGTAAGGGGGCGGTCACGTAGGGCAAGTTAAAGCCTGTAGCACCATCAGGCCTCCAGGCGCGCCCCGGGATACCCATGGAGTAGGCCATCGCTATCACGCGTCTCGGGCCAGCCTGCTGCGCGCGTGCCACCCCGTGGAGCTTCTCCAGCCACGGAAGTCCAACCATCAGCCCGCCGGCACCTACCAGAAATCTCCTACGCGAGTGCTTCATTAGTCTACATCCTCCGCTCGGCGGTACATGAATGCATCGGTCTGGGTCAGCGCCACGAGCAGCTCACGAATGTCTCCATCGCTCTGCTCGGTCAGCTGCTGGGCGACGGCCAAGCTGCAGGAATCCTCCGTGAACTCGCGCCGTCCCATGGTGTAACGAAACCACTGAAGCGTGTAGCACTCCCTGGCTTGTGTGCTCTGGGCCACCGCGTCGACCAGCTCAAGTGGACCCGAGAACGCATGCTCGATCCCGTCGAGTACGACCGTCCCACTGGCATCAATGCTGGAGGCATTCTCCTCATCTCGCCACAGCCCCGCTGCGTCGTAGTTTTCGAACGCGAGCCCGGTTGGGTTGAACTGAGTGTGGCAACCGGCGCATGACGGATTGGTCAACAGCGGAGACAGACGCTCTCGCGCGGTAGGTAACATCGAAGTGTCACGCAGCGGCGCCTGAACGTCGATGTCGCCGGGGAAGGGCGGCAGCTCGTTGCACAAGACCTCCTTTTGAAAGAAGACGCCCCGATGGATTGGGCTGGTGCGATCGCTGTCCGCCTGCGTAGCTTGAAAGGCCGCCAACGTGAGCAGGCCCGCCCGGTCCGGAAGTTCGGTGGCCACCCACGCGTTCGGTTCGCCCTCCGGCGGGGCAACCCCGTAGAAGCCTGCGAGCGTCGCGTTGACCGGCATCGCGGTGCTCCCCAGCAGCGTTCTGACGCTCCCATCTCGCTCTTCCAGAACATAGCGAAGAAACCGGCCCGTCTCCTCCAGCAGGCTCGCGCGCACCTCCTCCGTGAAGTCCGGATAGAGTTCCGGGTTCTTCGTCATCTGCCCCAGGCCTGACAAGCGCAACCAGTCGCGGTGGAAGCCCTCGAGCATTTCGAAGAAGGGCTCTGATTCCATGAGCCGTCGAGCCTGGGTGGCCACTTGCGAGGCGGAGGACAGGCGCCCTTCGGCAGCCTCGGCCGCCAGTTCCGCGTCCGGCATGCTGTCGGTGAGGAAATAGGAAAGGCGGGACGCCATCTCATAGTCGCTCAGGCGAACCAGCCCGTCCTCCAAGTCACCCGCGCCACGCTCCACGCGGTACAGGAGGGCAGGCGCCTGCACGAATAGCTGCACAACGGCCGCCAGTGCTTCAATGGAAGTTTGCTCGCTGCGGACCGTATCGTAGAGCCCGACAGCGACCGCGCGTTCGCGTTCGGATATGGGACGCCGATATGCGCGCGAGCCGAACTGCTCCACGAAGCCGGCGATGCACCCATCAACGTCGCTTTCCGTGAAACCCGTCCCCAGCTCGCACGGAAGGAGGGCGGGAACGTATCGGTTGGGGTCCGCGATGATCAACCCTGCGATGCGCTCCGCGTTGTCCTCGATCGCGTTGCTCTCGGCGGTATTGACGACGTTGGCCTCAGCGTCGTTGACGAAGCCACTTTCCACGACCGTACGCGGGAACTGTGAATCGGCCAGTACATCGCGCGCGAGTTCAGGGCCAAAGAGATCTCGCAGCGTGTTCTCGTACTGTCGCGACGAGAGGCGCCGCAACGGCTGAACAGGCAGCGTCCGCTGTTCACATTCCAGCAAGCCGGCAACGACCTCTGTATCGTTCTGGCCGACATCCCTATCAGCGCCGTCGCCAGCTGCCAACGTGCCATCGCCGTCCAGCAGCTCTGGCGACGCTGCGGCCTGCGTCGTGTCGTCACCTAACCGCCCGGTACAGGCCGACGACAGCGCGACCAACACACATACCAAGCAACCCCGAAGACTAAGTACTTCCATCCGCAGCCCCTCACAGCTGGCGCGAACCAGATTGCAGTCTAGCTCGTATCGATCGTCAGATCACGCAGTCCGTCACCAACTGGCGACGCTGCCGGGTGCGGCACTTGACCACAGTGTCGATCGCTTCCGCAGACAACACTCCATGTCACCATCGAGAGGGCCCCGACCGTTTCGCGTGCATACCCTGCCGACATGAGAACCGTGCCAGAACAGACGATAGACAAAGAGTTCTAAAGCTTTCACCATTTGAGGTGCATGAAGCTGCCCACGGAACGCCAAGGGTCTGACGAGCAGACGATGACGCAACCCATCCTGATTCTCGATGATCCCTCCATCACGGTGCACTGCTACGTGGACGAAGGGGTCATTCACCACGAGGTCCACGCGTTCTGCAACATGGAGACCATGAAGCGTGCACTGACGGCTGGGGTTGAAGCCATGCGGGAGCATGGCGCGACCAAGTGGCTGTCAGATGACCGCAAGAACGGGCCGCTGAGCGCAGATCAGGAAGCCTGGGGTCGTCAGGTCTGGTTTCCCAGCGCGTACGAGGCGGGCTGGAGGTTCTGGGCCATATGCCTACCGGAAGGTGTCGTCGCGAGGCAAACCCTGGAGCGCCGCATCGCGGGCTACGCGCAGCAGGGCGTCACGGTGGAGCGCTTCGATGATCCGACGGTGGCCTGGGGCTGGCTTCGCCACCAGGCCGCGCCCTAGCCCGCATCCATCACCAAATCACGCGCCCTCGCACAACTGCTCGACTCCGCAGCGCTTTCGCTTCAGTCGAAAATACAGCGAGTATTCCCTCCTTCACCGAAACCCCTGCGAAGCCGATCACTTGCACGAGCATCACGTGCCTTGGTGATGGATGCGGG
>JAPPOR010000024.1 GCA_028817905.1 Myxococcales bacterium
TCCCTAGCTAGTTCTCATCCAGGAAAGGGCACGCGCCCTTTCCCCCGTCGCGGCAGAGCCGCGCCGGGTCCCCCTTTCCGCGGGTCGCGCCGCTTCGCTTCGCTCCGATTGGAGACCGTGACGCCGAAATAGCCATTTGGATGGACACTGGCTAGCCACCGGCGGCAGCGCCCGGCCCCCTTGGCAGATCAGTTCGGCAGCGAAAGGCCCTTTGGCCTCCCGGTCGCCTCCCGTGCACAGTCCGGCCGCCGCTCCACGAAGGCGCCCAATTCCACTTGACCGTTGGAGTTTCGAATGGCCGCTGTCCACTCCCGTCGGCCGCGGTCCGGACACTCCCGTTCCATCACCACCCTATGAGGCGTCTGGTGCCCGTGTCGGTATCCGAAGCGCACGAGCACGACTGCCCGTTCCCTGTGGCGCCGGAGGCTGCCCTTGACCTGCTCGAACAACGTCTCGTGTTGTGCTCCAACGGCCGCTTGCCGATCGGCCATGACCAGCACGCGTTTTGGCGTTGCCAGCGGGGACCCCGCTTCATCATGGGTTCTACGAACCAGCGCGAAGGGGACCGGGGATTGCTTGCCCCGCAGCTGCTTGAGCACAACTTCGCGAATCGCGATCGCATCCTCGAGGGCGTCAGCGTACGTGAACGGACTGCTCTCACGCATCACCCGTGCATATCACGAGGTCATGCGCGTCTGCCTACCTTGTCGTACATTTCGGCCGTTTCCCAGGGCGAATCGCTCGAATAGAAACCGGAAACGCCAAGTTTTCCCTGCTTCGGTCCCGATCTCTCTGGGATTGCGCCATTGCGAAGACCCCGAACACGCACCCATCCGCGCCTCGGCGTCAGATCGCGCAGGGCCACGTGGCTTGGGCCTTCGGCGGCCGAAAGGGAATACTCGCTCTTCTCTCTAGAGAAGCGAACCGACCACCTGCACACCGACCTGGTCCGGTCCGACCGAGGGCAGCAAGACCACCCGACGGTCGAAGCTCCCGGCCTGACCGGGATCCCGCTCATTGTAGTAGAGCAGCATGGGAACGAGGAAACCCGAAGCGAAGCCCACAAGGTGCCCAGTGGTCACATCGGTCGCCCAGTGGTTGTCCGAAGCGATGCGCATTGCACCAGTCGCCATGGTTAACGCGATGCCCATGGCGCACGTGCCCGCGTCCAACAGGCCCCCGTCGTACAGCGGCAAGCTCAAGTGGTGAGCACACAGCAAGCCGGCGCCCACGGCCGTTACGGCTGAATGGCCACTAAAGAAGGAGCGGTATTGATCTAAGGATTGGCAGTCCGGACTGTAGAGGGGGTCAGCTCGACACTCTTCGACCATGGGTCGGGCGCGCGACGAGATGGCTTTCACAAGACTCGTCATGGACAGTGCGATCGCATAGGCCTCCGCGTTCATGAGTGACATCTGCCACGCCAACTCGGGCTCGCCATGGATGGCCCACGCCACGAGCAAGTTGTCGAGCAGCGCATTGTGCACCAACGAGCCGATCATCATCAGGTCGCTGATCGTGCCGGCCGTCTTGCGACCACTCGACAATTTGAAGCGGAGTGCGTCGCGGACCGCGTCGTCCCACAGGATCGGCCCAAGCCAGTCGGCACCGTTCCCACCCAGCTCGATCTGGCTCTCCGCCACATACAGAATGGCGCCCGCACTTGTGACAACAGCATCCCAAAAGCCCGCCTTGCGCCAGCGCGGATTCCACTCGGGGTGGGGCAGCGCTTCGGGCTGCGCTCCCGGGCCCGGCGCGAAGCCGGGCAGGCCCTTAGGCGGCTGTTGGACCGCCACCGGGTCCTCGGACACGGCGTTCGGCTCCTGGGCTCGAACGCAAGTGGGATGCGCGAAGAATAGGAGGCACCCCAAGAGCCCCAGGGCGAGAGGCCCGCATACGGTTCGCCAGAGGCCCTGTGAAGGCCAGTGACCACATGATCCGCTCGCGGGCTGGCGAGATATTGGAGCCGAGGTGTGGCGCATAGCAAACTAAGTAAACACCAAAGGCCAGTCGTCAGCGGTTGCGCTCCGCCAGGCCGGGCCGCTATTCATTGGATGATCCAGACACGCTCGCAAACTCGAAGGGATAACGCACATGCACTGCGCCGCCACCCGCGTGCACAGGTGGTAGCTCGAGCGTATAGAGCGTCTCAGTGATGCATTCGTCGAGCGAAGGATGGGTCAACGTGCTGCTCTCATGGATACGTGGTCGCTCGACAGCCCCGCCCGCGTCGCGTTCAGCCTCGATGTCAAACTCCACAACCAGCCTGCCGGAGAGGCTGTCATCCTCCTCCCGAGCGGCTTCATAGCATTCAGCCAGGAGCGGAGCGATCGCGCGCACGGCCTTTCGCACGTACGCTTTGTCGATCTCGGGAGGCGGGTCGCTGCCATCAGGCTCTTCGGAACGGGAGGGTGTGGGCAGTTGCGCCGGCCCCGGGCGCGGACCGTCAGCCAGCCCGTGGCTGCTCTTGCCAACTGACGGCTGAGCCGCCGCATGGCGCCGTTCCCGCGCCTCGGCGATTCTACGCCGGAGCACCACAGCCTGCTTGCGCGCCTGGGCGTCAGGATCCGCGTCACCCGCCGACAATGCCCCTGCGACGGCGCGGGAAGCATTGATGGCCTTGCTCGAGGCCACCTGTGCTTGCCGCTTTGGCCACAGAAATGTGGCGATTCCGCCCACCGCGACGACGGCAATCCCGACGCGGACAACCCTGGCATCCATGCCGGGTACCCTGGCCTGTAGCGCGAACCGTTGCAACCGTGCTTGGTCACGACGCAGAACGCGCTGAACAGGCAGAGCTCCCGACCGTTTGCGCGCCGGCCCAGCGTGAGCATGTCAGTACGCGTGAGAAAATGCACGGCACGGGCCGGAACCGTCGTACGCCAGCCACTCGTTGGGGCCGCGTTCGTGTGCCTAGCGTGGACCTGCCTGCAACCGTTCGGATGCGGCGACGACCAGGAAGCGGGCGGGAGCCGGACCGACGGTGGTGAACTGTGCACCGACGGCGACACGAAGCTGGCTGACGAGGGCTGCAACAGCTGTGTGTGTGATGGAGGTCGCTGGAAGTGCACCCTGCGTGGCTGCAACACCTGTCCTGACCCGGTGATGTACGATGGGGCGTGCGACACGGTCGTGGTATATGCCCGGGACCCCGTCTCGGGGCGATGCTGCCAGTATGGCACGCCTTGCGGAGTACCCGAGGGCTGGGAGCAGTTCTACTCCTTGAACGAGTGCGAGGGCAGCACACCCACCGGCCCGAGGTGGTATACAACCTGCGGTGCGCCGGTTTGCGGGCCCGACACCGAAGTGCCTGCCGGAACAGGCCCATGTACCGACCAGGTGGAAGGTGATGCCTGCCAGGACGAGGGGGGGATGTGCGACCCCGGCCGTGGCTGTGGGGTGACTCTGATTTGCGCGGCTTCCGATCCGAAGATGGAGACCGGTGGCTGTCCCATCTCCCGTGCTCATTTCAAGCGCGACATCCACTATCTGTCACGCCAGGAGCGAGCCCTCCTAGCGCGCCAGATCCTTCAGCTGCCGCTGGCCACCTGGCGCTACCACGGGAGCGATGGCGAACGGCACCTCGGGTTCATACTTGAGGACGTGGAACCGAGCCCAAGCGTGGACGGCCCGCGCGACCGCGTAAACCTGTATGGCTACACGAGCATGACCGTAGCCGCGCTGCAGGAACAGGCCCGCGAGCTGGAAGCGCTGCAAGCCGAGCTCGTAGCGCTTCGCGAAGCCGTCCGGCAGTGCAGGTAAGGAAGGTTGGTCGCCAGTGACCGCTACCTTTGGGCGGCGCGTGCCGGGATGACGTAGACGACGGCCTAAAGCGTGTTCGCGCCGACTGTAAGCACATTCGGGATGGATCATTCCGCCGACGGAAAAGCCAAGTAGCCGAGCGCAGGCCGTAGCCGCTACTGGGGTGGAGGCGAGGCAAAAAAAGCTCGTATCTCGTCAGCGCGCCGGATCGTGTCGGCCCGCCCGAGCCGGATCAGGTCCTGGGCGAAGTCGGCGTCGAACAGAATGAAGGACAGCAAGTCGGATTCCCACAGGGCGCCCAAGGTCGCCGTACGGGACATGAACCAGGAGGAGAAGCGCGAAGCCTGGATACTCTCGGCTCGCTCCCGCGCCAGCCGCCCGATATCGACCGAAGGTCGAAATACCAGCGCTTGCAGTTGCCGATAGCGCGAGCCGCGGCTCTCCTCGATCACCCGTTGGACCCGCTCCAACTCGTGGGGCTCGAGGGTCTCCTCCAGCGTCTCCACCACCCTGTTGAAACGGTCCAGCACCTGCAGGTCGTAGTGCAAAGGGTCGAGCAACAATGCGTTGAGCACCTTGCCGACCAGAAACAGGGGACTTTGATAGGCGTCAATGCGGGTCGCCGTCGCCTCCGCTGGCTCCTGGGCCGCGTCCTCCGCCAGCAGTGAGATCACGACGAGGCGCTCTGCCCCGGCGCGAATGGCCGGCGCGATCGGCGTGTTGAAGCGAACGCCGCCATCGCAGTAGTACTCCGCGCCCACCCGACGAGCGGGAAACATCAGCGGTATCGCCGCCGAAGCCAGAATGTGGTCGGGCCCAATCGGCTCTAGCCGGGGCGCACGGCGCTGACTACGCGTCGCCTTGAGCGCTACCCCGGGCGCCAGCTCGGCAAACACACATGTCCTGCCGGACGCGATGTGAAGCGCCGCGACCAATAGCGCCTGGATGCGACCTTCCGCCACGTTTTCGTGCAGCCGAGCCCACGGGACCTGTTCACGTGCCAAGCGCTCGATGGCATCCGCCGACAGCAGTGAACGCCCGACCTTTCCGGGTGCCGGCTCGTTGCGGATCCCACCCGTGAGGGGGCTGGATGCGAAGGTCCGCTTCCACCCCAAGATCCCGCGCATATCAAGCCGCAGGTATTCTCCCAACTCGATCGCCTGCCATTGCGAGATCAGCCCTCGCGCACCCATATCCGGAACATGCGCATGGGCTGCCATATAGGCGGCGTTGAGGGCACCCACGGAGGTCCCGCAAAGAATGTCGAACGGCGCAACCGTCGGCTTGAGCACCTCCATCAGGCCGGCCACTACGCCCGCCTCATAGGCTCCCCGCGCTCCCCCACCGGGCCTCCCCATCCCGGGCCGGGCGCTTAGCCCCAGCTCCGCGCCCACGCGCCCGGCCGGCGGGGCG
>JAPPOR010000756.1 GCA_028817905.1 Myxococcales bacterium
TCGCCGCGGTGACCCGGCACTTGAGCAAGGCCTGTGCCATGTCTGCGCTTACACCTGAACCGCTCAAAAATCGACCCCAGCCCGTATCCATCCCCAATTCACGCGCCTGCCTACCCGCGCTCCTCTGCGCACCCGGTAGGGCCTCGGGGGCACATGGACGTGCACGCGAAACCCCTGCGAAGCCGATCACTTGCGTTGGTCGTCGCCCTACCCCAAGTGCGCCCTCGGCGCTGCCCTGAAGACAAGCTCCCAACGAGGCCCTCGGGTGCACCTCGCACCGGTCGCCGGTCCGCAGACCCAGAACCCACCGCGACCGATGACCAACCATCGCTTGACCCAGTCCGTGGTCCGATCGTTGCGCAACTCCAGACGCACAGGGCGTGTCGTCCCGGCAGGCGTTGCTCGGGCGGCGCTCCCGAGGGACGCGCGTTCGATACTCGCAGAAGGGGCAGCGAAACCGTTCGCCGAATCCCGGGAGCCCCAGGCCCGGAGTACGGCTTCGCTCCGCCCTCGTGAGGTCCGGAACTTCTACGGACGTGGCTTCGTGACCGTGGCAGGCTAGCCCGGATGCGTCACGACTTCGACGCCGGCGCGCTTGTGCTTCGACTTCACAGGGCTTTCGCCGCCCTAGAAAATACGGAGAGTATTCCGGCCGGTCGGCGAAAGCCCTGTGATGCCGAAGCCCGGCGGCGACCCGACGCCGAAGTCGTGGTGGATCCGGGCTAGAGTTGGCACAAAAGCTGCGTTAGAGATTGGCTGGATCGGGGATCGAACCGGGCTGTCTGAGACAGGTGCCGGCGATTGCTCGTACTAGCCATGATTGGCTAGCCATTGCGCACCTTCTACGATGCTCAACCATGCCCCGCCTAGACCCGTCGGATGGCCATCTGGCACCGCCCTGGCACTGCTAGCCCTGACTGCCCTAGGCGGCTGCGGCAGTGCAACGTCGCAGCAACACGCTGCAGCCCCGAGCGATGGCCCTGGCACGGGCGATCCACTTCGCAGGGTCACCGCCAAGCAGTTGTACGACCGTGGAGCGGTCGTAGCCCAACTCGGAGACGCAGTCAGGGCCGAGCAGTACCTGACGGCCGCGATCGAGCGCGGCTATCCAGAGGAGCGCGCGCTGCCCCTGCTCCTACAGGTCTGTCTCAAATCCCATCGCCTGGCGGCCGCCCTCCACTACGGTGAGCCGTACCTGAAACTGCATCCTGACGACGTTCACCTCCGCTATCTCATGAGCGCTGTCCATCTGGGCATGGGACACATCGACCGGGCGTCCGCCGAACTCGCGCAGGTGCTCTCGCGGGCGCCCGACCACGCTGCAGCCCACTACCTACGGGGCGCGATCGCGCGTGACCACGCTGCAGCGCCGGCGGAAACGGCAGCGCATTTCCATGCCTATGCGAAGCTCGCGCCCGAGGGCGTCCACGCGGACGAAGTGACCGCGTGGCTACGGCAACACGACCAGCAGGACGGGCGCGTGGGGACCGCGCCCCCGGCACCCGCGCCAGCCCAGGAAGGGCAAGCGGATGCACCCGACCCAGCGTCAGCGCCCGCCCCAGCGCCGGCAGCGCAGGCCGATGCGCCCGCTGTCGCGCCGGTCGCCGAGGAGACGCCATGATCCCATCTGCTGTCTACGAACAGTCCATCCTGGAGGCGCTCGCCCCGGTGAAGACGTACCTGGACGACCAGGCAGTCACCGAGGTGATGATCAATGGGCCCGAGCGCGTCTACATCGAAAGCAAGGGCAAGATCACCCTCACGGATGCGAAGTTCTCGGTTCGCCAGCTGGAGCGAGCGGTCCTAGCGATCGCGCAGTTTCAAGGCGTGCATGTCGATCGTCACTCGCCGATCCTGGAAGCCCGCCTGCCCGACGGGTCCCGCGTTGAAGCCATCCTGCCCCCAGCCGCGGGCGATGGGATCCACGTCGCGATCCGCCGTTTCGCCAAGGAGACCCTGACAGTCGAAAAGCTGATCGGCTTTGGCTCCTTGACCCCTGATGCGGCCGACGCACTGCGGACGTTTGTGGAGGGCAAGCGCAATGTGATCGTCGCCGGGGGGACGGGGTCGGGCAAGACCAGCCTGCTCAACGCCCTGTCCTCGTTCATTCCCAACGGCGAACGGGTGGTCGTCATCGAAGACGCCCGTGAGCTGCAGCTCCAGCGTGAGCACGTCGTGCAACTCGAAGCGCAAAAACCCGACCCGCGGGGACGCGGTAAGGTGACCACGCGTGACCTATTCCGCGCCACGCTTCGTATGCGCCCGGACCGGATCGTGGTGGGCGAGATTCGCGGGGGCGAGGCGCTCGATCTCGTGCAAGCGATGACCTCGGGCCACGGCGGCTGCCTGTCTACCCTGCACGCCACATATCCCACGGACACGATGAACCGACTGGAGACCATGGCGCTGATGAGCGATGTGGAACTGCCAGTCTCCGCCCTGCGCGCCCAGCTGGCGTCCGCCATCGACCTGATCGTGCAAACCGCCCGTGTGCGCGACGGGTCGCGATGTGTGACGCACATTACGGAAGTGAGCGGAGTCTCCGACCGCGATACCTACGTGCTGCACGACGTGTTCGTGCGTCGCCCCAAGGGAAGCGGCATGGGCCCCTTGAACCCCACTGGACATCGCCCGCAATGCGCGGATGATCTGGAAATGATGGGCCTGCACCTGCCGGCATGCATCGAAGCAGCGCGCCGGGGCGGCGCGCAAGCGCCCGCGTACCAGACCTCGCGCGAACCACGCACTTCCGTGCCTGTCGAACCCTCCGATTCCCAGAACCCACGGTTTTCCCGCTAGGAGCGCAAGAAGGGCGCCATGACCGACCACCCCAAAACCCTGATATCGGGCACCCCTCCACCACCGGAACCGGACACAAGCGTCGAGACGGGCCCCCGTCCGCGCACCCCCCTCCATCGCCCGTCGGTGCACGAGGCCAAAACCGTGATCGGAGGCTCCCCGGCCCCATTCGCTGACCCGCAGGGCCAGCAGGGCCACCACCACCACCAGCACGGACAGCCACCGGCGCAAACGCTTCACCCCCCGCGCCGGCCCGCAATGCCAACACGCACCGAAATCTCCGGACCGCCGCCCGCCATGCCGAGGCCCATGGGGCCGCCGGCAGAGGCCCCGAGGGCGCCCGCGGCAAAACCGCGCTTTCACGACCGCACGCGGACCGAGATGACTTCACCCGAGGGCTACCAGCCGGCCACCCCCGTGCAGCCTCCCACTCCAGAAGAGATCGAAATCGACGTGGAAGTTGAGGTGCCGGAGCCTGCACCAAGCACCCCGCGAACGGGCTCGGGCAGCCAGGGGACGCGCATTCGCATCGATGTGCCCTCGATCATCGTTGGCACGCCCGCACCCAAGGTCGCAGCGCCCAAGGTCGCAGCGCCCACGCCCGCTGCGTCTGCGCCAGTTGCATCTGTGCCCGAACCCGCGTCTGCGCCCGAACCCGCGTCTGCACCAGCCAAGGCACCGCTGCCCCCGACGGAACCACGGTCGGTATCCACTGCTCGACCCCAGACCGCCCTGGGCTACGACGAGCTCAGCGGCACCCAAACCCAACTGGGCGAACCGGTGGCGCCGTACCTGGATCCCGCCGACGACCCAGCGCGAGCATCGGAAGGCTCCCCGCGCAAGAAGCGCAGCCGACGCAGCAGCAAGCAAGGCGGCCGCACCGCGGTGGAGAGCCAGACCAAGAAGCAAAGCAGCGGCTTCCTCGGAATCCTGGCCGTAAGTGCAGCGGCCCTGGCGACCGTGGCGGTCGCCATTCGGGTGCTGGGGATCGGGGGCAGCGGAGCCGGCACCCCTCCTGGAGCCACCCCCGGCACGCCAGCGCAAGGCAGCGCCAGACAAAGCGTTCAGGCAGCACAGAAACCATCCAACACAACGGCACCCGCTCCCAGCGCGGCGCCCCCGGAGCCGCAACAAGGCGGCCCGGGCAGTCAGCAGCGATCTCTGGCATCAAGCGTTGCGCAGGCAGGAACCGACAACCCCACGCCGCAGGCGTCGGCGAACACACCGGCGCGGCTACCCACAACGCGCCCTTCTTCAAAGCCCGCTGGGGCCGCCCGTTCGGGAAGTCCCGCCACCTCGGCGGGCGCGGCGGCGGCCGCTGCGCTGGTCGCACCCCCGCCCGACGAAGCGCTCGCACGCGCCCGCAAGGAGCTAGCCAAACTCGAGCTCTCAGCCGTCGAGGCACTCATGGCCAACGATCTCAAGCGTGCCCTCGAAGCCTATTCGCGACTGGCTGCCGCGGCACCCAACGTGCCGGCGTTCTCCACCATGTATCGATATCTCACCGCCCCCCAGTCCAAGTGCCCGAAAGGCGAAGCGTGCGAAGACTAAACGTGATCGTCGCCGTCCTGGGCGGGGTGTTGGGCGCGGGTGCATGCCTGTGGTCGGTGGGCTGTGAACCACCGGCGACCCAGCAAAGCGTGTACGACGTCCTGGTGGTGGCTGAGTCGGACGAGGGCGAGCCTCTCGCCGGACTGCGCTTTTTCGTCAACCAAGAGCCGGCTGGCGTGACCGACGCCGCTGGCAAGCTCGCCCTGAAGCTGGCTGGCACAGATGGACAGCGTTTGCCGGTCCGTGCACTGTGCCCGGAAGGGTTCGACGAACCGACACACCGGCGAGCGCTGGTGCTACAGACCTTTGCGTCCCTTGGACAAGGTGGCTCGGCGCACACTCGGGTAGCCGTGACCTGCCACGCTAAGCAGCGTACCTCCGTCGTCGCGGTGAAGACCGGCAAGCCCGACATTCCCATCGTGCACCGCGGCAAGGTCCTGGCCAGGACGAACTCCAGTGGCGTCGCCCATGTTCAGCTCACCATGCCACGGGACAGTCGCTTCCGGCTGAAGCTGGCCACGGATGCGGTGCCGCGGCTCAGGCCCCAAAACCCGACCCGCATGTTCGAGGCGTCCACCGAGCACGGCTGGACCGTATGGAATCAACCTTTCGAAAAGCTTGAGGAACCCAAGCCGCCCAAGCCGGTCAAGCGGCGGCGGCGGCGGAAGAAAAAGCCCGCCCCGGCTGCTCCCCCAACACCGCCGCCTCGTCCGCCCCCAGAAAGACTGCGCTAGCCCGCATATCTCACCAACCCGTGTGATGCCCGTGCAAGCGATCGAGTTCACAGGGGTTTCGGTGAGGGAAGGGAATACTCGCTG
>JAPPOR010000718.1 GCA_028817905.1 Myxococcales bacterium
CAATGCACGCACCCGCTCGGGACCGTGCGGCTCCGACTTCGGCGGAAAGATCCCCCGCACTTGCGCGACGATCGTGCGACTGGGTGACACAGTCCGAGACAGGTGCCAAGTCGGGCAATCGACCACAGGCTTGGAGACGCGCGAACGCACTCGGACGCACGGGACGTGACTGCCCGCGAGCACAGCTCTCCCAACGTGCTAAATTCAGCGTGAGCGAAGCAGCATGTCGATACGCTTGGTCAGCCCAACTCTCTGTTTCCTTGTCACCATCGCGAGCTTCCAGTCAGGATGCCGGGAAGACGACTCACCGAGCCCCGGCGTGGAGCCCGGTATGCCCATGGGAGGCATGGGCGCGGAGGAGCATCCCTCAGGTTCTGCAGAATCCACTGCTGCCAACGATGGTTCCAACATGATCACGCAGGACGCGGGCTACGATGCCGGCGTGGATACGGCGACGTTGGAGCCGGGTGGCTCCGATGCGGGCGGGCTGCCGGACGACTCCGGGACGTCCGAAGCCCCGACCGATATGCCCCAAGATGACCCCGACATGGAAGCGGCCGGCGGAGCAACCGAAACGTCCAACGAAAGCCCGGCGGAAGACCCTGACCTGACGCCAGCCAGCGACCCGGAATCCGGACGCCTTTCGGGCATCACCGCGGCCCACAATGCCGTGCGAGAAAACCTCGGCCTCCCCCCGCTCAGCTGGTCAGAGGAGATCGCTCGCTTTGCGCAGGAGTGGGCGGAGAACCTGGCGGGCAATTGTGGCGTCCTACAGCACCGCGATCAGAATCTCTACGGGGAAAACCTGGCGACTTTTGGCGCACGCCCCTCTCCCCCCGCGACAACGCCGGCGCGCGTGGTGGACGGCTGGGCCGCAGAAGAGATGTGCTGGGATTTCGGACCATTCTTGACCGGCGACAGCTGCAACAGTCAGTGCGTAGCCAACCTGAACAGCAACGGCTGTGGCCACTACACGCAGGTCGTGTGGCGCGACACGGCGCACGTCGGATGCGGTGTCGCCGAATGCGAACGGGATGGCTTCCTGTTCGACGTTTGGGTCTGCAACTACGATCCGCCAGGCAACTTCGTCGGCCGAGAACCCTACTGAGTCGCAGCGCGGGCCTCGGGGCCGTGCCGCTCCTAGCAAGACTGGCTAGCCCTGCGACCAGCGGGGCCTGCGCATCGAGAAGACCGTGGTGGTAGTCGCGAAGTCGAGGTAGCCCAGGCGTGACACAGGGCGGGCTTTGGCGACGTCGACGAGGCCCTCGGTCAGGATCTGCTCGTCGATGTGAATCCCCACCACCTGCCCGACGACGAGGATGGCATTGGCCGGTGCGTTCGCATCTAGCGTCTCCGGAACGAAGGTCTGCGTGACGCGGCACTCGAGCGCCGCGTAGGCCTCGGCCACCCGCGGAGCCGAAACCAGGGTGCTGGCCACAGGTGTCAGGCCTGCATACTCGAACTCGCTCTCCCCGCGAGGCGCGTCGACGGATGTGGCGTTCATCTGTTTGGCCAGGTGCTCACTGACGAAATTCGCCACGAAATTCCCGCTGCGCTCGGCGAACGTAACCGAGTCCTTGGCACCCACTGAAGAAAACATCACGAGTTTCGGCTGGTCGCAGATTGCGTTGAAAAAGCTGTACGGGGCCAGGTTGACTCGGCCCGAAGGGTCGCAGGTTGAGATCCAACCGATGGGACGCGGGGCAACGATGGCTTTGAACGGATCGTGGGGCAGGCCATGCCTATTGTCGTCGGTCGTGTAGAACACCCATCATCCTCCACTGTTGGTGTCTCGGGCCCCGTCCTTGGGTGGTTGCCCTTCTGATTGCCCGTCCGGGGGAGGGTCCATGAAGCGACGGTGCCGACTCCTTCGTTCCTGCGCCTGCTCCTCGCGCATCTGCCGGTATGCCTCGTACTGGTCCGCGTCCAACCACTGCCGGGCCTCCGCGTCCGCCTCGGCACGGATGCTCGAAGCCTGGTCGTGGGCGTCCTCGAAGCGGTTCTCCTTACGCGCCTCGCGGAACGCCTCGCCAATGCGATCACGGGCCGCGGTCATCGACCCGTAGAGCGCGTCCACTTGCGCCTGGGTGAGGTCCGCTTCTTCAGCCAAGCGCTCCAAGCGCTCGCTCGTGCGCCGCTCCCATCGAGCCTGTCGACGGGCGCGGCGCTCCTCCCAGATAGCATTCTGCTCGTCGCGCACGAGCTTGCGGAAGCGGTTGCGCACCGGCGACTGGTCGGTCTCCAACGCGGCCACCACGGACGCCACGGCATCGCGCGAAAAGTCGACGGCCACATCGTCCGGTTGCGCCCGCAGCAGGCGCCGCAATGGACCGGCTTCCCGCGGGTCCGCGCGCCCCATCGACCCAACGGATGAGGGGGCCGCCACCGGTCCAGGAGCAGGGGCTGGCGCCCGAACCGGCGGCGAGGCCGGAGCCGGGGGGGCTGGCACCGGGCGTTCGCCTGCTTCGACCCGCGCGCGCAGGTCTGCCACTTCGGACTCGAGCACCCCTAGCTGCTGCCGCACGGCCACGAGCTCCCCTCGCTGCCAGGAAAGTACCGTCACCAACGTACCAAGGAGCGCAACCGCAAACGCGACACCGGCAAGCCTAGGCATGGCCTCCTCCCGCACCGAAAGCGATGCAATGGGACAAGGCTAGCCCGGATTGCGAAGTGTCCCTAGTTCCAACGCCCACCGGGCTCGAAGATCCAGCGAATTCGAGGCCTGCTGTGACCCTCGACGGCCGCTACGGCACCGCCAAGAGCGGAACCACCGGCGCGCCACCGGCCGTGAACTCGAAGGCACGGATCCAACCACCCACTCCCCAGGGCCTTCGCCTCCGTCCAGGGGTCCACCAAAGCGCGGGAAAGCTGTTGGCTCACCCAGAAGTCCAAGCCTCCGGGAGGTTTGCGTGGGCAATGCCCCCGTCGACCGCGATCGTCTCACCGACTACGTAGTCCCCTGCGCGCGAGGCCAGGTAGATGGCCGCGCCCGCCATGTCCTCGTCCGAGCCAACCCGCCGCATGGGAGTGCGCTTGGCAACCTGCTCGGGTTCGTCTCGGGCGACCCTATTCATCCTCGAAGCGAACGGACCGGGAGCGATGGCATTGACGGCAATGTTGTCGCGCACCAGTCGCGCAGCCATCCTGCGCGTCAGATAGATCAGCGCCGACTTGGACGCGTGGTACGAGTAGGTTTCCAGTGGATTGAGACGAATCCCGTCGATGGACGCGATGTTGATCACTTTGGATGGCCGCTCGTGACGAGCGTCCTTTGCCAGCGCCCGATGCAAGGCCTGGGTCAGAAAGAACGGCGATTTGACGTTGAGGTTCATGACCTTGTCCCATCCATGCTCGGGGAAATCGTCGAAGTCAGCGGCCCAGGCAGCCCCGGCGTTGTTGACGAGGATGTCGAGACCGGCCTCGCGGGCACTGTAGGCATCCGCCAACGCGCGACACCCTTCCACGGTAGAGACGTCCTGGGGCAGGGCTACACAGGTTCCTCCCTGGGCTGAAAGCTCCTCAGCCGTCTGTCGACAATCGTCCGCCTTGCGCGAGGAAATAACGACCTTGGCACCGTGGGCCACAAAGCCCGCCGCGATCATCTTTCCGATGCCTCGCGAACCTCCGGTTACGAGCGCCGTGCGCCCTTCGAGCGAGAATAGGTTCTCAAACATGCATGGCTCCATTCGTGCTAGCTAGCGCCCTGCCCTCGGCGGGCCGCGCCTGGCATCCGCGTGTAGCATGGTCCGTGGCGCCGGGTGACACCCGTGCCAGGACTGGGACAAAAAAACTGTCCATTGCCTAGCCAGGGACACCTCCGCTATCCGAGGGCGCCGGCGACGATCAGCTCACAAAGCAACCAACAGGTTAGGCCAACGACACTGAGTGCAGCCCCCCAGTCGTTGCCGAAGATAGGGTGCATGGGTAGGGCCACAAGCGCGGCGATCGCAAGGCCAAGAGCGGTCTGAGAAAGCGCCAGCGGCCCCTCGTTGAGGCGCAAAATCACGAGGTATACCGGCCCAATGACGACGGTCATCAGGTACTTGGCAAACGCCAGCACCGACGCTTCAGGAATACCCAAGATGATGTTGAGGTAGCCCACGAACAGCCCGAAGGCCGCCACCAGCATTCCGCCCGGAAAAACAACGAGCCACCTATCCGGCAGTGCCATAACCTGTTCGGTCCATCCCCCGCAGCCTGCGGTCGTCTAGGCTAGCCCGGATCGTTCGTCAACGCCGCGCCCGATCCTGCAGAGCGCCGCTTCCGCAGGCGGCCTCGCGTACCCCTGCCGAACACTCCCGCATGGCGAGAAGACCAAAAGCCTTGTGAAGTCAGGCCCCTGAGCTATCCGGCGGACTGCGCTTGGCTTAGCTTCGCAGGGCTTCCGAGGCCCGACTGGCAGACTCCCGGTAGTCTGTGGGGGCCGCGAAAACCCTGTGAAGTCGAAGGGCATGCGAGGCGGCGTGGGGGCGCTTGAATTGGGGAAACGCCATGCAGAACCGCATCGTTGATTTCTTGGTGCTCGCCACGGCGTTTGGCCCGCCGGGCGAGCCCCGGGCACAGCTCACCGGATGACGCTCCGTGTCCTCCCGGCCGCCCTGTAGTCGCGTATGTCGCTCTTGGGATCCGGAGGGGTCCCTCGGAAAACGTACCTCTCTCTAGCCCGGATGATTCATGACCCGGAAGCCGGGCCGGCCAACCCCCAGGGAGCGGCCCGGTGCGGACTCGGTATGCCGCTTCCAGGCCGCGAGCGTCGCACCGGACGGCTCGACCAAAAAGAGGCGCAATGGCTCGTATTGAACGAGGGTCAAAAGCACGGCAACCCGAAGTCCATCTGGAATAGAGACGGTTTCACGCAGGAAGGCTGCCAAGAAGGCCTTTTCGTTGCATGCTTGCGCTAGGACCCATCCCGAAAAGCTTCTGAGCGCGGGGTTCGGGTTGGCAAAACGGGGCTGGGAAGCAAGGGAACTTCGGGCCGCGTCGACCGACGCAGATCGAGCGAGGAACTTATGAACAGGAACGGGGTGCTTTGGATCGCGATCGCCCTTGGGCTCGCATTGGCCGCTTGCGGCGACGACGACGCGAACCCGACGGTTGGTGACGCCGCAATCGGCGATGGCGATGGCGACGGCGATGGCGACGGCGATGGCGATGGCGACGGCGAT
>JAPPOR010000749.1 GCA_028817905.1 Myxococcales bacterium
GGCTCGGCACGGACGGGGGCATCGATGGGGGTACCGATGCGGGCGCCTCCTGCGACGCGGGGATCGACTGCGGGTGCGACGGGGGACAGCGGTGTGAGCGCGACCCGGGCCGTCGCGACCGAGCCGGGTACGAGGGCGGCCCCTGTCGACGGGAGGGCCGCTGTGAGGCGGGCCTGCGCTGTGACACGGCGGTGGACCTGTGTTTGCGTTGCGAGCTGGGCAGCGCCGGCTGCACGTGTCGGGACGGGGCATGCGCTTCGGGCCTGACCTGCGAGGCGGGGGTGTGTACGGACCCCGCCACCCTGCCGCTGCCGGATGCGCCCTGCTACACGCCGTGCCGCGCTGATCTGGTGGGCGCGGACGGCGTGACGATCTGCGACGCGGACGGACTTTTGGCGGGCGATGCCGATGGGCTCGTCGATGGCTGTTTGGAGGGTCGCAGCTGCGTCGAGGGTTCCTGCCTGCGCGAGGGGGAGAAGAAGAAGAAGTGCACGGTGGACGCGGACTGCCCCTTCTTCCAGGCGTGCTTGGGGGGCGGCTGCTATTCGAATTGCGAGCTCGACGACGACTGCCCACCGGATCAGGGCTGCCACCGCAAGGTGTGCCGCACCCCCTGCGACGGCAGCCAGGGCGGTGCGGAGTGCGCGCTTGGCTATAGCTGCGACGCCGCGGACGGGGCCAACGGCTTCTGCAGCCCGATCAGCGGGTCGCCGAGGTTGGGGGCGAGCGGGGACGAGCAACAGGAGGGCGAAGACGGCAGTCCGGTCCAGGCGGTGCCGAACGGCGGGTTTCGCCTCAAGGACCGCGAGCTGGCACTGTCGAATGTGCGGCCCGAGGTGTCGATCCCGGTCTTCTCCCAGGGCTCGCTGGGCCAGGATGTGGTGGTCCGCAAGCTGTGGCACACCGTCTATGGCGACGGTGGGCCCGAAACGGTCGACGCCCGCACGGGCACGGAGGCCTGCGAAGGCGCCGATTGCCCGCTCTATTGGCTAGAGCTCTCGGACGGTGACGAGACGACGAAGGACCCGTCGCTGACGATCAAGGTGCCCGGCGATTGCGAAGCGCTCGAGCTGTGCCCGCAGCTTACGGTCAAGGGGGCCGGCGACGTCGACGCCGTTCGCTGGGAGGGCGCGCTCGAGCTCTGCAGCTCCAGCGGCTGCTCCGACCCGGTGACCTTGAGCTACGTGGAGCAGCCGGAGGGCCAGTGGACGGGGACGTTGCACTACTTCGGCAGCTTCGGCGGTGGCGAGAGCCTGAGGGCGTGGCGAGACGACCCAAACAACGACGACAAGGCCGGTCGAGTGGGCAACGCGCTCGTGCGCAAGTGGGCCGAGTTCAAAGCGGGCGGGCTGATGGACGGCTGGGACGAGTTTCTGGCGATCCTCAAGAGCACCCGCGAGCGATCCTGGGACTTCGACAACGTCAAGGACCTGTGCGGCGGGCAGCCCAACGCCTGCTACCCCTATACCAATGAGGGGCGTGTGCGCACGTACACCAACGACCAAGGTGCCAACCCGATCCCATCCGGTGAGGCACGCTTCCCCGTGGCCTTGAACCTTGCGGTGGACGAGGACGATGGGCGGGTGATGCGCGGGCGCATCGCGTCGGAGGTCGCACTCCAGTATCCAGGCCATCCAGAGGTGTCCCTGCGCTTCGTCGCGGACCCGGCCGACCCGGATGCCTGTGACGAGGCGCGATCGGAGGTGTGCGCCGTGTTCATGGACGGGTTCGCCGCCGAGGTCACCGTTGGCGGGCGCTACTACACCGACGGTTCGGAGTGCCCCGACGGGTTCGACCCGCGCACTGTGCCCTGGCTGGTTCCCGGGTTCGAGCAGGGGACGGCGTTCGACTCCGAAACCGGGCGCCGCCATCGCTACGAATGCCGGGACAAGGGCCTGCCCTATCCAGCAAGCGTCGCGAATGGGCAGGCCATGAACGCGGCCCTTGCGGGCGCCAACCCGGTCCCCGATGGGCGCGAGCGCACACGCAAGCTGCAGTTGCTCGGCGGGGTGCTGGTGGACCAGGCGGTCATGTTCGTGCTGTTCGAGGAGGCCTTCGAAAGCTTCATCCCGGGGCAGGCGCAGGCCCGTGCCTACGGCTACATGCTGCTCCGGAAAAGCCCGGCCACGCTCGAGCCGCAGGACTTCGTCGGCCGGGTGTCTCCAGAGGTTGACCGGGATCCGCAATCACTGGGCGTTGCCTGTACTCAGGACATTCTCGACCGCACGAGCGTGTCGCCCAGGAGGTCGGACCTGGGCTCGCTGGGACAAGCGGCCCTCGATGCGGTTGCGACGGAGCTCATGTACGGACCCACGGTGACGGTGCCCGGCTCGGCCGCTTCCGCGCCGGCCTCTGGCTGGGAGGCGATCGACCCCTCGGCCATGCACTGGTACTGCGAGGAGACCGGCTTGATCGATGGTGGGGCTCGCGGCGATGTCCCGTGTCCAAAGTGGGCCAAGGTGACGTTTTTCGCGGTCGACCCCGCCTACGCCGCGGCCGAGCCCTTCTCGGAGCTCCGCTGCAACCAGCGGCCCAATCCGTCCGACAATTTTGGCGCGGACGCGAGCGACGAGGTCAGCTGCCACGACACGATGCAGCGTCTTCGCGGCGGCGTGATCGAGGACTACGATCCGCACTTTGTCTGCGATGGAGACGCCGCGTTCTGCGACCCGTCGGACGGGCTGGACTACCTGGCCGACAAGACCTTTTACCGGCGTACCGAGACCGAGGCCGACCGCGATACCCTGCCGCCGCTGCTGACGTCGCTTGCCCAGGCGTTCCGCTACAAGATCCGCTTCCAGAGCTCGAGCGGCGGCGCGCTCGGTTTCGCGCCCCAGGTGTGCATCCCGGGCTCGGACCAGCTTCCCTACTGCTACGAGCCGCCGGTGATCGAAGAGATCCGCGGGCGGGTCGATTGCTTGATCGAGCTCTACAGCCACCACGCCAGCGACCTTTCGGCAGACGTGGACAACGAGCTCAACCAGTTCTTGCGTGGCAGTTTCAGCAGCTTCAAACGGCCGGGCACACAGAGCGAGATCCACGAGGGCTTCGAGCGCCTGTACGCGGAACTGCTGGTCATGCTCGGGGACGAGGCGTTGACGGCGGCCTATGCGTCGCGCTTCGACCTGGCCGGGGTCGCGGGGGCCGCCTTCGAAGGCTCGAAGTTCGAGCAGGAGGGCATCGATCTCACGGGCGTGGCCGGCTTCGAGATGGTGAGCCTGTATCGGGCCGTGCAGTACTACCAGCTGGCGCTCGACCGGCTGTACCAGATGGGCCCGGACTATGCCGCGGCGCTCGGCAGACCCGGCTCGACGGACGACACGACGTCGTTCGTGTCTCCCGAGACCGTGACGACGTATCTCGAGCGACTGGTGCGTGCGGCGACCCAGAAGGCGCGTGCCCAGGGGGAAATCGCCAAGCACTACCAGGAGTTCGACCGCGCGGATCTCGCGCGGGCGGTGCTGGAGCGAGCGTACACCGGCACGTACCTCGAGTCGGTGATGCTGTCGGATCTGATGGTCAGCATCCAGCTGGACTCGCAAGACAAGAACCTCGACGAGATCCGCAAGGAGATCGAGGCAGCGCAGCTTCGCTACCGCATGGCGCTGCTCGACATGCGGGACATCTACGACACGGTCACGGACACGGTCACGTACTTCGGCTTCGCACCCGACTACATCCCCTTGCCGGCGCTGGACTCGAGCGACTTTCGTCAGACCAACGCGTACGAATCGCTTTCGGCGACCGCACGCCAGAGAGTCTCCGCCGCGCGCGAGCGCGAGCAAGTCGCGCTGCAGTCGAACCGGTCCCAGCACGTCGATACAGCGACGTTCCAGGGCGAGCTCGTACGGGTGCGCAACACCTACGAGAAGCGGCTTTCGGACCTCTGTGGCACGTTCGAGGGCAACGACGGCGAAATCCATCCGGCCATTCGAACCTACGCCCACCTGAGCGACGACGCGACCCTGTATGGCGACCCGTGCGGGCGCCTGGGCAACGGTGCCATCCATGCGGCGGCCGCTGGCTCCGAGGACGCCCGTATTGCGCTGCGGAACGCGATCGCCAATCACCGTACCGTGCTCGACCAGATCGAGATCGAGCATGCGCACATGTCGAAGCAGTGCGGGCTGGTCGATGAGCTGATCGCGTTCAACGTGAACACGAATCGCGAGACGCTGAAGCTGCAGGAGCACATTCGCCGAGCGCGCATCGAGGCGAACAACCTCGAGCGGGTGTCGAATACGATGGTCGCCTTCCTTGAGAATATGGTGTGTGACCCGACCTCCTTGTCCACCAATGGGTGCCCCACCACGATTCCGGTGGCGCAGGCCAACATGGTCACCGAGATGGCGTCCAACGCCCTGATGCGCGGCGGGGAGGAATTCGTGGCGGTCAAGGAAAGCGAGCTGGCCGAGCTCGAGGCGTCCAATCGGATTTCGACGCTGGAGACGCGCTGCGACCGGGCCGAAGTCGACGCCCGGGCCAACATGGACAATCTGTTGCTGCAGCTCAAGCAGGCGGACCTGGAGGTGGCGCGGGCGAACTACGCCATCCGGCAACAGGTCGCCCGCGTGGGCCAGCTGCAGAACCAGGCGCAGCGCTGGGCCTCGCAGCAGGAGCAAGCGCAGCAGCTGCTGCTCGACGTGGAGGTCGCCCGCAACGATCCCAACGTCCGCATCTACCGCAATGACGCCGTCATCAATGCGGACCTGGCGTTCGATGATGCCATCCGCGCGGTCTACCGGGCGACGCGCGTCTTCGAGTACTTCACCAGCCAGACCTATGCGAAGCGCGACCAGCTGTTCCTGATTCGCATGGTGGGCGCCGGCCAGTACAATCTATCGAACTACCTGACCGAGCTCGATAACGCGTTCTTCGAGTTCGAGGAGCAGTTCGGGGTCCCGGACAATCGCGTCCAGGTCCTTTCCCTGCGCGACGACATCCTGCGCATCCCGCTGATGGACGACGCGGGTGCTCCCTATTCCAGGGTCAAGCGCATCGAGCTGATGCGGGCCCGCCTGGCTGACAATGTCTTGCTGGATTCCCGTGGGTACTTGACGGTGCCGTTCGGGACCTCGCTGGCGGCCCTGTCGCCGCTGACGCGCAATCACAAGGTGCGCTTCATTGAGGTGGACATGGTTGGCTCGGACGTGGGCGACACGCTCGGCCGTGTGTACCTGCGGTCGGCGGGAACCGGGGTGGTGCACAACCTCGATGACCACAAGGACTACTTTGTGCTGCCCGCGCGGACCGCCGTCATCGATACCTTCTTCAATGGCAACCGGGTGTTCGGCCCGGACGTGTACCGAAGCTCCCGGCTTCGGGACCGCCCGTTGGTCAACACCCTCTGGGAGCTGGTGATCAACCAGCGGGACGAGCAAGTGAACATGGACATCGATTTGCAGTCGCTGACCGATATCCGCGTCCTCATTCACTACACGGACTTCACGGGGCTGTGATGGAGACGCGGATGCAGCGCAGCAACTACCGGAAGTCGAGTCCTGTGCGGCACCTGGCTCTCGCCTGGTTCGCAGGCGCGCTGCTCTGCGGGGGTCCCGTCGGCTGCGGGGGAGACGACGACGTCGCCGAGGTCGGGGATGCGGGCACCGATGGCGCGGTCGCCGACGCGTGCACGCGGACCGGGACACAGGGCTGTCCTTGCGAGTCCGGTGAGCGCTGCGGCCGCGGGCCGGACGGCGCGCAGCTGATGTGCACCGGCGGGCTGTGTGAGTCGCCTGCCTGCGAATCCGGGGAGCGCGGGTGCGTCTGCCGGCGGGGAGTGGAGTGTGACGGGGACGACGACCGCTGCGTGGGCGGCTTCTGCCAGCGCGCCGAGTGCGAGCCCGGCGAGGCGTTCTGCAGCTGCGCAGGCGGCAGCTGTGATCCGGGTTTGTACTGCCAGAATGGGGTGACCTGCCTCGACGCGACCGGCAAGGAGGGCGGTCCCTGTCGCGACAACGGGCGCTGCGACCGCGGCAAGCGCTGCGACGTCGAGGCGGACCTGTGCGTACACTGCGAGTTCGGCAGTGCTGGATGTGCCTGCCGTGATGGCGGGTGCAATCCAGGGCTTTCGTGCCAGGCGGATGTGTGCAGCGACCCGTCCCTACAGGTACCGGAAAACCCGAAGTGCTACACGCCGTGCCGCGGCGATCTCACGGATGGCGATGAAGTGCACACCTGCGACGCCGACGGTTTGCTCGAGGATTATTGCCCCGACGGTCAGGGATGCGTCGATGGCAGCTGCGTCGAGGAGGGCGAGTCGCCGCGGAGCTGCGAGCTCGACGTCGAGTGCCCGTTCTTTCAGACGTGTCTGGAGGGGGGCTGCTACTCGAATTGTGAGGACAACGGCGATTGCCCGCCCGGGAAGGGCTGTCATCGCAAGGTGTGCCGCGCGACCTGCGATGGAGCGCCGGGGCGGGCCGCCTGCGGCGCGGGTTTCGCCTGTGATGCGCCTGACGGAACGAACGGCTTCTGCGCGCCGATCGGCACCGGCACCGGCACCGGCACCGGCACCGGTTCGAGGGACTCGCGTCCGCGCGGGGGGTTCCGGGTCAACGAGCGCGACATACCCCTGTCCAACGTGCTGCCCGAGGTCTCGTTTCCGATCATCTCCGAGGGTGGGTTCGCGCAGGACGTAACGGTCCGCAAGCTGTGGCACACCGTGCACTACGCAGACGGCGGGTCCGACCACGTCGAAGCACCCTTGGACGGCGACGCGTGTGAGGGCGATGCCTGCCCGCTTCCATGGCTTCATCTTGAAAGCGACGAAGCGACCGCCGAGACGTCCTCCGCGCTGACCATCGAGGTTCCCGGCAACTGTGAGGCGCTCAGGGCCTGTCCTGAGCTGACCGTCACGGTGGCAGGCGAGGTGGACGCGTCCCGCTGGGAGGGCGGGCTCGAGTTCTGTAGCCGGAGTGGCTGCTCGGACCCGGTGACCGTGAGCTATGCTCAGCGGCCCGAGGGCCAGTGGGCGGGCACCTTGCACTACTTTGGTAGCTTTGGGGAGGAAGGCCTCGGAGCCTGGCGCAAGGACCGGGATCCGGGCCGGGCCAGCGAGGTGGGCAACGCCCTGATCCGCAAGTGGGCCGAGTTCCGTCGGGGCACCCTCAAAGGGGGCTGGGACGAGTTCCTGGCGATTCTGACCAGCACCCGTGAGGGTTCCTGGGCGTTCAAGCGCGCGCAGGACGAGTGCGGCGACTGTTACCCATACGCCAACGACGACCCGGGGGCAGGCATCGGCTTTCTTACATACTCGGACAATCTGGACGACAATCCGATTCCCACCGGCGAAGCGCGCTTTCCGATCGCGCTTAACCTCGCACCCGGTTCCGGCCCCACGCTCGAGGGCCGCATCGCCTCGGGCACCGCGCTCCAGTACGCGGGTAACCCCAGGGTGTCATTGCGGTTGGAAAGGGAACCCGAGGACCCGGACGCATGCCACGACGACGTGAAGGACGTGTGTGCGGTATTCCTGGAGAGCTTGTCCGCCGACGTCGTCCTTGGCGGCCGCTACTACGCCGACAATGCGCGCTGCGACGAGGGCTACCTCTTGCGCTCGACGCCGTGGCTTTTGCCCGGGTTCGAGCAGTTCACGGCCCCCGACGACAAGGGGGGGCGCTATCGCCATGAGTGTCGCGACACGGGCCTGCCGTACCCGGAGGGGGTCGCGGGTGCAGCGGGGATCAACGCGGCCCTATCGGAAGCGAACCCGGTGCCGGATGGTCGCGAGCGCAGGCGGACCCTGCGGCTGTTGGACGGGGTGCTGGTGGACCAGGCGCTGATGTTCATCCTGTTCGAGGAGTCCTTCGAGAGCTTCATTCCTACGGAAGAGGGCGAAGAACGGGCCAGCGCCTATGGATACATGCTACTGCGCCAGACAGCCACCCATCTCGGCCGCGAGGACTTCGAGGCCACCGAGCCCGCAGACGTCGAGCGCGAGCCGCGCAGGACCGGCGTCAGCTGCAGTCAAGACATCCTGGACCGGACGAGCGCCTCGCCCGCCGCCTCCAACCTCGATGCGCTAGCAGCGGGCGAACTCGAGCTCTTGACCCGGGAGCTGATGCTTGGGCCCAGCCTGAGCGGCGCCGGTTGGGCGAAGATCGGACCCGGCGAGATGCACTGGTATTGCGAGGAGACGGGGCTCATCGACGGCGGCGTGGAGAACGACGGCGTCGACCGCTACGCCGACTACGACCTGGAGGACGATGGCAGTCCCCGGGACGGCGCCGTGCCGCTTCCCCGCATCGTACACGCGTGGGCGTGCCCGAGCTGGAGCAAGGTGACGTACTTCGCCATCCCCGAGGGTGTGCTCGATCAGGCGGATATCGCCGCCTTGCCCTGCAACCAGTTGCCCAACGCCTCCGAGGATCTCAGCTCGCAGGAGAGCGACAGCGACAGCTGTCACGCGACCGTGGAGAACTGGCGCAGGAGCGGGGTGATCGACGCCTACAGTCCACCGCACGAGTGCAGCAACGGCGCCAGCTTTTGCGACCCGTCGGATGGGTTGGACTACCTGGCCAACAAGACCTTCTACCGCCCGACCATCACCGGGCCTGCCGACCCGCTCCCGCCGCTTCTGACGTCACTGGCCCAGGCCTTCCGCTACAAGCTTCGCTTCAAGAGCTCGAGCGGCGGTCCCCTCGGGTTCGTGCCACAGCAGTGCATTCCGGGCTCGGACCAGATTCCCTACTGCTACGAGCCACCGGTGATCGAGGAGATCCGGGCGCGACTCGACTGCTTGATCGACATCTACAGCCACCACGCGGACGGCCTGAGGGCCGAAGCCCAGACGGAGCTCAACGAGTTTCTGCGCGGAAGCTTCAGCACCTTCAAACGACCGGGAACGAAGACTCCGATCCACGAGGGCTTCGAGCACCTGTACGCGGAGCTGTTGGTCATGCTCGGGGATGAGGCGCTGACGGCGGCCTACGCGTCCCGCTTCGACCTGGCCGGGGTCGCGGGGGCCGCCTTCGAGGGCTCCAGGTTCGAACACAAGGGCATCGACCTCACGGGCGTGGCGGGCTTCGAGATGACGAGCCTGTATAGGGCAGTACAGTATTACCAGCTGGCGCTGGATCGACTGTACCAAATGGGCCCGAACTACGCGGTGGCGCTTGGCAAGTCGGCCTCGACGGACGACACGACGGTGCTCGTTTCTCCGGAGACGGTGACCGCCTATATCGAGCGGTTGGTGCGCGCCGCGACCCAGAAGGCGCGGACCCAGGGAGAGATCGCCAAGCGTTACCAGGCGTTCAACCGCGCGGATCTGGCGCGAGCGGTGCTGGAGCGGGCGTACACGGGAACGTACCTGGAGTCGGTGATGCTATCGGACCTGATGGTGCGCATCGAGGCCAAGTCACAGGACAGGAACATTCCGCAGATCCGGGATGTGACCGAGGACGCGCAGCTTCGCTACCGCATGGCGCTGCTCGATATGCGAGACGTGTACGACTCGGTGCTCACGGACGACTCGATTACCCACTTTGGTTTCGCGCCCAACTACATCCCGCTGCCAGCCCTGGACTCGAACGATTTCCGCCAGAGCAATGCATATGAGTCGCTTTCGGCCACCGCGCGTCAGAAGGTTGCGGTTGCGCGCGAGCGCGAGCAGATCGCGCTGCAGTCGAACCGGTCACAGCGGGTCGACACGGCTGCGTTCCAGAGCGAGCTGGTGCGGGTGCGCAACACCTACGAGAACCAGCTCACCGACCTATGCGGAACGTTTGAGGGCCTCGACGGCGAGATCTACCCGGCGATCGGTAAGTACGCCCACCTGTCCGACACGGCCACCCTCTACGGCGACCCCTGCGGGCGCATGGGGAATGGCCACCTGTTCCAGGCGATGCAGCAGGTCGAAGACGCGGGGCTCAGTCTGCGCGGCGCGATCCTGCGGCATGACAACCTCTACAAGCAGATTGCCATCGAAGAGCGGCGGGTCAAGCGCCAGTGCGGAATCTCGAAGGCGCTGCTCGACATCGCGGTCGGTGAAGGCGACAAGCGCAAATCGGTGCAGCGGATTGCGGGTGGGTCCGCGATCGCGATGAAGACGCTGCAACGGGGCGTCGAGCGTTTCAAGCAGTTCAGCCGCCTGCGTAGCTGTGCAGGACCCACGATCGTGCCCCCGACGGCCGGAACCTGTCCGCAGAAGATCGCGGCCGGCGTGGCCATCCAGGTCGCCGGGTCGGCCGCCGACGCGACCCTGAGCGCGGTGGAGTCCGTGATCCTGGACAAGGAGCTCGCGCTCACGGAGCTCGAGAACCAGCGCGTGGAGTTCGAGCTCGAGCAGGAGTGCGTCGTGGCGGAGTTGGACTCGGAGAAGAGGGTCAAGACCCTGCTGACCGGTTTGCTCGGCGCCGAGCTCGAAGCCCAGCGCGCGAACTACGCGGTCCAGCTGCAGCTGTCCGAGGTCCAGCGCCTGACCAACCAGGCCCAGCGGCTGAGCTCGCAGCAGGCGCAGGCCGAAGCGCTACTGCTCGATGTCCAGGCGAAGCGCAATGACCCGAACGTGCGGCTGTACCGCAACGACGATGTTTTGAATGCGGACCTGGCTTTCGATGATGCCATGCGGGCGGTCTACCGCGCGACGCGGGTGTTCGAGTACTACACCAGCCAGAGCTACGCGAAGCGTGACCAGCTGTTCCTCATTCGAATGGTCTCCGCGGGCGAGTACAGCCTGGAGAACTACATGGTCGAGTTGGACAACGCGTTCTTCGAGTACGAGGAGCAGTTCGGGGTTCCTGACCGGCGCGTGCAGATCCTCTCCCTGCGCGACGACATCATGCAGGTGCCACTGTTCGATGAGGCCGGCCGGCCGCTGTCCCGCTCTGGCCGCATCGAGATCATGCGCGAGCGCCTGCGAGACGCTCGGCTGTTGAACGGGCGCGGGTACTTGCGGCTGCCGTTTAGCACCTCCTTCGACGAGCTTTCGCCGCTGACTCGCAACCACAAACTGCGCGCGATCGAGGTGGATATCGTGGGCTCCGATGTCGGCGACACCCTCGGGCGTGTCTACCTGCGCGCCACCGGAACCGGTCAAGTTGCGAGCCTCTCGGGATACACGGACTACTACCTGTTCCCCGACCGCACCGCGGTGGTCGACACGTTCTTCAACGGCAACCGGGTGTTCGACCCGGCGGTGTATCGCAGCGTGCGCCTGCGCGACCGGCCGCTGGTCAACACCCTGTGGGAGCTGGTGATCAATCAGCGTGATGAAGAGGTCAACGCGGACATCGATCTCCAGTCGCTCACGGATATTCGCCTGCTGTTCCACTACACCGATGTCCCCGCACCCTGAGCTTGCCGCCATGTCGATCCAGGCACAGCACGATCCGCTCTCGTTTCCGCTCCTGCCTCCGCTCCTGTCTCTGCTGTGGGGTCGCCTCGCGATCGGGCTGTGGCTCTTGTTGGGAGCGACGAGCGCTTGCGGGGACGACGACGCCGAGCGCGCCACGGCGGCCGGTGACGGAGGGATCACGGATGCCGCGGCCCGCGATGGATCCACCAGCGACGGTGGGGACGAGGGCGATCCCTGCAAGCCGGGCGAAGCATGCTTGCCGACAAGGACCTGCCGCGACCATGACCAATGCGAGCGGGGCAGCCGGTGTGACCGCGCGGTCCAGCTGTGCGTGCCCTGCGAGCCCGGCAGTGTTGGGTGCGCCTGTCGCGAGGGTGGATGCGGTCCGGGGCTCGCGTGCCAGGCGGATCTGTGCACGGACCTGTCGCTGCTGCCGCCTTCGGAGCCCAAGTGCTACACACCGTGCCGGGCGGACCTCGTGGATTCCGATGACCCGAGGGTCTGCGATGCCGATGGTCTGTTGGAGGGCTGCCTCGACGGGCGCGAATGTGTCGAGGGTTCGTGCCGATACGAGGATGAGCCGCCAGTGACCTGTGGGTCCGATGGGGAGTGCCCGTTCTTCCAGGCGTGTCTGGAGGGGCACTGCTACGCCAACTGCGAGGCGGATGGGGATTGCGCGCCCGGAAGCGGCTGCCACCGCCGGGTGTGCCGGAGGCCGTGTGACGGAAGCCAGGACGGGCTTGTGTGCGACACGGGCTTCAGCTGCGAGGCGGCAGACGGCCACAGCGGGTTCTGTGTCCCACTCGGCGAAGCGTCGACGGCATCTCGGGCGCGACCTGCGGCGGGGCTCTGGACCGATGAGTCGGCGATCTCCTTGTCGAACCTACACACCGAGGGGTCGCTTTCGATCCTCTCGGACGGGGAGTTCCCCCAGGACGTGGTCGTGCGCAAGCTATGGCACCGGGTGCACTATGCCGACGGGACCGGTGGTGACCCGGTGGATGCGCCAGCGGATGGGCAGCCGTGTGAGGGCGACGGCTGCCCGCTGCCCTGGCTTGGCCTGTCCGGCGGCGGTGCGTCGACGAAGGACAACACCCTGACGATCGAAGTCCCCGCCGACTGCCAGGCAAGGGGGCTGTGTCCGGAGCTGGTCGTGACCGATGCGGGGGACGTCGATGCGGTGCGTTGGGAGGGCGCGCTCGAGCTGTGCAGCCAGGACGCGTGCTCCGATCCGGTCACCTTGAGCTATGTGCAGCGGCCCGAGGGCCGCTGGGCCGGTACCTTGCACTACTTCGGCAGCTTCGGCGGCGGCAAGAGCCTGCATGCCTGGCGAGACGACCCCGAAGACGACGACAAGGCCAGCCAGGTGGGCAACGCCCTGGTTCGCAAGTGGGTTGAGTTCCGGAATGGGGGCCTAGCGGGCGGCTGGGACGAGTTCCTGGCGATTCTGACCGCTACCCGCGAGGGCTCCTGGGCCTTCAAGCGTGTGCAGGATGCTTGCGGCTCGCCCGATCGTCGTGCCTGCTATCTCTACGCCGGTAGCGGCCGGCGCACGTACTCCGACGACCTACGGGACCACCCGGTTCCAACCGGTGAGGCGCGCTTCCCCGTGGCCCTTCACCTCGCGGCCGCGCCGGGCGATGACACCCGTGGGATGGTCGGTGTCATCGCGTCCGAAACGGCGCTCCAGTATCCCGGCAGTCCGAAGGTGTCGCTGGGGTTCGTCGCGGACCCGGCCGACCGGAACGCCTGCGCCGAGGGGGTGCGGGACGTGTGCGCGGTGTTCATGGACCGGTTTGCGTCGGAGGTCACGGTGGGCGGCCGCTACCATGTCGATGGCGAAACCTGCGATGACGGCTACGCGTCACGCCGCGTGCCGTGGTTGGTGCCGGGGTTCGAGCAGGACACCGCGCTCGACCCGCAGACCGGACACCGCTACCGCTATGAGTGCCGGGACACAGACATTCCGAAGTCGACCCGGGTCTCCGGCGCGGCCGGGCTGAACGCGAACCTGTCCGGGGCGAACCCGGTTCCCGATGGACGAGAGCGCAAGCGCTCGCTCCGGCTGCTGGCTGGCGCCCTGATCGACCAGATGCAGCTGTTCATCCTGTTCGAGGAGTCCTTCGACGGCTTCATCCCGGGCGACGAGCCGGCCCGCGCCTACGGGTACATGCTTTTGCAGAGGAGCCCGGGCAACCTCGAGCCGAAGCAGCTCGAGGGCCTTGCGCCCCCCGAGATCGAGCGGGCGCCGCGGACGACCGGCGTGAGCTGCAGCCAGGAGATTCTCGACCGGACCCGGCTCGCACCCGCGGCGCCGGACCTGGGCTCGCTCGACCGGGACGATCTGGCATCCGTGACCCGCGAGCTGATGCACGGCGTCGACCTGGAGGCGGGCGGCTGGGCCGCGATCGACCCAGATGAGATGCACTGGTACTGCGAGGAGACCGGGCTCATCGACGGTGGCCCGAACAACGATCGCGTCGACCGCTACGCGGACCACGACCTCGACGACGATGGCCATCCCCGGGATGGCGCCGTTCCGCTGCCCGGCATCGTGCAGCCGTGGGCGTGCCCAAGTTGGAGCAAGGTGGCGTACTTCGCGATCCCCCAGGGAGTACGCAGCCAAGCTGACATCGCCGCCCTGCCGTGCAACCAGCGACCCAACCCCGCCGAGGACCTGGGCGAGGCCCAGGCGGACACCGACAGCTGCCATGCGACCATCGAGAGCTGGCGTCGCAGTGGTGTCATCGACGCATTCGAGCCGCCCTACGCGTGCAGCGGCGGCGAGACCTTCTGCGACCCGACCGATGGGTTGGATTACCTGGCCAACAAGACCTTCTACCGGCAGGCCGAGGCGGAGCTCCCCGATGCCCTGCCGCCGCTGCTCACGTCGCTGGCGCAGGCGTTCCGCTACAAGATCCGCTTTCAGAGCTCGGCCGGCGACGCGCTCGGCTTCGCGCCCGAGGTGTGCATCCCGGGCTCGGACCAGGTTCCCTACTGCTACGAGCCGCCCGTGATCGAGCAGATCAGGGCGCGGCTCGACTGCTTGATCGACATCTACAGCCACCACGCCGATCGGCTTGGGGCGAACGCACAGAGCGAGCTCAACGAATTCCTGCGCGGCAGCTTCAGCAGCTTCAAGCAGCCGGGGACCCAGACCGAGCTTCACGAGGGTTTTGAGCGCCTCTATGCGGAGCTGTTGGTGATGCTAGGGGACGAGGCGCTGACGTCGGCCTATGCCTCGCGCTTCGATCTGGCGGGGGCCGGAGGCGCGGCGTTCGAGGGCTCGCTGTTCGAGGCAGGGGGCATCGAGCTCACGGGCGTCGCGGGCTTCGAGATGGTGAGCCTGTATCGGGCTGTGCAGTACTACCAGCTGGCGCTCGACCGGCTGTATCAGATGGGGCCGAACTATGCGGTGGCGCTTGGGAAGCCGGGGTCCACGGACGACGCAACGTCGTTTGTGTCTCCCGAGACGGTGACTTCCTACATCGAACGGCTGGTGCGGGCGGCGACCCAGAAGGCACGGGCGCAGGGGGAGATCGCCAAGCACTATCAGGCCTTCAACCGCGCGGACCTTGCGCGTGGGGTGCTCGAGCGGGCGTACACGGGCACGTATCTGGAGTCTGTGATCCTGTCGGACCTCATGCTGAGGATCCAGCAGGACTCGCGAGACAAGAACCTCGACGACATCCGGGCCGTGATCGAGGAAGCGCAGCTTCGCTACCGCACGGCGCTGCTCGAGATGCGGGACATCTACGAGGCGACCACGGAGTCGGTGACCTACTTCGGCTTCGCGCCGGACTATATCCCACTGCCGGCGCTCGATTCGAGCGACTTCCGCCAGAGCAATCCCTACGAGTCCCTATCACTGACCGCACACAAGAAGGTCGATGTCGCCCGCGAGCGAGAGCAGGCCGCGCTGCGATCCAACCGGTCGCAGCGGGTCGAGGCGGCGGCGTTCCAGGGTGAGCTGGTGCGGGTTCGGAACACGTACGAAAACCAGCTCGCCGCCATCTGCGGCACGTTCGAAGGCTTCGACGGCGAGGTGTATCCGGCCACGCGCAAGTACGCCGAACTGTCCGCCGAGGCCACCGCATACGGCGATCCCTGCGGGCGCATGGGCAACGGCGACCTTCTCAGCGCCTTCATCGGGGTCGAGCATGCGCAGACGGCGCTGCTCGCTGCCGTGCGGCGCTACCAGGACTTGCTCGCCGCGGTCGCCACCGAGCACCGTCGGGTGTCACGCCAGTGTGGGGTGGTCGATAGGCTGATCGAGATCGAGGTCACCGCTGGCGAGCAGAAGCGCCAGATCAACACCTGGATCGCAGCCACGCAGGTCATGATGAAAGCCGTTCAAGGGATCGCGGCCGGCATCAACGAAAACCGCTACGCACCCAAGAGAGACGTGGGGCAGCGGGACGACAGCGACGAGGGGCGTGCCGGCGTCCGGCCGATGCGGACGAATGCGGCCGGACAGGAGTACGACATCTTCAGGGACAGCGAGATGCTTCCCAAGATCGCGATCGACGGCGGGGAGGTGAAGAACGTGGTGGGTCAGCAGCTGCTGCACGTGTCGCTCGATCTGTACATGAGCGAGATGCAAGGCGATGTTGTCCGGCGCCTTGCCGAAAGCGCGTCCGCCAAGCTGGCGCAGCAATGTGAGCGGGCCCGGGTGGACTCCCTGGCGGGGATCGAGGGACTGTTGCTCGGGCTTGGCCAGGCATCGCTTTCAGCCCAGCGGGCGAACCATGGGCTGCGGCTTTCGCTGTCGAAGGTCGCGAGCCTCAAGAACCAGGCCGACCGTCTGTATTCGCAGCAACAACAGGCCCAACAACTGCTGCTCGACGTGGAGACCGCACGCAACGATCCGAATGTTCGCATGTACCGCAACGACGCGGTGATCAACGCGGATCGGGCGTTCGACGACGCCATGCGTGCTGCGTACCGCGCTACACGCGTGTTCGAGTACTACACCGGCCAGAGCTACGCGAAGCGCGAGCAGCTGTTCCTGATTCGAATGGCTTCGGCAGGCCAGTACAACCTCGATAACTATATGCGGGAGCTCGACAACGCCTTCTACGCCTTCGAAGAGGCCTACGGCGTTCCCGACCGTCGGGTCCAGATCCTGTCACTGCGGGACGACCTGCTGCGGGTCCCGTTGATGGACGAGGCCGGCAAGCCGCTCACGCGAGCGGAGCGCATCGAGATGATGCGGGAGCGCCTCGCCGATCCCCGCATGTTGGATCGAAACGGCTACGTCAAGGTGTCCTTCGACACCACCGCCGACACCCTGTCGCCGCTCACGCGCAACCACAAGATCCGGGCCGTGGAGGTCGATGTGGTCGGTTCCGATGTGGGCGACACACTCGGCCGCGTCTACCTGCGTCCGGCCGGGGCAGGGGCGCTCCACACCCTCGAAGGTGACCGGCAGCTGTTGTCGCTCCCCGCGCGCACAGCGGTCATCGATACCTTCTTCAACGGGACGCGGGTCTTCGAACCGGCGGTTTACCAGGACGTTCGGCTGCGGGACCACCCGCTCCTCAACACGCTCTACTACCTCACGATCAATCACCGGGACGAGCAGGTCAATCTCGATATCGACCTGCAGTCCCTGACCGACATCCGGCTTCTCATTCACTACACCGACTTTACAGCCCCCTGACGGAGTCCGCCCATGCAAGCTCATACGACCTCCCGACACCTCGCGTGCCTGTGCATCCTCGCCGGTGCCGTGGTGCATTGTGGCGACGACACGGCGACGACCACCCTCGACGCGAGCCTGACCTCGGGCGACTCCGCAGTCGGTAGCTGCGAGGTCGGGACGGTCGGCTGCGCTTGCGACGACGACTTTTGCCTGGACGGTGAGTGCGTCGAAAGCGAGTGCGTCGACTGTCGGCGCGGTGAGGCGGGCTGTGTGTGTATGAGCAACGGTGCCTGCGAAAGCGGCCTGCACTGTGAGGAGGCGCTGTGCGTCCGGTGTGAGGAGGGCGAAGGTGCCTGTCCGTGTGCGGTGGCCGGGTGCGAGGATGGGATGGCGTGCAAGAACGACGTGTGCGTGGAAGCCGATTGCGAGCCGGGCGAGGACGAATGCGCTTGCCTGGACGATACCCCCGAATGCGGCGATGGCAGCTACTGCGATGACAACGGCATGTGCCGCC
The DNA here is from genome assembly GCA_028817905.1 of Myxococcales bacterium. GTDB lineage: Bacteria > Myxococcota_A > Polyangia > Polyangiales > JAFGIB01 > JAPPOR01. The sequence goes on from JAPPOR010000749.1 coordinate 17,452, forward strand.
GCTGCGCGACTGATGTGCCAGACTGCCCCTGCGATGACGAGGGGCGATGCCGGGGCGGGCTGGCTTGTGAGGACGACCATTGCGTGATGGTGATGACGGCGCCGACATGCGAGGAACTGTTCGACAACGGGACGTGCACGCCCCACCAGCTGTGCGACGACCGGGCCGAGGGCGGGCCGGTCTGTACGCCTGAGACCTGCGAGCGGGGCTACCGGTGGGAAGACGACGAGTGCCGCGAGTGCGAGACACGGGACTGCTCGGAACCGTCGAAGCCCTCCTGCGACGACGACGACCCGGATAGCGTCGCCGCCGGGTGCGCGGAAGCGTCGCGCGTGTGCACCGACACGGATGAGGGCCCACGGTGCGGCGACTGTTTGGCGGGGCTGATGGAGAAGGACGGCGAGTGCGTTCGGCCGATCCAGTGCGGGGGCGGCACGTGCGAGGACACGGAGTACTGCGATCGAGATGCGGGCGAGTGCAAGGAGCTGCCCTGCGAAGCTGGACAGGCGTTGAGCCGTTCCGGCAGCTGCGCCGCGTGCCCTCGCTGCGAAGGAAGGGGCCTGACCGGGCGGTCCTGGCCGTTCCAGAACGACGAGGGCGAGTGCATTTGCGAGACCCTCGAGGGGTACTTCATGCCGACGGCGTCGAACTCCCTGGCCCAGCCCTGCGACGCGGACGGGGACGGGTGGGTTCGGAAAGAAGCGGACGACGCCAAGGTCAGGGAGGACGATGCCAATCGGCATAATGACCGCTGACAGTTGATATAGGTGTATGGCGTCGTTCTCGTGGACTATTACGGAGTTGAGATGGAAATCGGGTCTTGCAGCCCCACCGAGGGATTGGTGAAGGACCCCTCCGAGGAGACCTGTAGCCAGCGGCTTCCGCTGAGGCTGCTGGAGACGCCCCGCAACGATACGCCGGGCTTCGAACACGACAAGGCGCCACCCTACGAGCACCTCGCGGGCGTGGGCGACGGGGGACGCAGGCTTGAAGCGTCCGAGCTCACCTCGTTGACCAAGGCGTGCGTGACGTCGAATGCGGACTACAACGATGACGGTCGCAGTGATCTGGGCGAGGAGCAGCGCGGGGTTGCACCGCAGGCCGCGCCGCTCGACCAGCAGCGCTTGCGCAGCTTTTCGTACTTCACCGAGCTCTATCGGGGGGCCTATCGCGCTGGCTCCGACGGCCGCCCGGCGAAGTTCGTGATCGCCGAGCGGTCGCGCTGCGACGCCGACTTCCCCCTGCACTACGGCGGCGGTGCCAGCCACGTGACGATCCCGGATGGACCCAACCCTGGCTACTGGCGGAGCTGTACACGCCGCCGGGACGCTGACTTCGACGCGGATGGGACCGGCTACGACTTCGCTCAGTGGACTTGCGACGCGACCACCGGCAGCTGCGCCGCGTCCCCCCCTGCACACCCGGAACACGACGCCAGTACCTTCACCTCGAAGGACAAGCTGGTGCGGGGGCACGGGTTGTGCGAGCTGGAGGGGCAACCACCCGCGGACGGCCTATGGCGCGGGATGGGTCACCACAGCCAGTTCAAGTGCGTGCAGGTGAGCGGCACGGCCACCAGTCCGGATGCGGGCCGCTACCACCGCGACGAGTTCGTGGCCCCCCGCGCGCCGGAGCAGCCACGCCCGCCGGCCATGGTCCTGAACCTGTGCGAGGCCCGGGGCAGCGCGCCTGCGGCTGCCGGGTCGGGCAGCGACGCGCCCGAAATCAGCTGCGCGGCCCACGACCCGTCCAAGGCGGTCCCCGCCGGCGTCACCGTGGGCTGGGCCGCCGTGAACTTCATCGACTACGGCGACTACAGGGTCCAGGGGCAGGAGCGCCCCGGCGACAACAACGGCGACCCGGGGGTGGACTACCAGCGGGGCTGCATCTCCGAGGACGCCGAGTACGGCCCCACCTGGTTGTGCCCCTATCCGAGCTTCGTGCTGGACAAGCCACGCCGGGATGACTCCTTCGGCCGCTACAGCTGCGGTGAGGACCAAAACTTTCTGTGGGCCGGCGACGGTAACGACAACGAGGCCGCCACCCTGTGGTGGGACGGCGAAAACGCGGCAGGTGCGCGGAGCGTCCTGCGCTAGCGCCCTTCCCAACCCATCCGAGCGGCAGGCCGCGCATGCGCGCGCGAACCGAAGAAAGGAATCGACATGGTCACCGAAGAACACTCCCAGACCCTCGCCACCGAAGTGGCCCAACTGCGCGCAGAAGTGGCATCGCTCAGGGCCGATAGGGCTAACGAAGAGCGAAGGCGCGGGCTGCGTCGGCGCCCGGCCACGCGTCCCGTAGCGCGTCCTGTAGCGCGTCCTGGCCGCTGGCTGCGGGCGGGCGCCCTGACGTTTTCGGCCCTGGCGGCGACCGCCGGCGTGGCCTTGGCGCAGGGCATGCTGGTCAAGCTCGATTGCCCTGGCGGGCAGCTCATCTGCTTCGGCGCCGGCGAGCCCGCGCTCGCCTCGGACATCAACCACAACTTCGCGCAGCTCAAGGCGTGGATCGAGAACAAGGCGGGCGGCGTCGACAGCAGCGACCTCACGGTCTCCGGCGATATCTTGTCGACCAAGGCCGGCGGACAAATCGCGGTCAGTCCAGGCTTTGCGCTCCGCGATGAGGGTGACGACCGCCTTCATCTTCGTGCAGGCGCTGGCTCGGACACGAGTGCGAGCTTGCAGGTGCAGGACGCGCACGTGGATGGCAACCTGACGGTTGCGGGCAATATCACCAACTTCAGGGTGCGCATGCCCTCCGAGTCCGACATCGAAAGAAGCCTGCTTGGTAGGACCAGCTTCTTGGTCACGTCGCTTGCCGGTTTCGGTCCCCTTCAGCTTCAGAGTGAGCGTACCCTGACCAGCGACCGGAACAGCATCTGTTTCTTGTCGAGGGTGGCGGTTGGGAAAAACAACACCGACAATCAGGCATCGGTCTGCGATCTCACCCGACGCAATGGTTCTTGGGTGCTCTCAGCGAGTGGGGCGCCGATCGACTGTGGCGCGAACTGCCTCACCTGGTAGCAGCGCGCTTTCGCGCGCCACATCGCAGCGGAGCGAGACTTGGCTCGGTTTAGGGAAGCCGAGTACTCTTGTCGCTCTGACCCGACTGAATCCCGGGCGCTGGTGGGTTCGTCAATCCCGTTCCGGGCGCAGGGCGCGCCGCAAGAGGCTCTGGACGGCATCGTGCGGAGGCTTCCCTTCGTGGAGGGCGGCATAGACCTGGGCCGTGATCGGCATGTCGATGCCTTCGCGCTGGGCAAGGGCGTGGGCGCTCTTGGCGGTCTTGACACCTTCCGCCACCATCGACATGTCGCCGAGTACATCCGAGAGCTTCCGGCCCCTTCCGAGTTCGAGTCCGACACGGCGGTTGCGAGAAAGGTCCCCCGTGCAGGTCAGCACCAGGTCGCCCATGCCCGTCAGGCCAGCCAGGGTTTGTGGGTGGGCTTTGAGGTGCACCGCCAGGCGCATGATCTCGGCGAGCCCGCGGGTGATGAGCGCAGCACGCGCGTTGTGCCCGAACCCCAACCCATCGGAAGCACCCACCGCGATCGCGATCACGTTCTTCAGGGCTCCACCCACCTCGACGCCCAGCAGATCGTCGGTGATGTAGACCCGTAGGCGCTCGGTTGCGAGCTCTGACTGGATCTCGGCGGTCACGCCGGGGTCCGTTCCTCCGATGCAGACGGCGGTCGGTTGACCGGTCGCGACTTCGGCGGAAAAGCTGGGTCCGCCGAGCGCACACACCCGGTCGGCCGCTTCCGGAAGCTCCTCGCTGAGCACCTGACTCATGAGCAGCAATGTCTCGTTCTCGATGCCCTTGCTAGCGGTCACGATCGGAACGCCAGCGCCGAGACTGGGCCGAATCTCCCGGGCGACTTCCCGCAGACCATGGGAGGGCACGACCAAGTACACCGCCCGTGCCTGCTCGACGGCTTCGGCGAGATCGGCCGTGCAGGCCAACGAAGCGGGAAGGTCGTGGCCTGGCAGGTAGTCCGGGTTCTGGCGTGTTCGTTGGATCGCCTCGGCCAGTTCCGCTCGCCGCGCCCACAGGCGCACGGGCAGGCCCTGGTCCGCCAGCGACTTCGCGATCGCCGTGCCCCAGGACCCCGCCCCGAGTATGGCGATGTGTTGCATGACTCAGCCTGACGGGGAGGGTGTTTCTTCCACGGCCTTGGGCTGTCCGCCGCCCTTGCCCTTGGGCTTCCCCTGGCCGGTCGCGAAGTCCAGTTTGCTCGGCTTTTCAAGCGCTGAAAGCAGCACTTCCTCCATCTTCGTGACCGGAATGAACTCGAGCTCGTCGCGCACCTCCTGCGGCACCTCGTCCAGATCGGCGACCGTGCGCTCAGGAAGGATCACGCGCGTGATGCCTGCGCGGTGGGCCGCCAGGACCTTTTCCTTGACGCCGCCTACCGCCAAGACCTTGCCGCGCAGCGTGATCTCGCCCGTCATCGCGACGTCATGGCGAACGCGGATGCCCGTCAGCAGCGATACCAAGGCGGTCATCATCGTCACACCCGCGCTCGGTCCATCCTTGGGCACGCCGCCGGTCGGAATGTGGATGTGGATGTCGGTGTTCTCGAGGAAGTCCTCGGCCACGTGCAACTCGCTCGCGTGGGTGCGTACGTAGCTAAGCGCGGCCTGGGCCGACTCCTTCATGACCTCACCGAGCTGGCCGGTGAGCTGGAGTTTGCCCTTACCCTTCATACGGGTCGCTTCGATGAACAGGATTTCGCCGCCCACCGAGGTCCAGGCGAGGCCGGTCGCGATCCCCGGCTCGTCCATCCGTTCTGCGATGTCGGACTGGAACCGGGGAGGGCCCAGCGACGGGCGCAGGTCATCGCCGGTATCGATCTCGAACGGTCCGCGATCGCCCTCGGCGACCTTCACCGCGATCCCGCGAATGGCGGCCGCCACCTGCCGCTCGAGGTTACGTACCCCGGCTTCCTTTGTGTAGCTATCGATAATGATATCGATCGCCTGGTCGGTGATCTTCAACGTGTCCCCGTCGAGGCCATGATCCTCGAGTTGCTTGGGGACCAGATGATCGCGCGCAATCGCCGCCTTCTCGCGGCGGGTGTAGCCGGGAATCTCGATGATCTCCATGCGGTCCCGTAAAGGCGCCGGGATCGTGTCGAGTACGTTGGCCGTCGCGATGAACATCACGCGCGACAAGTCGTAGGGCACCTCGAGGTAATGGTCGGAGAAGGTGTCATTCTGCTCGGGGTCGAGCACCTCCAGCAACGCGGCTGCGGGATCGCCACGGAAGTCGTGTCCGATCTTGTCGATCTCGTCCAACATGAACACCGGATTGATCGTTCCGGACTTCTTCATGCCTTGGATGATCTGGCCGGGCAGTGCCCCGACATACGTTCGCCGATGCCCGCGTATGGCCGCCTCATCGTGGACGCCGCCAAGGGAGTTGCGCACGAATTTCCGGCCCAGGGCACGGGCCACGGATCGACCGAGGGACGTCTTACCGACGCCGGGAGGCCCGACCAGGCAAAGGATCGGCCCCTTCTTGTCCTGCTTGAGCTTTCGAACCGCCAGGAACTCGACGATGCGTTTCTTGACCTTCTCGAGTCCGGAGTGGTCTTCGTCGAGCACCTTGCGGACCTCGGCGATGTCCATCATGTCGGTCGTGGCCTTCTTCCACGGTATATCGAGTATCCAGTCGATATACGTGCGGACCACCGTGTACTCGGCGGAGCCCACTTGCATGGAGCGCAGGCGCTTGAGCTGCTTGCGGCACACGCTCTCCGCTTCCTTCGTCAGGTCCGCCTTGGCGAGCCGCTCGTCGAGCACGTCGAGGTCACCTTGGTCGCCGTCCTCCTCGCCGAGCTCTTCCTTGATCGCCTTCAGCTGTTGACGCAGCACATACTCGCGCTGGTTCTTGCCCATCTCCTCCTTGATCTGGGAGTTGATGCGCTCGCGCATCTTCAGCACCTCTAGTTGACGCGCGAGCAGGCGCAGGACCTTGCGGATCCTGTCCTTGACGTCGAGCGACTCCAGCAGGGCCGCCTTCTCATCGACCGGCGCTTCCAGGTTGGCCGCGACCAGGTCGGCGAGCTGACCCGGCTCGTTGATCGAATCGATCAGCGAGCCAGCTTCGCGGGGCAGCTCCGGCATCAGTTGGATGACCTGCTTGGCCGTATCGCGAAGGCTCATCGCGAGTGCTTCTGACTCCACATCATCCTGGACGGGCTCATCCATGCGCGTGACCCGCGCCCGTAGATAGGGCTCGCTTTGACTCAGGCGCTCCATGCGGACGCGCAGCAGTCCCTGCAGGATCAGGCTGTAGTTGCCCGTAGAGTGGCGCAGCGCCTTGAGCACGCGGGCCGCGACACCGACCGGGTGCAGGTCTTCCACGCCGGGGTTGTCGGTTGAGGGATCGCGTTGCGCAAAGATCACGATCACCGGCTGTTCATCGCCTTCGAGGTCTTCAACCAGAGCGACCGACTTCTCGCGCCCAACATCGAATGGCGCGACAGCTCCCGGAAACAAAACGTGGTTGCGGATCGGTAGCAGTGGCAGCTCGTCGTCTAGCTCGACTTCGCTGTCGTCGATCTCGAAGATCTTCTTGTCGTCTTCGTCGTCCATGGGCTCCATGTGGGGCGGGTAAGAACTCGTTAAGACTTCCCAAACCCGACCATTCGACAAGATAGTCAGCGCGCTCGAAGGGCGCAAGCCACGCGTTTAGGGACCCCGAGGTATGGCGGTGGGATTGGATGTGCCGCCGCGCCCCACACGGGCTTCGGCGGCGAGGGCCCGTTCGCTTGCAGTTGCGTTGACCACCGGGGTTGTCAACCCCTACTCTCCGCTTGCGACGAAGCAACGGTGCGGCGTGCACCGAAGAACCGCTGCAAACCGGTGGGAGATGGGCGGTAGACCAACGGCAGGCCGCGTGAAGTTGGCAACAGAACAACGCTCGACCCGGGTACGGCGTGGACGCTCGCGTCCCCGCGTCGTGGCGGTGACGGGCGCCAGAACCTTTCTGGGTAGGAATCTCGTCGCGTTGCTCGAGGAAGATGCGTCGGTGGGGAAGATCGTCGTTCTTGATATCAAGAATGCACCCACCGCCGGCCCGAAGACGCTGTTCTACGAGCTGGACCTCACTCAACCGGGTGTGGATTCTCGGATCGCTGAGATCTTCCACGCCGAGGCGGTCCAGGTTCTGGCCCATCTGGCGTTCCTGGCCAGCCCCACTCAGGCTACGGCTTTCGCCCACGAGCTGGAAAGCGTGGGGACGATGCACCTCCTGGCCGCCTGCCACCAGCACCGGGGCGCTCGAATGGTGGTGGCGGGTACAACGCTTGCCTACGGTCCCCATCCGGCCAATCCAAACTTCCTGCAAGAGAGTAGCGATCTCCGTGGGCTTCCCGCGGCACCCTTTCTCGATGACAAACTAGACGTGGAGCGTCAGCTCAAGACCTTTGCGGCGGCTGCGGACGGCCGCGTCACCCTGCTTCGGATGGCGCCGATCCTCGGACCAACCGTGGACAATTACGTGGCGCGTTGGTTGTCGCGCACGCTGGTTCCCACCGTAATGGGTCATGACCCGCTTGTGCAATTCCTGCACGAGGTGGACGCCGTGGCCGCCTTGAAGCTCGCCGTCGATATCGACTGTCCGGGCGTGTTCAACGTGGTAGGGGAGGGGGTGTTGCCGATCTCCACGGTTGTGAAACTGGCGGGTCGGATCGCGGTGCCGGTCCCCTACGGGATTTTCCGGCGGGTTTCGTCGTTGCTGTGGCTTGCACAGCTCAGCGAGGCACCTCCCGCATTTGCGGCTGCGCTGCGGTACTTGTTCGTGGCCGATGGGCGAAAGGCGCTGCAGGTACTGGGGTTTCGTCCAGCCTATACCACGCGCGACGCGGTCCTGGACTTCGAAGGGGCGTTGCGCCTACGTGAGGCCCGGCTCCTCGACCACACGGTCCGGATTGCATGAGCGCGCAGCGACGAGCCAAACGCCCAGCGGCGCGCCGCGAACCAGCGGCGGAGCCCACCCCGCGGACCCAGGGCGAGACTGTGCACGAGGCCGTGCCGCCCGCTTCCGAGC
>JAPPOR010000622.1 GCA_028817905.1 Myxococcales bacterium
GCTGGTGGCGATCCCAGGTGGCAGCTTCACGATGGGCTCACCTGAAACCGAGGAGAGCCGATATTCAAACGAAGGACCGCAGCATGACGTCACGATATCGCCGTTCCAGCTAGGCAAGTTCGAGGTGACCAACGAGCAGTACGGTCGTTTTCTTGCCGAAAACCCAGACGTCGAGGAGCCAGGTGGTTGGGGAGACGATTTGCCACCGCACCGTCCGGTCACCCATGTGTCTTGGGAGGATGCTGCACAGTTCGCGAGGTGGGCGGGGGGGCGGCTGCCCACCGAAGCAGAGTGGGAATACGCGGCCCGAGCTGGTACGAAAGGCCCTACATACGGGAAACTGGACGACATCGCGTGGCATGGTGGCAACTCTGGTAGGCGGGCTCGCGCGGTGGGCCAGCGGCAGCCCAATCGGTTCGGTCTGCACGACATGCTGGGCAACGTATGGGAGTGGTGCGCTGACTGGTACGGAAGCTACGAGCCACAGCCTGATATTGATCCGTCGGGCCCGGCCCAGGGCCAGTTCCGGGTGCTCCGTGGCGGGTCGTGGAGCTACGGGGCGTGGAACGTCCGGGCCGCATATCGGCTCCATGAACCGCCGGGCAAGCGGAACGTCGCCCAAGGTCTTCGGCTCGCCCGAGATCACAACGGTGAGTCCGGCAGCAGGTAGGCAGTGGAGCCGCCTAGCGCCGGAACGGATGAGCCCTGCCTTTCTGGGCTACGGGGCAGCGAGAGTCCGAGTTTGGCGCCTCGCCCCTCGTGTCCAGGGTCCTGTCCTCCCCCGGGGTTCGATGGAAGGCGGTGGCAACGGTGCCCGGAGCTTGGCGAGACGGTCCCCGGGATCCGACAGAGGGACTTCGGGTTCCTGTAGACGGATCCGCTGGCAGTGGAAGGAGTTGCCACTGAAACACGGGGATTCAGGTGGAAAGAACCCCGGGTAAGAGAGCCGGGGAGCACCCGAGGGCGCCCGTGCCTGGGTGGAAGCGTCCCGGGTTTGGCTGGAAGCCCAGCTCGATAGTCGGAACCGTCGCGTCTGGTGCCGGAGTGCACAGATCGTTGAAGATGCTCTGAAAATCACGTCCTGAGAGGATATTCGTTGCCCTGTCTGTGGTGCCCGAACGTGCACTAATATAAAGCGTTGCTTGACAACCGTGCGAGTTCTGCTTGCACAAATATAAAGTTAAACTTTATATTTGTGTCATGGTTCGTGCGCGCTCCGGCCGGCCCCAATGGGACCTTCTGTATGAGATCGCCGCTTCGCAGGCGGGTCTATTTACTGCCCGGCAGGCTGCCCAAGCCGGGTATTCGCTGCAGCTCCTCGTCCATCACATTCAGGCTGGTCGAATGCTGCGCGTTCGTCGGGGGATTTACCGGTTGGTCCACTTCCCAGCTGGAGAGCATGAGGATCTGGTCGCCGTCTGGCTGTGGTCGGAGCAGAAGGGTGTCTTTTCTCACGAGACGGCCCTCGGGCTCCAAGACCTTTCGGATGTGATGCCAGCACGGACCCACCTGACTCTTCCTGCTGCTTGGGAAAAGCGACGATTTCGTGTGCCGGAAGGTGTTGTGCTCCACCATGCCGACGTTGCAGGGACGCAGCGCTCATGGGTGGGCCCGGTTCCGATCACATCGGTGTCGCGTACGCTCAATGACCTTGCGCAAAGCGGGCTATCTCCGGAACTGCTACGCCAGGCGGCACACCAGGCCATGCGGCGGGGACTGACAACCCAGGCCGAGCTTCGTGACGTTGACCGGGCGCTCGCGCCCTTTGGAGGGCTAGCTGCATGACGCCACGCACCTACGCCTCCCCAGCCGCGTTCAAACAAGCGCTCGAGCAGCGCCTCCGAGCAGCGTCGCGTGCGGGTTCGGATCTGGCTCGCCGCAGACAGCTGCTCGTCTTTGATCGGTTCCTCGCTCGCATGGTGGCCGTGTTGGGCGATGCGACTATGCTCAAAGGCGGGCTCGTCCTGGAGTTGCGGCTGTCTCGAGCCCGGACGACAAAGGATATCGATCTCCGTTTCACCGGTTCGCCGCAGCGAGTACTCGAGAAGCTGCAGCAAGCCGCCCGCCTGGACCTTGGCGACTATGTCAGCTTCGAGATAGGCCCGGATGAAGCGCATCCGGAGATCCAAAGTGATGGAATGCGATACGACGGCATGAGGTTCCGCGCGCATTGCCAGCTCGCTGGCAAGCTCTACGGTCAGCGCTTCGGAGTGGATGTCGCCTTTGGTGACCCTGTCGTCGGCGAGCCGGAGCTTGCGACGGCCAAGGATACACTTGGCTTCGCAGGGATCGCACCCCCCACTGTCCGGCTCTACCCAATCGCGACCCATGTCGCCGAGAAACTTCACGCGTACACAATGCCGCGACGGCGGCCCAACACTCGCGTCAAGGACTTGCCCGATCTCGCTCTACTGGCGGGCATCACTCGACTCGATGCCGACCAGTTGCGTACGGCACTCGCGCAGACCTTTTCCTTCCGTAGGACTCACCCGCTTCCGCCGTCATTGCCCGACCCCAACCCGGCTTGGCAAATGCCGTACGCTTCCATGGCCAAGACCGATCAACTAACATGGCTCACGCTGGAGGAGGTCACTGCGGCGGCGAAGGCGTTTCTGGATCCGGTTCTCTCTGGCGATTCAATTGCGCGATGGGACCCCGATACCTGGAGCTGGCGCCGATAGCTCTCGACGGCTGAAGACCGGATCAGAACCTTCGCTAAACCTACTTAGTGAAAGTCTGTGATTATTTCGATTGCTCGAGAGGTTGCCCTGGAGCCAGATAGAACCGCTGGTGACTTCATCTCACGCATTTCGCGCACAGGCCATGGCTGCACCAGTTCAAACGGACTGGTGCCCCGCTGGGTGCATAGCCGGACCTCCGGGTGTGGGGCTCTTCGGATCGAAGTCCAGAGGGGTAGGGGACGACAACAACGCTGCACTTCGTTTCGTGATGGACGCTGGGCAGGACCGCTTCGCTCCACTTGCTGAACTAGCGCCGTTGATCTGCGCCAGCACATGTCGTCCGTTTCACAACCGCGTGTCGGTGCCCCGTCTGTGGAGGGGTCTAGGATCCAGACGCTCGATCCTCGAATCCGGACGGTGTCCCAAAATGGAATCGCAAGCCTCGCGGGTCACCAGAGCTTCCCGGTTGGGCTATCGTTGTCGGTCATGACGAGGGAGGGACCAGGTGGCGCTACACGTGGGCAGTCGCGTCTGACCGACGAGGCGATCGCACAGGTTCTGAAGGACCACGCCCTGTGGCTCGATTCGGCTGGCGAGCGCGGTAAACGGGCGAGCCTCCGAGGAGCGAACCTCGCGGAAGCGAGCCTTTGGAGGGCGAACCTTCAAGAAGCCGACCTCCGGGAAGCGAACCTCGTGGGGGCGAGCCTCCAGAGGGCAAGGCTCCAAGGCGCTGACCTCCAGCGAGCGAGCCTCCAAGGGGCGAACCTCCACAAGGCGAGGCTCCGGGACGTCAAGCTCCAACAGGCCAAGCTCGAGGCGGCCAACCTACAGGAGGCCGACTTCGAGAACGCCGACCTGACGGGGGCGAACCTTTCAGACACGGACCTTCTTGGAGCGAATCTTCTTGGGGCGAAGCTCCAGGCCACGAACCGGCGGGCTGCGAGAGTCAACCGGGTGACATTCGAGGTTAGCAAATGGACACGGGCGGACCTTGTCGCGTGGAAGACCGAGGGTGCCCAGTTGACCGACGACTTGGGCGACCTGCTCGGCGAGCCACACGGCCCTGTATATGAGCCGTATCCGAAAGAGCTGGTCGGCGAGCTAGCTCAGTTGACGCGTGACCGCGAGCAGCCACCGCCCGGAGACACCGCGGAGGTCGCTGCGCAACGGCAAGCCCAGATCGATGAACTTGCTGGCCGTCTCAAGCAGATCCCTACGGCGAAGGCCCACGACGAAGTCGTTGGCTGTCGGCTGCTGCGCATCGTCGGAAAGGGCAACTACGGAACTGTCTGGCACGCGACCCACGTGGAAAGCGGGCAGGAGCGCGCGGTGAAGATGTTCGACAGCGATCGCCTGGGGCTCGGCTTGTCCCTCTATCATTTCCAGCGCGGCGTCCGCGCCATGGAGCATCTCGAACACGACACCGATGGACGACCATCGTCGATCGTGAAGCTGTACGACGTCGACCCGTCGAAGACGGCTTTTTCGATGCGGTACGTGAACGGGGGCAACCTCTACCATCGCGTCAAGCAGCCTTGGGACGAGGCGGGCAAGGTCGCCGTCTTCCGCACGATCTGCGAAGCCGTGAAGTTCGCGCACGACAACGGCGTGCTGCACCGCGATATCAAGCCCGCCAACATCGTCATGACGATGGATGGAAAGCCCGTGCTTACGGACTTCGACATTGCGGACCTGCTCTTTGTGGAGACCCTGTCGGTGAAGGCCGCAGGCACGGTCCGCTACGCAGCGCCCGAACAGCTCACCAAGGAGCCCGACGGCAACAAGCCCGACAGGGAGCTGTGGAAGAAAGCGCGCAACCCGACCGGTGACGTGTTCAGTTTGGGGAGGCTGCTGCAGTTCATCCTTCGCGGCGAGGAACCAGAGCTCCTGTTCGAGGAGGTCCCCATGCTCGCTGCGCTCAAGGACCAACCTGAGGGCCTGGTGCGCATCATCCGCAAGTGCACATTGCGCGATCCCACCGCACGGTACCCCACGGTAGACGAGCTTCTGGGCGACCTTGCCAAGTACGCGCGCGAGCCTCAGGGCGTCGGTGTCGGGTTGTCTGAGCTGCCCGATACCAGCCTTCGCCCAACTGAGGCACAGCCACAGCCGCGCGAACCTCTTCTACGCAACAAGGTCTTCATGGGTTTTGTCGGCGCCGTCGCGGTAGCGGCGATCGGGATTGTTCCACAGCTGCTTTCGACGAAGCCTGACAAGGCACCAGGAAGGAAGACTGCCCAGGCTGTAGCTGCCCCGGTTGTCGACCCCAGACCCGCCCACATGATTCCTCCCGACGACGCCATCATCAGTGACAAGGGCGACGTGTGGCTGGTGGGGATCCCAGGTGGCAGCTTCACAATGGGCTCACCTGAAACCGAGGAGAGCCGAAGGCCAGACGAAGGACCGCAGCAACAAGTGACGATATCGCCTTTTGAGCTGGGCAAGTTCGAGGTAACCAATCAGCAGT
>JAPPOR010000357.1 GCA_028817905.1 Myxococcales bacterium
GGCCGCCCGACTGGCCCGGGACGACCCCATGCTCTTGGTGACACCGGCTGCATTGACCCAGGAACTCCCCAAACACGTCGACGCGCTGGGCAAGCTGCTCGGCCGTCCGGGCACGCTTCCCAAGTGCGCGTACGGCATCCGCGCCGGCGCGCACCCTGTCGCTGGCCCCCTTGAGGGATGGCGAATCGAGCAATACCAGGGCCGCCGCCTGAAAGCGTTCGGCGTCGGGTGCGACCAGGCCCTCCCACATGCGTTCGGCCGCCCACAGGTGCCGGTGCATGCGCCCGAGGACCTGCTCGGGCTTGTCCTCGTCCAGGAGGCGCTCGTACCCCGCTGGACCGAATGCGACCGGCTTGGCAAGGGTGCCATGACAGGCGCCGCAGGCTGAGCCAAGGCGCGCCACGTGGGCAGCGAGCTCGGATGTGCTGCCCGCCTCCTGTGCCTTGCGGGCCGTCAGTTGCATGCCATCGACAAACGGCTTCCAGGCGTCGGGGACTTCGCCCGCATAGCTGTGTTGCGCTAACCAGATGAGCGGCGGCTGAGCCTGCTCAAGCTGGCCGCGAATGACTGCGTCCCGGACCGCCGTGACCATGCGAAAGTGATCCCGCATGTGGTCCGGCAGGTGCGGAGCCATGTCGGCCTCCGTGATGGGTGCCGCTTCGCGCGGCGGAGGCGCCGGGGCGGGCTCGGCGACGTGGGGCGCGGCTGGAGCGGAGTCCAAAGACCGCCCACAGGCGATGAGCAAGAGGGCACACACGACTATCGAAGCTCGCATACCGGGCAACGAAACCTCCCGCCGGCGGATCCGGCCAGACCGGCGCGGCGACTGTAGCATCCCGGCACGCTCGACCGAGGCTTGGACCACCAATGTTGGCGAACTCTATGCCACAAGCCGTTGCGTCAAATCACGCCAGCGTCGGGCCGCTCCGCCCGCTCCGCCCGCTTGCTCCACAGGGACACGGGTCGAACGCGGGTCATCCGCGCGAAGATGCGCGCACTATGCCCCACAAGTCGGCATGTATGTGTTACAGGACTAGAATCTGTCCTGGAGGTGACATGGGGGAACTTGAATCGTTCCGAAATGAAGTTCGCGACTGGCTGAAGGCGAGTGTCCCGGAGTCCCTATACGGGCGGCCGCTCACGATGATGGCCCGCGAAGAACCCGAGGCTGCGGACTTGCAGGCCGACCGCAAGCGCTACCTGGAGCGCATGGTCGAGCGTGGATACACGGCACCCACCTGGCCCAAGCAGTACGGCGGGGGTGGACTCACACCACCACAGGCAAAGGTCCTGCAGGAAGAGTTGGGTCGACTGCGCGTTCCCCCAGCGCTGATGGGCATGGGCCTGACCATGATCGGCCCTACCCTGCTCGTCCACGGCAACGACGAGCAGAAGGAGAAGTACCTACCGAAGATCGTCACGGGCGAGCATCGTTGGTGCCAAGGGTTCTCCGAACCGAACGCGGGCAGCGACCTCGCTTCCCTGCGAACGTCCGCCAAGCTGGACGACAGCGGGGAGCGATACGTCATCAACGGCCAGAAGATCTGGACCAGCGGTGCCCAGTATTCGAACTGGATCTTCATGCTCGTGCGCACGGATGAGACGACCAAGCATCAAGGGATCACGTTCATCCTGCTGCCGATGGACACACCCGGCATCGAGGTGAAGCCGATACGCTTGATCAGCGGCAACTCACCATTCTGCGAGGTCTTCTTCACCGACGTCGTGGCCGACGTCAAAGACGTCGTCGGAGGGGTCAACCAGGGCTGGACCGTGGCCAAGACCCTGCTCAACTTCGAGCGCTCGGGTATGGGCGGCGGAGGCCCACAGCGGCGCCCGGGCGCGACGACCGGTGGCGGGCTGGTGGCGCTGGCCAAGGAAGCCGTGGGTGAACGGGACGGGCGCATTGCAGACACCCGAACACGAGATCGGCTCGCCAGCCTGCAGCTGGACGAGCTCGCCTACTCGCTCACGCTGAAGCGCTCGGCACAAACCCGGAAGGCGGGTGGTGCCCCCGGGCCCGAGATCTCGATGTTCAAGCTGTACCAGAGCGAACTGGGCCAGCGGCGCGACGAACTGGCTATGGCCCTGCGCGGAACCGATGGTCTTGCCGTCGACGAAAACGAGGTGGGACCGGCACGCGCCTGGCTTTCCGCCAAGGCGACCACCATCTATGGCGGTAGCTCCGAGATTCAGCGAAACATCATCGCCAAGCGCGTGCTGAAGCTGCCGATCAACTGACAACGGGCGTGAAAAGGACGAAAAACCGATGGCATTGACGTTGAATGGCGAACAACAGCTGCTCCGTGACAGCGCTCGCAACTTCGTGTCTACGCACGCACCGGTCAGTCACCTGCGGTCACTTCGAGACCGGAACGATGACCGTGGTTACTCGCCGGTCCTCTGGGAACAGATGGTGGAGCTCGGCTGGGCCGGGATCGCCATCCCCGAGTCGTACGGCGGGGCCGGCTTGGGGCTGCTGGAGCTGGGCTTGGTGATGGAGGAGTGCGGGCGTACGCTCGCACCCACGCCGCTGTTGTCGACCGTGCTGCTGGCAGGCAACGCAGTACTGGAAGCCGGAAGCGAAGCCCAGAAGAGCGCCCTGCTGCCAGCTGTATGCGAGGGCAACAAGGTGATGGCGTTGGCCTTCGAAGAACGCTCGCGCTTTGCTCCCTACCAAGTAGCCTGCAAAGCGGAAGCGCGAGGCACGGGCTTCCGACTGTCGGGCCGCAAAACGTTTGTGCTCGATGGACACATCGCGGACACCCTGGTGGTGACGGCCCGCACGCAGGGAGAGGTCGGAGATCGGGACGGCATCAGCCTGTTCCTTGTCGACCCCAAACAGGCTGGCGTCAAAATCGAGCGCACGACCACGCTCGACAGCCGCAACGCCGCCCAGTGCTCCTTCGAAGCAGTGGATGTTCCCGGTGACGCGCTCCTTGGAGAACTGCATCAGGGTGCCGACGTGCTCGACCGCGTGCTCGATCGCGCAACAGTGTGTCTGTCCGCCGAGATGCTCGGACTTGTCAGCCAGACCTACGATGTCACGCTCGACTACCTAAAGACGCGCGTTCAGTTCGACGCCCGGATCGGGAGCTTTCAAGCGCTTCAACACCGGGCGGTGGACATGTTCTGCGAACTGGAGCTGTGCAAATCGCTGGTGCTCGAAGCCCTGACCGCCGCCGACGAGGGCCGCGACGACGCCACGATGTTGGCGAGCGCAGTCAAAGCGCGCTTGACCGACGCCTCCCGTTGGATCACGCGGCAGGCCGTTCAGCTGCACGGCGGCATCGGCATGACCGACGAGCACGATATCGGCTTGTACCTCAAGCGTGGCGCTGCAACCGAGCAGACACTCGGCGACTCGGCATACCACCTCGACCGTTTCGCTAGCCTGCGGGGCTTCTGAAAACGGTCGCCAAGACCCATACCAGGGAGGGAACAATGGGAGTTCTTTCAGGCAAGGTTGCGATCGTCACCGGTTCGGGCCGGGGCATCGGACGAGAGATAGCGCTCATGTTCGGCCGGGAAGGGGCCGAGGTGGTCGTCAACGACCTCGGGGCCAACACGGACGGCTCGGGAGGCTCGAAGATTGCCGACGAGGTGGTCGCCGAGATCAAGAAGGCCGGCGGCAAGGCGGTCGCCAACTATGACTCGGTGGCGACGGTCGAGGGGGGTCAGGGCATCTTCCGCACGGCCATCGATACCTTCGGCCGATGCGACATTCTGGTCAACAACGCCGGAATCCTACGCGACAAGACCCTGTACAACATGGACGAGGACGCGTGGGATGCCGTCATCGCCGTGCATCTGAAGGGGCACTACTGCTGTACGCGCCCCTTCGCCCGCTATATCAAGGACACCAAGCGCCTGGACTGCCGGATCATCAACTTCTCGTCCGTTTCTGGCCTGTTCGGCAACTTCGGGCAGTCGAACTATGGGGCCGCCAAGTCGGGGATCGCCGGCTTCAGCCGCGTGATCGCCAAGGAGCTCGCCAAGTATCGGTGCACGGTCAACACGATCTCACCGGGCGCGGCGACCCGCATGACAATTCCGCTCGCCGAGGCACGGGGGCAGAAAGTCGACCCGAGCGATGACACACGCGGTCCACAGCAGATCGCGCCGGTCGTCACATGGCTCGCCTCAGAGCGCGCGGCTGACGTCAACGCCCAGATACTGCACGTGTCCGGTGGCCGGGTTGGGATCATGCAGCAACCCGCCGTCATTCGCTCATTCAAGAGCGAAGCGCTGTGGTCCCTCGATCAGCTCAATCAGGCGATCCCCCAGCTGGTCGAGGCGAAACAGGCCAACGAAGCGCGTGCCAAGGACGCCGGCTCACCCGAGCTGATGCCCCCGCAGTAGCGCCGCAGGGTGCTCGACCCTACTGACCAGCAGCGTACGGCCGTGGCCGACGTCCGTGACGGCGGCGTCGGTGACGGGCCATGTCCTGCACAACGACGGGTTGCCGCGAACGCGGCTCAGATTTCGGTAACCCGTCTCGGGCTCGGGAGGAGCATCACTTCCGGCTGCGGCGTCACCCGAACGGCTCTCGGTCGCCGCGGGGGCGCCTGCACGATCTCGGAGCGCCTCCAAATACCAGAGACCTCAGTCCGAAGGAGCCCCGGGAAGCGCCCGGACCCGTCCCTGGCTGTGAAGATCCTCAAGCCGAGTGGAGGGGGGAAGCCCAAGCCACTCCATTGCCGGCCCCGGCGCACGAAAAACGTGCACCGCTTCTGCGGTCTCACCGCCCCACATCTCGTACATCCTGGTGACACCGAACGTCAGGTCGTCGGGTGCGACCACGCTGCACCGCATGACCTGCCCAGCAGACGCTAGGAACGCCTCGGCGATCTCTTGCACGCGCCGCATGCCCGCGGCCGTGATCGGGGCATCAGTGCACTCCCTGAGGTCTGCCAGCTCGCTGAACCCGGGCTCCACCTCGGGATCCGCCGCGACGGCCCGATAGAACGTCACGAACTGCTCATCGTCCACACAGCCGGTCTAGCCCGGATTATTCATGAACTCTGCATCGGATCGCGCAGGGATTCGGCTTCACACGGCTTTTCGGCGACCGACGGGAATACTCTCCGTATTGGCTAGGGCGGCGAAAGCCGTGTGAAGTCGAAGAACAAGCGAGGCGATGCAG
>JAPPOR010000834.1 GCA_028817905.1 Myxococcales bacterium
GACTGCGAACCCACTATCACCCCAACTACTACGGCGCCTACGTGCGCGACCCGGATGGCAACAAGATCCAGGCGGTGTGCCACCGGAGCAAGGGGTAGCTTCCCCAGTAGGGGTAGCGGGTCATGGAAGCGGGTCATGGAAGAGACGGGGCTCTCGGCGCCCTCATCGTTCGGTGGCCTTGATGCGCTCGATCATGTGCAACACGAGCTCGTCGTCCATCGCGTCGATGTGGCCCTTTTCGAGCATGTGGTAGTCGTCGTGCAGCCAACCCGGGTCGCACCCTTGGAAGTGGCGAAATTCGTTGTCGCCAATGGACTGAGGGCCCTGCATGGGTAGGTCGCATCCGTGTGTGGCCGCCGGAGCGCTCTGGTCCAGCAGGGGGATCTCCTCGTCCTCACCGCGGGTGGAGATGAGGGACAGGCGGTCGGCGCAATCCGGCATGCGCAACCGGGACATGGCGATCACGCCCTTGACCTTGTCTTCGAGCATGGGATGGCAGGCGAACGGCATCCCGAACGGATGCTGGTCCCCGGAGATAAAGCGCGCACCCCAGGAGTGGCCGCCAATCCACAGCCCGCGGATCTGAAACTTCGCGAAGGCTGTATAGGCCCAGTCGATGAGCGCGAGCAGATGCGGTACGTCCTCGTCGTTGTCCGAGTTGCCCCACTGGGCGCCGAGGGAGGCCCGGGAGACGCTCTGGGGAGTCATGACGATCAGGTTGTGCGAGTGGACCAAGCGGTAGGCGGGGAAGTACCCACGTTGATAGAGAAACGAGGCGCCGCCGATCAAGGTGCCGTGTAGGTTCAGAACCAAGGTCATGTGCGCGCCCTCGTGCTTGCCGCACGGATAGTCGACGACGAGCTGCCGCCCGTCGATGGTGGCGTTGATCGCGTTGCGCTGCGGACCCGCCGAGCTACCCTCATTTCGGCAGGGCACGTCGTCGAGCTCGACCACGGGCGAAGTGGGATCGCCATCGACCGGCCCCAGGGGGTCTTCGTCCATGGGCGCGGTCGCATCCACCGTGTCCGGGCGGTTCAAGCCCCCATCGGGCATGTCGCTCGGGTCGTCCGCGTGGTCGGGCTCGCCGGGCGGCGCCTCGCCCAGCGGTGCATCCGGCTCCGCCTGCGGCCGAGCGTTGTCGGTGCGGCGAGTGGGGGCGCTTGGAGCGTCACTCGGCGCCCGCACGGAGCCACCACGATCGCCTAGGGGCGGCTCGGCCGGAACGGAAGCGGCGGGGGGAGCGTTCTCGACAGCGGAGCTCTGGGGGTCTCCACCGGTGCCGTTGTTCACGCTCAGCTCGCCTTCGCCCCCGTCCGAGCAGCCCTGAAGGGCCCATGCGACGACCGCCAGCTGTGCCATGTGCCGAAGCGTCTTCATGTGGTTCCCTCCGTTTGCAGCACCAGATCTCCGAGTTCGTGAACTGTTGGACGATGCGCAAGATGACTCGGGGGCTCATCGCAGCACTTCTTCGGCCAATCCACTCAGAACTGCACCCCTAAGGGCTGAGATCGTTGTTCTATTCAATAGAACGGCGTTTCGTTGACTCGCCTATCTCAATCACGCCTTCGCTTGCAGATCAAGGGTGGGGCGCTGACCCGTCCGGGCAGATGGGGAGTGTCGGCGACCTGTCGAGAGCCGCGACCGGGTGTGCCGGCGAGGAGAACCGAATCCGGGCACATGACCGGACCTTGCTATTCGTCGGTGACCTCGGCGGGGATGCATTCGCCGAAGTCGCCGTCGACCCAGACCTCGACGCAGGTTTCGCCCACGGCCATGCCGATCAGGGCGAAGTAGCGACGTCGGTTGCCCGGGAGCACGGTCAGCACGGTCTCGTCG
Organism: Myxococcales bacterium; assembly: GCA_028817905.1. Taxonomy (GTDB): domain Bacteria; phylum Myxococcota_A; class Polyangia; order Polyangiales; family JAFGIB01; genus JAPPOR01. Next base: position 1,837 of record JAPPOR010000834.1, read on the forward strand.
CGGGAGGCGAGCCGCACCTGATCGTCCACATCATAGTGGTCGGACATGGCGATCGGATGGACCTCGATGACCACTGAGACCCCAAGCGGGACGGAAAAGCCCTCCTCGACCGACACCATCGTGGGCGGATCGTTCAGCAGGATCACGTCCAAGCGCTCGTAGTCCGGTCCCGCACACCCCAGGAGCCAGGCACTGAGGGTTGCAGCCACCAGCCCCGATACTCTACGAACTTCGCGGCGCCTCGCTGGATGTTCGACTCCAAAGGCCTTTGTCCTGCCTCGCAAATGATGCGAGTACTTGGTCAGTCGCCGCAAGCCCTGTGCAGCCGAGTCCTTGCGCAATCCGTTTGCGAGTCGGTGAACTATCCGGGCTACCCGTGCTATCCGGGCTTGTGCGGGTCTGACAGGCCACGCCATCACGCGCCACCGTCTTCATCTGCTTCAGCGAAGCTGGCATCGTCGTCGGTGATTGGCAGCTGGGCGTCCGGCTCCTGCGTGGCGGGTGTCTGTGAGGCACCCGAATCCCCAGTCGGTTCCGGCGCCTGTCTGTCGACGACGTCGACCTCCAGGGTGAACTCCTGCCCGCTCAGATTGACATGTAGCCGCGTCCTGCCAGGCGCGTCGCCCACGAGCCGCACGCGCGGTCCATCGTGACTGCGAACCGTGAGTCGGTCAGGATCGTCGACAGTGAAGGAATAGGAGAAGGCACCTGCGAGCACCTCGTCGTTGCTGGTGACCGGCAGAACGCGCACCGACGCGGCGAAACCGAGGGCCAGTTCGACAGACCCGCGGACCTCGCCGTCGCGCTCTACGCCCACGTTTGCGACGGCCCGACAGTCGAGGTGGACGACGTCTAGCACTTGACCCGACCGCTCCCGTGCGAACAGTCCGCCGTGTCCGGCGCTCACGACGATGAAGTGGTCATCCCGACGCGCGATCCGTTCGCTGGAGGCGGTCCTCACCTGGCCGGCGGACCCGAACAACGGCGGCTCATAGTCCATCCGGAAGCGGCCCCCGACTCCGACGAACTCAGGGAAATCCGCGCGGCGGGAGCGGAACCCGGTACCGCGGTCGCTGCAGAACGTGTCGGTGTCGTTGACGCATTGGTACTCGAACCAGCCGTTGCCCAGCTCTCCTTGCAATCCGTCATGGCACGCTGTCAGCGCCGCGACGCCTACCAGCGTGAACGCAGCGCGCACCCCCATTGTCGTCGGTGTCATGGCACCCCGTCGATAAGCAAGCAGTTGAGCAGCCTAGCACGCGCCCGCTGCCCTGGCCTGCGGTTCGCTGCGCGGTCTGAATCCTGGACACCTAACGCACCGGAACCAGGGAGAAAGCCGTCCCGGGCAAGAGTCGTTCGGGTCGCCGCCCCAGCCCAACAAGGCGTGTGACCCAAGGCGCCACCGGAAACCGCTGTCGCTTGCGACTCATCGCCGGAGCGCGCCAGCGCGACCTAGCGACCTTGTCCAAACGCTTCTATTCAGGGTGACGCGATCAAACTTGACGCAAACGTCCGCGAAACCCTGACTCAAGGTCGCCATCGGGGCTTCGCCCCAGCCAACAAGGCATGTGACCCATGCGCTACCGGAAATCGCTGCGTTTGCAGCTCATCGCCGGAGCGCGCCAGCGCGACCTAGCGACCTTGTCCAAACGCTTCCAATCAAGGTAACGCGACCAAACTTGACGCAAACGCCCACAGAACGCTGACTCAAGGTCGCTAGGGGTTGCACGAGGTGTATCCGCTCGCCTCGTTGGTATCACCGGTACAGACGAACCCCGTGTCGCCGGCAGAGATGGTGATGCGCTGTCCCAGTGTCCAGAATGGGACCGTCTTGTTGGCGAGCGTCTCAAGGCTACCCCTCGGCTGGCCCGTGCCCCAGGCGACGTAGGCCTCGGAGGATGGGTCGTCGCTGGCAATGTCGAGGACGATGGCGAGCTCTCCCCCGCCGGCGACCGTGTTGGGGATGGTGACCGTGGCCGAGGCACCCTGCGGGAGCGCGATCGGTACGTCGTCGGAAAGGAAGACGCAGTTGTCCATCCCGTTGCACAGCTGATAGCCGCGTGCTTGGAAGCTGATGAAGCCAGCCCCGACGTTGCTCATCTCAACCTCGGCGCTGTCGTCCGCAAGGAAGCGTACGCTTACGATGGCCATGTCGGCCTCACCGGAGACGACGGGGGCGCGCGGCGGGCAGTCCGAGCCGGGTGGCTCGCACATGCCAGTCGATCCCGAGCAGACGAGCGGGGCCTGACAGGACTCCGCGCCACATCCACATCGGTCGGTGGACGGCAGGCATATGCCGTCCGCGCAATCTCTATCACGAACGCAGGGCTCGCCCGGGGCGCATTGTCCACAGTGCACCTGTCTGCCCGCGCAGCTGTCGAGATCCTGCCACTGCCCGTCTTCGTCGCAGCGCAGGGCCCGGCCGTCTTGGCAGGTTTCACTTTCGGGCTCGCAACTGACGCATTGCCCGGTTCGCGGCAGGCAGTAGACCAGCGGTGCTTCGCACGGGGATTGTCCGCGCCAAGCCCCTTCCGTGCAAACCTCGGGGGCGCCATCCACGCAGCGGCGCTGCGTTTCCACGCAACCGCAGGCCCCGTCCAGGTCAGCGCGACAGACCGGTGTAGCGCCCGAGCAAGTGAGCGCCTTGTCCCAATGCCCATCCGCGTTGCAGCGCTGGCTGGTGGTCTCGTCAACGCACCGGGTTGCGGTATCGGACAGACCGCATGGGCCTGCATCGGGTGTCTGCACGGAACGGCTGGACAAAGTCTCGCGACCGCTGGAACGTCCCGAGTCGTCGGTGGGTTCGGGTCGCCCCCCGTCCCGTGTTCGCACGCTCCGCCTTTCGATCGTCACGGCGTCGCCCCCGTCCAAGATGAGATCGTCTCTGTCCAGGACAGGCGCCGGTTCGCACGCTGCCGCGCCCAGGATGATGGCAGCGCAAAGTGATGCAATTTCCCGGCTTCCCATCCCCCAGGCGTCCTTCTTCCGATGCACGGGCGGGCGCTGTTGGACAGCTGGCCCCAATGACGATGTCCCGTTCGCCGTACCACAAGAAAGCCCGGGCGTCGCGCCATGGCCAGGGAGGCCCTGGAACGGTGTGGCTGGCGCGAAGTGGTCGCGGCCTGTTTTGGCCGGAACCGTGCGTTCAGCCGGAGGCATCGGTACGTTGCGCACAAAGCGCCTTTGCGGGGTGGCTGGAACACCCTGACGAGGCTCGCGTGCACGTGCACGGCGTTTGTCAGCAACCTGGCTAGCCCGGATGATTCATGAACTCTGCATCGCCTCGCTTGTTCTTCGACTTCA
>JAPPOR010000384.1 GCA_028817905.1 Myxococcales bacterium
ACTGCGTTTCCAGGCCCCCCGCAGGGCACGCGGCATAATCCGGAAGTCGGCATAATGCCGCCATCACCACCGCCTCGTCCATGAAGGCGGCTTCTTGGTGACCCGCGAGCACGAACGCATCCGGTTTCACACCCCCGATGGCCGCGAGCTATTGCCCGTTCCCCAGCACCGCCTACCGGAAGGCACCGGCGCTTCCGAGTTGGAACGCACGCACGAGCAGTTGGGCCTAGTGATCGACGCCGGAACGGCAGTCACCCGCTGGAACGGCGACCGTATGGACGTGCCCTGGGCTGTTGAAGGCCTTTGCCACGTCACCCCAACACCCCAACCCCACCCACACGGAGATGAGCGCTCCTGTGAGCGTCCTGCCAAGCCGCAAGCGCCGAGTCACGTTTGCTAGAGGTAGTTGCGGGGTCGCGATATCGCCTCAGACAAGTTCGGCTGGTGATCGAGGGGCAGTGCCAGAGATTGCATGGACCTGCGGAGGGTGATGACGCAGTGACCCGCCGCTGTCCGATTGACGTCCATACGGAGCTCGAGCCGCCGAACGGGAGCCACTACTTATACCCGTACAGGATCCCGGCTGACCCGAGGACACGACGGTGGCGCAACAAGGGGGGGATCCGAACTAGCTGGCCGGTACGGGCGAACTTGACGTCCCGGACTCCCCAGCTTCGAACGGTCTCCAGGAGCTCCTCGACCTCCCCGTAGAGTGACGGCTCGAGGAACATGTCCTGGAACGCGAATGCACCCCCCTTTCGCAGCACGCGCAAGCCTTCCTGGATGAGCCTGCGCTTGTCAGGTGCATCCGCTACTTCGTGAAAGACGAAGTGGCTGACTACGGCGTCGAACACGCCCTCTTCGAAGGGCAGCCGGGAAGCGCTCGCCTCTGTGAAGCGCACCCGGTCGCCGATCCCGAGGAGGGCCGCGTTGCGCTCGCACTCCTGCTGGGCATACTCCCAACCAAACCCCCAGGAGTCGATGCCATCGACCTGGGAGCGCGGCCAGTCTTGGGCCAGCTTGATCGCCAGGGGGCCGTTTCCGGTTCCGATGTCCAGCGCTCTGCCCTGTCCGTTCCAGCATAGATGCTCCAGCACGAGCTCCCAGAGTTGCTCCTGCAGGCCGAGGGAGAGCTTGCGGTATAGGTAGGTGAAGTAGAGGAAACCCGACAGGGCGCCGGCAGCGCTCACCAGCAACAGGACGCGCACGAGTCCGTCGGGCACGAGAAGTGATGAGACAAGGAGGCCACTCCCGGCTGCCAGGAAGATCAGAATGATCCGAACACGAATCCAGTTGCCGTAGTTCGGCCCATCGACGCGAGCTCTGCCACTCTCCGGCTCCAGCCTCATCGTCCTCCGTTGTGGATCTTGACGATCGGCGAGGCGCTGGTCGAGCTCACCGCCGCTGCCACCGGTCCCGCGCGCCGGACAGCTGCGATCAGCCCGCCAGCGAAGAGGAGCATGACCGGCATGTACACAAGGGCGGGGCCGACGTACCGCGGCCGATCGAGCACCGAGACCGCGACGACCAGTGCGAGGTTGAAGTTCTGGATGCCGAGCTCGATCGCGATCGTGCGACCCTGGGCGGCGTTCAGTCTCAGGGCCCGCGCGCCGAGCATTCCGACGCCCATCATCGAGCCAATCAGGAGCACCACCGCGGGGACCGTCCGCCACAGACCGGCGATATCCTCTTTACGGCTCGACACCGAGACTCCGAGGCCAACGACCAGCAATATCAAGACGCCCGTTGCCGACAGTAGGAGGGGGCGCTGGAGGCGGGCAACTAGGCCGGGCCCGTAGTGTAGTGCGGCCATGCCGAGGAAGACCGGCAGCGCGGTGGTCAGGAGGAGCTTCAACACCATCTCTGTATGCGGGAGCTCGACAACGCTGCTGGCCTGTTCCGACAGCCTGATGCCGAGCGAGACGACGAAGGGCACCGTAACGAAGGAGACGAGACTCGACAGTGCAGTCAGTGAGATCGATAGCGCCGTGTCACCGCGAGCGTAGTGAGCGAGTGCGTTGGAGGTGATACCGCCCGGGCAGGCTGCAATCAGCACCAGACCCACCGCGTGGTTCTGCGGCAGGGCGAGCAGCGCGGCGATGGCAAACGCTGCAAGCGGTAACATCACGAGCTGGCCTAGAAGTCCGAAGCCGATCGGTGTGGGTTGCAGCGCAAGGCGACGGAAATCATCGAGCCTTAGGGTCATGCCCATTGCCACCATCATCGCGAACAACGTTGCAGTTGGGATCACACTGAAGATAGTCTGCATGGGAGCTCCGTTCAGGTAGCGGGCGTGGGCGTCCCATCCGGTGGCTTGAGGCCACCAAGAACAATGTCGATGGCACGCAGCGCACGCGTCTCGAGTTCCTCTCCCTGTCCCCAGTAGTTGGTGAGCCAGAGCCGAGTGGTCGAGACCATGACCGACACATAGATCTCGGCAGCTTGGAGCGGGTCGACGTCGCTGCGAATCTCGCCCGTTGCTTGTGCAGCGCGCATCACCTCGCCGACGGCCTCGAAGATGCTCCGCGTCTGGTCAAGCCGCCTCTTGTCAGCAGGTTGGCCCACGTGATCGCCCTGCGGGAAGAAGAGGCCCGAGCGCGTGAAGACGAGTCGCATGAACTCGCGGTCGCCTTGGATGGCGAGCAACTGCTGCCTAGTCGCCTCCCGCATCCCGGCGAGCACGCCGCTCTGGCGTGTGCGCGCGACGCGTGCCCCAAGCCGCGGCACCTCGCCCTGTTCTCGCAGCCATTCTAGGCCGAGCTCGGTCAGTACAGCTTGCTTCCCGGAAAAGTAGTTGAAGAAGGTCTGGCGGCTGATGCCGGCTTTGCGGACGATCTCGTTGACGGTGGTCGCGTCGAACCCTCGCGATCGAAACAGTCGCCCGCAGACCCTGAGGATCTGTGCCCGGACCTGCTGTTTTTTGGTCTCCCGAAGACTCATGAATTGAATGTCTGGCGGCACGTCGAAACACCGCGACAGGAACTATCAACCTCCCTCAGCCGCCCCGCCGGGCCGCCGCACTTGCAGCAACGTTTTCCGTTGAGCAGGGGAGCCAGCGACGACGGCAACCTCCGGCACAGCGCCACACTCGCGGGCGGTCACCGGGCGAGCGAGGGTCGAGGCAAGTCGGAACACCGCAACCAGCCGGGGAGTATGTTTGTGCGCATGATCAAAATTAGACCAGATCTAAAGTTTGATCAAGTCTAATTTTGGAGTTTCGCATTAACTTATTGAAATTGCGCCTATACAACCCGGGCTTCGACAGAATCTCCTGCACACTGGGCCCGAGCACCAAGGCGTCTCAGCATCGCTCGTGTCAGTCGTCTTGCGGCCACGGTGCGCGAGTTCCTCGCTGCGCTCCCCGAGGCCGTCCCGCTGCGCCCGGCCGAGACCCGCAGCCTGCTCTGGCTGGTGCTTTCGCCAGTCGCCGGCTACCCGCCCGAAAAGCGTGGTGAGGACGTCGAGACTACCGGGTCCGCTTCGAGCTGGACCCGGTCCGTTCTTAACAAGAACGGAGTTTCCCTCGGTTTGGGGGAGCTCGCTTGAGGTGGTTGCGGGGTCCACCACGAGCGAACTCGGTGCTCGTGGAGGGCAGTGCTGGAATTCACTGGACGCGCTCAACGAAAGGATTGCACTCCAGGTAGCCTCGGAAGGGGGCCTCGTCGGCGCCTTCGCGCGGTCGGGCCACGGCCGCGGGCGAACGACCCCAGCACACCAGCCCCCCCCGCACGGCTGACGGCGCAGTCGCTGCGTTCGCCCACTGCGATCTGGCGCAGAGGGACCGAGCGCGGGACGGGAGGCTGGGCGACGCGCTCCGTGTGGCTCCCTGTGAAGCGAAAGCACAGCGGCGCACCATCGTTGTCGAGGGCGCACAGGCGGCGGCGGCCCACCTCGAAGTCGGTGAGGCCCGCCTCCTTCATCTTCGCAGGGCGCTCCCAGAGCGGCTTCTCATAGGCAAACTCGCCCCCGCCCCAACATACGACGTGACCCTGCGGGTCGAGACCGCACACGCGCGCGTGACCAGTGCGCAGACCGGTGACACCCCAAGCCGTCCACAGAAGTGGCTCTTCGGGCATGCTGTCCATGGACAGAGTGCCTGTGCGGGCGTTACGCATCGGAATCGGACCTGCGGGCCACGAGGGCGGAGCTTTGCACGGGCGCGGAAGCGCTCTCACCCCGAACGGGTAGGGGACCCTTAGATGAATAAGAAAAAGTCGGGCCTGACCATGTTGCAGCTCATCGAGCGACGTCTTCCGCCTCTGCCATGGGTGGAGGGCGACAACATCCCGTGGGATGAGCCTGGGTTTAGCCGTCGCATGTTGGAGGAGCATCTATCGCAAGCGCACGATCTGGCTAGCCGACGCGAGCCGGTGATCGAAGCGCACGTCGACTTCATACGGCGGCAATTGCGCCATCGACAGGCAGATGGTCAGGTAGATGGGCAGGCCGCTCGGGTCTTGGACTTGGGCTGCGGGCCGGGGCTCTATCTCCATCGCTTGGCACGGCTTGGGTTCCAGTGTCGTGGCATTGACTTCTCTCCGGCGGCGATCGGCCACGGGCGCGAAGTCGCGGCCAGCGAGCAACTGGAATGCAGCTTTGAGCAGGCCGACCTGCGCGAGGCGGACTTCGGTGAGGGGTACGAGGGGGTCCTGCTGCTGTTCGGCCAAATCAACGTCTTCGAACGGGAGCGCGCACAAGACATCCTGCGACGTGCTCGCGCGGCGTTGGTGCCGGGGGGCAAACTGGTGCTCGAGGCGCAGGAGCTCGAGGCGGTTCGGGGTGAGGCGAGGACCACGACTGACTGGCGCGCGATGCAAGCTGGGCTCTTCTCTTCGACACCCCACCTGTTGCTGCACGAGCGGTTCTGGGATGAGCCTAGCCTGACCGCCACCGAGCGCTGGTACGTGGTAGACGCTGAGACCGCAGTAGTGCAACGGCACGCCGCGTCCACATGCGGCTACACGGGTGACGGCTTGAGGCGCTTGCTGACGACGGTCGGCTTCGGGAAGGTGGATCTTTATCCATCCTTGACGGGAGAGGCGGAGGCGGCGAGTCCGGGACTCTTTGTGCTGGTGGCGTCCCGCTAGTCCCCTTGACCAGAGTGGTCATGGACATTTGCGTCAAGTTTGGTCAGGTTG
>JAPPOR010001032.1 GCA_028817905.1 Myxococcales bacterium
TCGCTCGCGTTTCGTTGGTTGCGCTGGTGGCCTTCGCGGGTGTCCTCGCCTCTGCGCGCGCGGTGGGCGCTGGGCCCTGCCGAGATGGTGGCTGAGGGCTGCTCGACGTTGAAGGAGCAGTGGCCCGATCCGGACCACAGGCATCATTGGCGAAAACGGCAAGCAGGCCAGCCAGCTGTACGACCCTCGTCATTGTGGACGCGAATCTAGCAGCATCTGGACGCATTGCGTGCGAATGCGCGCCGCTATGGCAGCGGATTTCATCGACTTCACCTGCGCGGGGGAGCATGGCAGAGCTGAGGAAGCAACCGAGGATGCGCGAGCTTTTCATCCTTGTCGCGGAGCGCGAGGCGGTCTCTGATCATTTCTAACTGTGACCGTGTTCGCCTGGGTGACCAGTTCCTCATCGAAGGTCACGGCGTCTGGCGTCGAGTCGAACAGCCGTTCTGAAGAAGTCGAGCATTTCACAACTCCTCGCGTTGGAACACTTCGACGGTAGCGCGCACGTTTCGCCACGTGCGACCGACGAGCCACTTCCCGAGGACCACACGGATCTTCGGGTTGAACGGACGCCGACTCAGGATCTCCGCCTCGCGACCTCCGGCGCCCAGGACCTCTCGCTCCATCCATTCGGGGTCGAACATCGCCCATTCACCAGCGATGTCTGCCAGGTTGCCTACGAGCAGGCCATGGAGCTCGACGTAGAGAATCTGCTCGAGTTCATCGGGGGTATAGCCGAGGCCCGCAAGCTCGGAGGCCATATGGGCAAGCTCGGATGGGCCGAGCTGTGTATCCAGATAGAGTTCACTCAGATGTCTCCAGGCGATGCGCCGCCGCTCGAGGTCCTGCACCGGAGGCCCAAGGCGGGGTCCACGCCGCACCCAGATGCCGGGTGCCAGATGGATCAAGGGAAACCCGCTCAGAATAGGTGCGCTCAGCCAGGCCCACCAAGGCAGCAGCCAGAAGTACGTCCCGACGCTCGCGATCAGCAGCGCCCAGGCGAACATCGTGCGGATGCGGCTCGACCACTCACTGACCGCGAGCACGACCGCCTCCTTTCGCAACGCCGCACAGCTCGTTGAGTTCAGCCTCCATGTTGCGACGGGCCTGGCCCTCGAGCTGACGCGACATCTGCGGGATATTGTAGATGCATAGACGCGCCAGCATCTCTCTGAGGAATGCAGCTCGGCCCCTTCGCCACATCTCGTCTGGCACAAAGGACAGCTCCGAACGAACTTGCTCTACGTAGCGCCGATACCGACAGGGTGAGCTTCCGAGAATAGCCAGGTCGATGTCGGACAACAGTGCGGCGTCCCCCCCTTCGGCAACGTGCTCCCGGGTGGACTGGATCAGCAATGCGATGCGCTCAATCGCCTCGGGCCGGGCGCCTGCATCTAGCGCCAGGGTGCTGAAGAGGGCGGCGCTGCGGGCTTCGTTATCAGCGGCACCCGGGTCGTAAACCACATCATGGAAGTAGATGGCGATCTCGAGCTCGGCGGGCCTGCGGGCGTGCTCCCACAGCTGGTCTAGCCACGCCAGGCACTCCGCGATGTGCGCCTGCCCATGGTACGCACGATGCGGCTCGCCGTAGCACTCCTGCACGGTGCGGAACGGTTGCCCGTCCCGAGCCCCGATGGCGCGCCAGGCCTGCTGGAAGCGCTCTCGCTTCAGTCCCTCAGCTCTGTGCAATGCATCCATGTCCCTAGCTTGCGGGCTGTAAATTGGTTATCCAACCAATCTATGGGACGTCCAAGTAACCGCGAGGCGCGCAGAGCGGAGATCCTGGGGGCATTTGCCCGGGTCCTGGCCGACCACGGCTACGCCGGTGCCACGATCTCCGCCGTGGCAGTGGAGGCCGGCATCGCTCCGGGCCTCATTCACCACCACTTCCGAAACAAGGAAGACCTCCTGACCTCCTTGCTCGAGAACCTCACCGCTGCCTTCCGTCACAGGGTGCGAGGGCTGGGCGGTCCAGAGGACCCGCTGCTCAGCTACGTGGACGGCGCCCTGAAGCTAGACGATACCGCCGACATCACGGCAGCTCGGTGCTGGGTCGGTGTCTTTTCCGAAGCCATCCGAAACCCGGCGCTTTTCAAGCAGGTCCGGCGCCTCATCGACGTCGAGATCAGCTCCATCCAGGCGCGCTCCGGGCACGAGCTCGACGCCAAGCAGGCCGGGTCCGTGCTCGCCTTCATCATCGGCTCCCTGGTGCTTGGGGCCTTCGCGCCGAGGAAGACCGCTGGGTTCGCAGCGCCGGGGCTTAGGCAACTGGTCGCGGCCATGCGGGTGCCGGGGAGGTGAGCGAAGGCCGCGTGCTAGCTAAACGACTCCGAGGTCCTCCAGGGTTCGCGGGCGGCACGGGCGACCTCGAGGCGGCGTTCCATGGGGTTCACGAGGCGAGGGTCCCAGAGAATCCCTGCACGGCCTTCCGGGCGCTTGGGATCCGAGTCGTCCCATTCGATGCCCTCCTCCTCGAGCAACTGTGGCCGTTCATACTCCCAGCGCCACTCGGTCAAGCGCTCAATGGCGAAGCTTTCCCAGCGCTTACGTGCGCCAAGGGGAGTTCGGCCCTTGCTCGCCGCTCGGCGCTGCGTCAGTCGCCTTGTGCGATCAGCTCGAGCAGGTCATTCGCGGTCAGCATTCCGATCAACTTGCCGTGGATCACCACCGGTAGGCAGCCAATGCCGGACTCGCGCATGATCTTCACCGCTTCCACCACACTGACGCCCGGATCGATGCTGCGTACCTCAGTGGACATCACCTCCTTGATGCGCAGATCCTGCTTGAGGCGCTCCGCCCCCCGAGAGCCGTACCCCGCGGCGCGCAGCAGGGCGTTCGCGAACACGTCGCGGGCCGAGACCAGACCGACCAGCAGACCGTCTTCTTCCTCGACGACCGGGATGTGATGAACCTCCTTCGCCTCCATCAGGGCGTCTACCTCAGTGACCGATTGGTTCTGCTCCAAGGTGAACACCTCGGTGGTCATCAGGTCGCGAACGTGAAGGTCCGATCTCGGCTTGGCTTCTGGCATGGGTGGTTGCTCCGTTTGTAGCGTCGCGTCGAAGAGACTGCAACATACATTCCGCAACGCGGGGTTCCTTCAGACCTTGTGAAAACAGCAGCGTCAAGGGCGACGGAGCCGCGACGGTTCTTCGGGGCACGCACTGTCGATGGCCCTGAGCTCGACGCCTTGCGCGACCAGGTCGTCGAGGCACTGTCGTCGTGGCTAGGAAGCGCACCCGCTGTGCGGACGATGACAGCCGACGAGTTCGGGAGTAGGTTGGCCTAGCGATGCCCAGCTTCAAGCATGGAGCTCATACGGGGGAAACGGCACGGTCGTGGGACGACATCGTGGCGTTCTACGCCGGGTTGGCCGAGGGCAACGCCGCCTTCGGGCCGCTGGCCAGCCTGAGTGCCCGGCTCGCCGGCTCAGACTTCGTGGGTGCTGGTCTCTGCGGCCTGACGTCGATGCACGATCTGTTGCTGGGCCCCAGTCGCAAAGTCCTCGGGAACCCCTATCTAGTCGTGCAGTGGGACTTCAAACCGCCGCAGTTCGGGGTAGAAGCGAAGGAAATCAAGGTCTGCAGCCCCTTGGTGGTGCCCGAAGGCCCTCAAGGTCACTTCCGGCCTGGTTGCGAGTACCTGCGCCAGCGTTCGGTGGTCCGACACGCTGAGTGGCTGCCTGAACTGCACGTATCGGCACTTGCTTCCGATCTGCTCGGCGATGGCCGGTGTGACCGGGCTTTCCACGTTGACAAGGCGGGGGTCCCAGAGAAGCCCTGCACGACCTTGCGGTCGCTTGGGATCGGAGTCGTCCCACTCGATGCCTTCCTCTTCGAGGAGCTGCTCCCGTTCGTTGTCCCACCGCCACTGAGTCAGGCGTTCGAATGCGAGGCCGTCCCACCCCGTCAGGGTACGGCAAGGCCAGCGCAGCTCTTCTCGTGTTGGCGGGATGACGCCGAGCGACTCAAACTCCTTCGGAAGCCTCTCGCCGATGACGTAGACGAGTGGGTGGCCGCCCCAATGGTGGTGGCTTAGGGACTGGATTTCCAGCAGCTCGGCGTTATCCGGGTCAGGGCGGTTCGTACCGACCCAGGCAGAGGCGGCCACGACCGCGCCGTTGCCGATACCTGGGTCGGCCTCCGGGTTCGTCCTGCGCAAGACCCTGCAGACACCGAAGAGCTCGCTACTGAGCGGCATAACGAAAGCATCGCCAGGTTGCGGCTGACGCCGGTTCGGTTTTCGCTCGGTCATCACGTTGCAGCCCCAGGCCTCGTCGGCCACTGGACAACGATACTCGCGGCAGACGTCGCACCGCGGTCCATGGTCAACTCGACCACGTTCGCCGCCAGCTCACCAACACCTGGCTCCCGTGCGCAGCTGGCCTCCAGATCCCGGACCGTGATGGCACGCTGAGCTTCGCGGTTGAGCAGTACGAGGCGGTCGCCCGGTTCGGCAGCCCAGCCCGCTGACACGTGCTCCATCTTCCGATCGGCGGCATCCACGCTGAGGTACCCAGTGTAGACGTCAGGAAGCGCGGCAATCTGTCCGGCGCTGAGCTGCCCTCGATAGCCGTTCTTCATCGTATGTGGCGCGGTGGCGGCAACGATCTTGGAGTGGCGCACCAAGGCTGCGCCTTCGCCGCCTAGCCACGCCACCCAGACCACCGTTGTGTCCGCTACGGCCATGACAAGACTGCCCCCGGGGGCGCCGAACGTCTCGTAGGCATCTTCTTCGTTCGGGATCAGCTCGCAGACTTCTTCCGGGAACCGCCCTCCGATTTGGGTGGCAGCTTGCTTCACCCGTTCCTCAGAGGCGCCAGAAGTCGCCTTCCAAGCATCCATGGCGACGTCAAGCAAGAGCCTCGACGCGGGTGCAAAGTAGACCGACCAGCCGCAGTCCGCCCCCCCTGCCACGGCCGCGACCGTGAGGCCCCCGTCCAGCCAGACGCGAGCGACGTCACTCGTCTGCCCATCCAGTCCCGCTCGACGTGCCGCCGAGATGCCAAACACGTGGCTCATTAGGCCGGCACCGCGTTGAACACCGCTTCCTTGCTCTAGGGTCACGATCTGGCAGCCATCCTCCCGCGAAGTGAATCCGCTCCTGTGCAAGGCCAGGAAGTGCAATGTGGGGGTC
>JAPPOR010000113.1 GCA_028817905.1 Myxococcales bacterium
TAGTTCGCACCCGGAAATGCCGCGAAAGCGGCATTCTGTCGAAGGAGAAGTCTCAGCCTAGGCCTGCTGTAGGGCCTTGGTGGCCACCGCGCGCACCGTGGCGTCCTCGTCCTGGGTGGCCGCCTTGAGGGAAGCCGCGAACATTTCCGGGTCGATCTTGCTCATCGCGCGTACGGCGTAGTAGCGGATCAAGGAGTTGTCGGACTTGCCGTCCGTTTGCAGGCGCTCGCTGACGCGCTGCTTGACGTCGTCGTCCTCGCTCTCGCGGTACTCCTTGATGAGCTGGTCGTAGGCTTCCCGATCGGCCACCGTGGCGGCTTTGGGGGCGGGGATCGAGGCCTCGGGGCGCACCGATTCACGCACCGGCTCCCGGATCGACGGTGCGGCGGGAGCTGCGGGAATCCGGAGCGATCGGGAGGCGCCGGAGCTGGCGGCAGGAGGCTCCGTGATGCGTCGGCGGATGACCCCCGGACTGGTTCGGAACAGTTCGTACTCTTCGATCTCTCCCAGGTCCAAGCCGCTCATGGTCTGCTGCAGCTTGTCGCGCAGTTGGCCGCCCTCCCGCTTGGCGCTGTTGACCATCTCCTGCATGCCATCCGGCAGCGATTGGGTGGAGCAGATCAGGCGCAGGCGCACGTCGCTGGCCTGGGCATTCTTGTAGATGCCCAGGTAGGTAGCAGCCCCGCTGGTCTCGTCCTTGAGGTGCTCGCTGATCTGTTCGAAGACCGAGAAGGGCGTCCCCTCGAGTGTGGCTTCCGACGCTTCGATGACCAGGCCCAGGTAGGCCACCTGCTCGAGTGCGAACCCCTCAGGCATGATCGGACTGTATTGGACGGCCTCGCGCACACCCTGCATGATGCTGTCCACGTCGAGGCGTGGGACATCCGTGTCGGCCAGATTCAGGATGCCGCCCGAAAGCAGCAGACTGCGGAAATCTTCTCCGTCGAAGCTGCGAATTGGAGTGACGTGTTCCCGATCGTTGAGGCCATTGAGGGCGTCCAGCGGTTCGACGATCAGCTTGTTGATCTCGGTGTAGTAGCGATCGAGGGGAACGTCTCCGTGGTTCTGCGACAGGCGCGAGTTGTCGACAAAGATCCAACCGAGCAGGCTTTCCTTGACCAGGGCGTTGACTGCCTTGACCGCGTTGACCTTGGCGATGCCGCTCTCATGCTGGTTGGGCAGGGTGGCCAAGGCGATGATCGGCAGCCCGAGCGGCTCGAGCACGTTGATGAGCTCCGCCACTGCCGAGCCGGTGCCGCCCCCAAGGCCCGTGGCGATCAAGACGACGTCGGCCGTCTGGGCATGCTCCTCGACCCGCTCGCGGATGGCATCCGCATGGCTTGTGATGCACTCGCGCCCATAGTTGAGGTCGGAGCCGGCACCGTCATAGCCGTCGATTCCGATGTACAGACGCTGCTCGGCTGGCAAGGACAGGCCGGACGTGGCCGACAGGGATGACAGGTCGGAGGAAGCTGTGTTCAAGGCCAGCGCGCGGTAGCCCCGACGCTGCATTTCGGCTGCCAGGTTTCCCCCCGCCTGACCAAGCCCCACCACTGCCATATCGATCGCTTTACCCGCTGGCTTCACTTGCTCACCTCCACAGACCGGGCCCGAAATTATAGCTCCGGAAGCCGCGGGAAATCCATGCCACAGAACCCCGAACGGGAGGATGCCTGCGGTTTTCTGCCTGCAGTTGCACAAATACAGAGCGGTTCCGCGAGTCGTCCGTCACACTGGCCTGACCCGTAGTCGCTAGGGCTAGCCGGATCAGGCATGACTTCGACGCCGCCTCGCTTGTCCTTCGACTGCACAGGGCTTTCGCCGCCCCAGAAAATACAGGCGGTATTCCCGTCGGTCGTCGAAAGTTCCGTGAAGCCGAATCCCTGCGCGATCCGACGCCGAAGTCATGGATGATCCGGGCTAACGAGGATCGGTGGTGCTGCAGCAGCGGAAACCGATACTCTGCAGGCGTACCGCTTCGTTTGCGCGGGCGAAGGTCGCGCCGCATTCCAGACCTCCGGACAGGTCGTTGTATGCACCCCCGCGAACCGGTTGACCGGTGCCGCCGCTGCCGGTCGTCCACTCCTTGGCATTGCCGCTCAGATCGAACACGCCCTCGGCGCCGTGGGGCGAGTAGCAGTTTTGGAGGCTGCCGGTGACAGCCAGGGCGTCGTTGTCCGCTTCGCCGGGAGCTGCGCTGGGGTCGTGACCGTTGCACCCCTTGTCGGGCAGTGAAGAGGCGCACGAGGAGTCCCCCGACACGTAGCTCCATGTGCAGTCGTTGCCTGCCCCGTTGCAGATGTCGACCCACTCGGCCTCGGTGCACAGGCGCATGTTGGCGGCGTCGCAGGCCGCCTCTGCTTCTTCGTAGGTGACGTTGGTCCAGGGCATGACACCGGCGCGGGAGCAGGCGCGCTTGTTGCTCGCGCCCGCCTGTTCGTCGGTGGCATCGGGGCGGGCGGCCTCGTAGCGGTAAACGTACAAGCTGCCGCCATCGATCGCGACCACGTCGTCCTGGACGTAGCTGGGGTTGCTCCCCCGGCCGTCCACCGGGTCCTTCGGTTCGTCGACCAGGCCATCGCAGTCGTTGTCCAGGCCGTCGCATACCTCGTCAGACGGGTCGGGGACTTCGACATCGCAGCGCACGCCGTTGCCAAGGGCGTTGCACACCAGGGTGCCCGTGGTCTTGCAGGCCCCGACCCCTTCGGAACAGTCGTCCCCCAGCCCTTCGATGCCCTCGTCGGTCGCGCCGTCGCAGTCGTTGTCCTCGCCGTCGCACAGCGTCTCGTCGTTCTCAAAGGCGTCGCCGTAGCGGCACACGGCCTCCCCTGCGACGCACAGGGGCGTGGTGCCGGCGCAGACCCCGCGCTGGTTGCAGTCGTTCTCGGTCGGCGTCACGTCCTCGTCGATCTGTAGATCGCAGTCGTCGTCGGCGTTGTTGCACGTCTCCTCCTTCGGCGTGCAGCCGTCCCCGTCTCCGTCTCCGTCCCCGTCTCCATCGCCATCCCCGTCTCCATCTACGTCCCCGTCTCCATCGCCGTCTACTTCTCCATCTCCGACGTCAGCGTCAGGGCGACGTCAGCGTCGGGGACATTGTCTCCATCGCCGTCTCCGTCCCCGTTGTCATCACCGTCCCCATCGCCGTTTTCCTCGTCATCGGACTCGAGGCAGTCCACGCAGTAGGGGGTCACCTTGCAGCCCCCGAGCCACAGGGCCAGGGCGAGGCATGTGAGCGTCAGCGACGCGCGCAGGATCCGCGCGCGGGTCCGGTGCCTGCGACCCAGCCGCAGGGCCACGAGGGCTCCCGCCACAAGGCCCCACAGCCAGGGCCGCTGCGGGCCATCCTCCGGCTTGCCGGGCAGTGAGCAGGCGCAGGCGCTGCCCCCTGTGGCCAGGATGCGCTGGCGTGGGCCATCATCCTCGGGCTTGTCGTCGAAGTTCTCGGTGAAGGTCGGCCGCCTGGTGCATTCGCCCCGCACGCACCGCTGGTCTTCTGGACAGGTCACATTCCAGCACGCGTCGACCTCGCACTTGCCGCTGACCGGTTCGCACACCAGGTCCCGGTCGCACAGCATGCCCACGCACTTGTCTTCGACGCAGTTGCCGCTGTCGGGGTCGCAGGTCTCCTCCTCTTCGTCGCAGAAGCTGCCAAAGCACTTGTCCTCGATGCACTCGCCGCTCTCGCACTTCTCGCCTTCGTCGCAGACCACCGCCGCGCAGCTTGGCTCACAGTCACCGTCACGGCATACCTGATCCTCGCCGCAGTCTGCGTCCGCGCACGGGTCCCCTTCGCATTCGCCGGTTTCTTGATTGCAGCGCTCGTCCGAAGGGCAGCCGAAGCCGCGACAGTTGTCTTCCACGCATACGCCCGTGCGCCGGTCGCACACCTCACCGCTGCTGCAGGACTTGCCATCGCACAGCGCGCCGCACTTGCCGCCTTCGCAGCGGCAGCGGGCCACGTCCGGGTTGTCGGGCGCGCATTGCACCTCGTCGTCCCGCTCGATCGTTTCCTCGCGGCATGCGGCCCGGTCGCACTCGTCCCTGACGCACACGCAGCCGACGCCTTCGATGTCCTCGGGTGTCAGGCCCGCCGGGCACGAGGGGTCGAACTCGACCGTGGTGCCGCACTTGCCGACGCATTCACAGCCGATGCAGCGCTGTCCTCCCTCACACAGGTCGCCCTCGGCCTCCTCGTCCACCATGCCGTCGCAATCGTTGTCCTCGCAGTCGCAGACCTCGTCGGTGCCGAACTTCTCCCCCTGGCACATCTCCTCGCCGTTGATGCACATGAGCTCGCCGGCCTCGCAGATGCCCATGTCGTTGCCGCAGGCCTCCAGCGAGTCGGTGCCCTCGTCGACCCGCTCGTCGCAGTCGTTGTCCAGCCCGTCGCAGACCTCCTCGGGGATCTCGCCGCAGGTGCCGCAGATGTTGAGCAGGCCCTCGTCGATCAGCCCGTCGCAGTCATCGTCCACGCCGTCGCAGTTGGTCTCTGGCGAGCAGGCCCTCGTCGATCAGCCCGTCGCAGTCATCGTCCACGCCGTCGCAATTGGTCTCGTCGGGCTCGGTGCATTCGGTCTTGTCGGTGATGCCTTCGGGCAGGTTGCAGAACTTGGTGATGCCCTCATCGGCGACGCCGTCGCAGTCGTCGTCGATCTCGTTGCAGATCTCCTGCGGCGGCTGCGCGTCGGCGATGATCTCGCTCAGGGCCGTGGCTAGCTCCTGCTGGTTGTCCGGGTAGAAGCCGCGGTGATCACCCGGTGCATCGGTGCCGCCCCCCATGGCGATGTCCTCGATCTGCTGATCGCCTGGGTTGATTCCGAACCCGATGACATAGGTCGGGATGGTTTTCGACATGGCGCCGTCGGGACTCGGCACCATGGTGGTCCTCAGGCCCATGGCGGCCCCTACCGGGTCCGCGCCCGTCGGTGGCTCCGTGGCAGAGCACAGTTCGCGGCCGTCGGTCATGAGGATGACGTTCAGGTTGCGGCACTCGGCCTGCCCATCGTTTTCCGTGGGGGCATCGAAGCCGCCGAAGGTACCCTCGAAATACTCCTTGGCGGCCTTCAAGGTGCCCGTCAGGGGGGTGTAGCCCCCACCGCACAGTTCCTGAGCTGGGGCGGTGCCGGAGTCGT
>JAPPOR010000997.1 GCA_028817905.1 Myxococcales bacterium
TGTCCACATGACGCGATCGGCGTGTCCACGACCCGATCTTCCCGTCCACGACCGGCCGTTCTTGGTGTCCTCATGCCGCCGATCTTGGTGTCCACGTGATCGTGAAATCCGCACACAGCCCCAAAGCTGTACCCAAAGAAAGCGTGGGGTCGCTCGAACTCCAGGGTCAACTCGTCCGCAATTGCTTTTACCAAGGGAGACAACTGTGTGAACGCCGGCTCCCGATGACGGCCCCATCGCCCCGGATACTCCAATGCGCACACGTCGAGCTCAGGCCTTTCTGTGTTCGATAGGGGACGGAACGCTGCCGCGCCTCCGCCCGCGTGGGGAAAGCAAAACAGTCGAAGTTCAGCTGAGCACCGTTTTGGGCGCTCAGGCATCCAAGTCTCCGCCGCGCTCTGGGCTGTCTGTTGCAAGGCGTTCTCCTTGTGTCCGGTTGTCCCGGACGGTTTACGAAAAGACGGCTGCTCGCTGCGCGAGCAAACGGTGTTGATTCCGACGCGCTCGGCGCAGCTTCCATGGAAGCGCCTCGCTCGCGCCCCGGTCTTGTCGCGCCCTGGAGCAGACGGGTCGATGACGCACCTGCGCTGGAAGTCCTGCCCGGTCCGCCACCCAGTACAAATTGAAACAACTCCCCGCCGTCCGAGCAGCGCCAGGGGCATCGCGAGATTCGCCATGGTGCCGACGCCCCGGGGTCGGGTCTTACTCGTCTCACGTCGGTCATAGTGCCGTCCGTATGGTGCCGCCAAACTCGCCGCTGCGGACCATGGATGTCTTCCGCAGCGGGCCGCGCCTCACGCGATCGAAGGCACGCCCGAACTCATCATAGGGTTTCGTCAGCGAACGGCCCAGGCCGCATCTCGCTCTCGAAGGACGACAACCGTACGGCGCCCACGCCCAGTCGGATCGTGAAGCGGGAAAGAAAATCCTCACGTCTGGCGCTCACTAGCTGGACTCGCGCGGCCGGTCGTGGTGGCAACAGCAGAGCAGGTGGATGGCTGAGCTAGATGGCGAGCCAAATCAAGCGACGCCAGGCTCTGTGCGCCGCGCTGGTAGGTGACCGGGCTGGTAGGTGACCTGGTAGGTGAAAAGGATGCAACCTGGCCGGCGACACCCACCGTTGAAGAGACACTAGATGGTCACCGCCCCCCACTCGGAGAGGACTGAGTTGACCCGCTCAGATCCTCTCTCTGCGAAGTCTCGGGCCAGGGCCCCGCTAAAGTAAACCTCGAGACCGCCCTTGTCCGGCGGTGCCGGCCAGATGAATACAGGGTCTCCGATGTTATGTGGAACAACGAGGCATGGCCGACCAGATCCAAAGTCAGCATCGTAGACAGGGAAACGCGCGAAGCTGTTGACATAGTAGAGGGTCGGCTTCCGCTTGTACAAATCCGCGAAGTTGAAGTTGGCATAGCGAAGCCTGTGGTATGCAATCTCCAGTGCCAATCCAAACGCCTTGGTAAGCGCACTAGAGGGTCTCTGTCGTGCGGAGGCGAGGCCCGCCGTCACCGCACTGGCGATCTCCTGCGCAGAGGCGCCAGAGGCGCCAATGGGGAATAAGACGGACCCTGAACCATTGCCAACGAAACGTGCGGGCAGACAGGCAACACGTTCTCGGAGATCCACTACGCTTACCATGCTGCAAGGTGTGTCCGCTGCATGGTCCAGCAGGGTTGAACAGATCTTTGCGAGTGCCGCCGAAAGCGCCGTGTGGGTGGTCAGCGTGCCCATGTCGCCAGAGACGAGTTGGTGCTTGAGATCAGCCAGTGCAGTACTGCAGAAGTAGGCCGGTCGTGTCCTCAGGATGTGTTGATTGCTCAGAGTGAAGAAGGCAAGTCGCACTAGCGACCATGGGCTTATGGAGCTCCAACCGAGCCGGATCGCATCCTCTCGAACCTCCGATCGCGTCCGCGAGTCGGGGCTGGGAAGCACCAACTGATTTGCGACTGGCTCGTCGATCGGCCACCCGCGGCACAACAACGCCCAGTCTCGTACCATGGCGTAGAAGCTATGGCCATCCAGACACCCATGTGTGCAGCTGACACTCAGTACGGAACCGTCACAAAGCTCCGTAAGCTTGACACTGAGGGGCGCCGACCTTCCCCGTCTAACGCCGTGAAGACTGTAGGGGGCGGCGAGACTCGCAGCCAAGGTACCATCAGCTCGGAAGCTGTCACGACGAAGCTCAGGTCTCGCTTCGACCGAAAATGGAACTCCCTCGTTCACGAGGCGAAGGACGACACGCTCGGCGATGCGGCCACCCAGGTGGGGATAGTGGCAAAGAAGTTGGGACAGACCATGACGCAACACTTCAGTGTCCAGCTTGGTGTCGAAAACCCAAGTGCCACGCAACACTAGCGGCATGCAGGCCAGATCCAAGGGCGCAAGGTCCCAGGTCCCCCCGGGATCCGAACTCCGGTCCGCACGAACGACATGCGTTGTGTATTCGGTTGTCATCCTCACAGCTGAGTTAGGGACATCTAGCGTCGTCAGGCCGGCCTCGTCGGCGATCGACCGGGTTGCTCGTCGGCCCGCTACAAACGGCGGAGAAGGGTGTACCGGATCACGACGGGAGGGAGAGTCGGCTGGGCCCAGGACTCAAATGACCCTGGGGCGACGGCCCAGGCGCACTGTCGAACGTAGAAGAAATAACGATCTCGGGTGAGTGTAGGGATGCTATGGCCCTTGGCTTCAGATTCCAGCGGGTTCGACCACCGAGTCTGGGTGCGGGGCCATTCGAAACAGGTGAATGAAGAGGACCACGACGGCGAAGCCAATCAAGGGATTAGGATCGACGAGAAGCCACTCGCGACCGCCATCCGCCCTGTACGAGATCGCGGCGTGAAACAGCACACCGGCCAGCATCGCCAGGGTCCTGATCTGGTCGAGATAGTGGACGCGCTGGCCCATGGCGTGCGCCCCACTTACCATTGGGCCAGGACGGCCAGGGGCCGGAGAGAACGGGCCCGCGGGTGGATGCAAGGAAGAACCGGTGGTGGCCAAAGGCCTCCAACACGACGGGTAGTACGCGACCAATGGAGGACGCTGCCAGGGAAAGTGCTCCAGCGTCGAGTAGTGCTGCTCACCGCTGGGCTGGTTTTCGCAGTATGCGCTAGAGCGCTCATCGTTGCGGTCAAACGCCCAGATGCACACGTCTACGCGCCCCTGGACTTCGACTGGGGAGTCAGTAGCGGGTCCGATTCGGGGCGGGTCGACGGTGCGTATGGGAGTGAGGGGTGAGAGTCGATTCATCGCTACCCTTGCCAGGCCCGTCGTTGCTACGACACCCCACAGCGCATCCTGGTGGGGCGGACGTGCGGGGGGATGCCGCATCACGTAAATGCAGTGCGAGGACCGGCCTCCAGCGTGAGTGCTGGTTGTTCTTCCCGTACGGATGCCGCCGGCAAGTAGATCATCTTTGTCTGCAACAAGCTGAAGAAAGGCCCACCCGGGTCAGCGCTTCTCAGACGGGCTATGAATCGATGGACTGATGTTCTGGGGCAGCCCATGGCAACCCAAGTACCAAAAATGGGCATTCAATCTGCCGCGCGGCAAATCACTCCGCGAGCGCTGGGACCTCATCCCCGACGACGTCGACGTGCTTGTGACGCATGGTCCGCCCAAGGGATCGGCGACCGGGGACCTTACCCCCAGCGCACCGGTTGCGAGGACTTGCTTGAAGCTATCCGTCGCATAAAGCCAACACTGCACGTGTTTGGTCACATCCACACGGACGGCGGTGCCTGGGTAGACGGCCACACTACTCTCGCCAACGTCACGACCTGGGAATGCGAGCGTGCTCCGACAGTGATTGACCTCGATCCCCGCACCGGTCTTGTGGAGCTCGTGAACGTACCTCCGGCCCGCACGCGGTAGCGGAGAACGAAGCCGCCTCGACTCGGCGCCACCCCTGTGGATCCACGACCAACGCCACCCTGGCGGTGGCCGCAACCGATTTGACCGCATGCTATCCTGATCCCCGGTGGCAATGCCGATTAGCCTACCCACCAAAACGGAGATCGCTGATTGGCTCAGACTTCGCGTTAGGAAGCCTAGACCAGGTCTTATCGAGATATTGGGACACCCAAACAAGCTCGGACTCCAAGATGGCCAAGAATCGCTGACTCGCGCTCACTGGGCCAACGAGTCGGGTTCGTCACAGCCGTCGGGACAGCCGCGAGCGCCACGTCGGGACACCGTCGTGCTAGAATTCCTCAGCGGGGGCCACCGCAGGTCAACGCTAGTTCGTTTGCGCAGACAGTGCCCCCACGTATCTCAAGTCCAACTGATGCCGGTACGGCCCCACCCCGCAGGACGCTTGCGTACATACGACACGGCGTCATCGTGACCTGCATTGTTCTCCCTATCGGCATGGCTTTGGGCGCTCCGATCGCGTCGCTGGCGCTATGTGCTGCTTTCATAGTTTTCGATGTGTACATAGCTTCGTTCATAGAGAAGAGGCGCCGGGGTTGAGTGTGTCTCCTCGACCATCGACCTCGCATTGTGGCCGCGGCCAGTCCCGCTGTCGCGCGTGTCGGGCAAGGGGTCAGGTCGCTTGAGGCGTTGGCGACGCACGTGCGGCAGCGGGGGCGGTGCTGCACGACAATGGAAGTTCGCTTCGTCTTGCACTCCGTCGATGGGTAGCCGGAGGCAGTTGCATCTTCACCTCGCCGGCGGGGCGCGGCATACGAGACACCCAAGTATCGTGACCAAGGCCGGGGGGGCGCCTCGCCTGCCCGAAACTGGTGGGTGTCCTGAAGCTCCCCAAGGTCGGAACCTAGCGACGGCCTGCTCCTCGCAGCAGGAGCGTAGTGCCAGTCATCATCGAACGTCGCGGCCATGACCAAGCCATGTGGGGTCCAAGCCTTGGCGCGCCAAGCGCTCCGGGGGTACTGGATCGAACGGAATTCCGCCAAGAGCCGTGGCGCTCGCGAAAGTTGTCGGCGTAGCGGTGCGCGAAGTCCTCGCGCTCCCGCTGGGGCCGAGAGAAGTACGCGTCGTTGAGGCGACCCCACTCGTCCAGGTCATCACCCGCCCGCGACTCGACGTCCTGGTGGTACTGGACATAGTGTCCGACCTCATGCGGAAGCGTCCTATACAGCTGCGTATTCCTGACCGTCGTGCGCGTGCT
>JAPPOR010000105.1 GCA_028817905.1 Myxococcales bacterium
CCGAGCGCGGACCCTCGATTGGAGCCGGACTTCCGACTCATGCTACGTGACCACCAGCCCGCATCCATCACCAACACGTGTGATGATCGTGCAAGCGATCGAGTTCACAGGAATTTCGGTGAAGGAAGAGAATACTCGCCGTATTACGACCAAGGCCAAAGCGCTGTGGGCTCGAGCGGTTGTGCGAGCGCGCGCGAGTTGGTGAGATATGCGCGCTAGCCCCAGCCCGTCGTGCCGCCATCGGATCCATGCGGCGATACGCTGCGTATTGCCTTGCAGGAGCCGACAACTTGCTCGATACGCTAGAGAAAAGCATCCATCTGGCCGCGACCGGCGAAGCCCCGTGGCTTGATTTCGTTGGGCAGCTGGCACGCCATACGGGCCACGGCCTGGGTCTGTTCGTCCACGACTTCCCCAACGACCACCGCACCAAGCTGACAGGTGTCTACAACGGTTCACCGGAGCTGGATCAGCAATACCTGGACTACTATCATCGCATCAATCCCTATCTCAGGGGCGGGGGGACAGCCCGTCCCAACGCGGCCAGCATTGGACCTCTTCGTGCACTGGTCGACAACGAAGAGGTCGAACGCAGCGAGTTTTACCAAGAATTCTGGCGTCCCCAGAACGTTGTACTGGAGGGTAGCGTGTACATGACCCCGTACAGAGATGCCTCGGGTCAGGTCACGTTGGGTCTCATGAAACGCCAAGGCCAGACGGGAATGGCAGAGCGGGATTGCCTGCGGATCCTGGAGCGGTTGATGCCGCACCTGCGCACCGCGTGGTCGCTGAGCTCCGCCCGGGAAGCCCTCCGGTCCCAGCAAGCGTGTTCGTTCGGCGTGCTCGATCAACTGAGTCGCGCCGTGGTGCTCTTGGACGCCGCCGGCCAGGTCCAGATCGCAAACAGGACGGCGCGCGCTTTGCTAGACCAATCCGACGGCCTAAGCCTTGGTGCTAGCGGTCTCACAGCAGCCTTCGAGCGCGATGATCGTCACCTCGCTCGGCTTGTCAGGCGTGCGACCAGGGTAGCGCCGGGCGCTGCGCTCCCCGCTCGTGGAGCGACCCGGGTGAGACGTCCCTCACAACGACCCGCGTATGAGGTCCTGGTGTCACCGCTACCGGCGGTAGACCGCGCTGGCCCCCGCATACCCGTTGCGGCGGTGTTCATATCCGGCGACGAGATGGAGCATTCGCAGGTCATCAAGACATTGTCCGAACTCTACGATCTCACGCATGCGGAAGCACGAGTCGTCGCACACTTGGCCGAAGGGCATACCCTACGCGAAGTCGCCGGCCATGGTGGCGTCTCGCTGGAAACGGTCCGTAGCCAGCTGAAGAACGTATTTCGCAAGACTGACACGCGCCGGCAATCCGAACTGATTCGCCTAGTCCTCACGGGGGTGGGGTTGGTTGGGCCCCCGTCCCATGGGCAGTCAGCGCCGCCCGGGGAGCCCTCCTGAGTGCGGGGTGGGCTGGTTCCGGACCCCGCTGCGCGGTCGCGGGCGATCAGGACGCGGCCCATGGAACCGAGACAGACCGACAGCTACTGGGGACCGGTCAGCAAGCAGCATCCCTGCGAGCAGTATGAGCCAACCTCACAATCGCTGGTCGCATAGCAGGGGGTCTCGCCGCCATCGCACACGAAGGGTGGATCGCCGCCGTCTCCATCGCCGTCGCCCGTTGGGGAGTCGCCGTCCCCGTCACCGGCCGTGGAGTCGCCGTCGCCATCGCCATCACCGGTCGGAGTTTCGAAGCAGGTGTCGGGGAGGTCCTCGACGGTTCGACCGGGGCAGAGCTCGCACTCGCCACAGGGATTGTTGCACAGGCCCTCGGTGGGCTGGCACGTGGTGCACTGGTCGAGCGTCTCTTCCGAACAACCAGCCCCTATCACGACGTTGACCGTCTCACCGCCCTCCTTCGTGAACGTGCAGCATCCGAAGCAATCGCAACCGTTGGGCGTTCGCGCCAGGCAGAAGTCGACGCACTCCTGCGTGACCGTACAGCTCTCATCGCCCTGGCTGCGCTCCCCGGTGAGGCACTCGAAGTGATAGCGACAACCATCGTCGCCTGCCCCGGAGTTTCCATCGAAGAAGCAGTCCTGCCACTTCGCATCCATATTATCGCCGGGAATGCCGGTCGCAAAGGTACCCTCATCATCGTCATTGGCTCCGGTGCACTCCGCGTCGAAGCCATCAGCCACGCCGTCGCCGTCATCGTCCAAACCGTTTGCACACGCACAGGCCCGGTCCCCGCACAGCAGCAACTCGTCGGGGATCTCCCAGTCACCCGTCGTGCCCCAGGTCCCATCCGCCAGGGCCGTACCGGCATCGTCGTCCCGGCTCGCGACGCTCGAGTCGCCACCGCCTCCTCCACCTAGCCCGGTCTCACCATCGCCAGAGTCGCCGTCGCCCGAGCTGGAGCTGGTGTCATCGTCACCCGGTTTCGAACCGGAAGCGGTATCCCCGTCGCCCGTGGACCCGGAGCCGGTATCACCGTCACCCGAACTCGCGTCGCCGTCGCCGGCGTTCTTGTCAGCTACCGTTTCCCCGCCGCGCTGGTCAGACGAACTGCACGCCAACATCCCGGCGAGCAGCGTGGCCAAGGCCAAGCAATAGGACTTCCGCATCAACACCTTCTCCTCGCTGTGCCCTGCGGCGCACGGGTCACTACGGCGCCGCGGGAGCGATTCAGGATGACATACGAACTAGGCCTACAAAAACCGGTGGTCATATTCTTAGAAAACCCCACAGGTCCCACCTGCCGGCGCTTGCCCCACCCATCAGCGCAATATCTTGCAGGTCCTATTCCTCTACCTGGAACACACCCCGCAGGTCTTCCGTCGCGCTGATGTACGTCCGGGCGCCACGAGTACGGCGGCCTTCCTGATAGCTCAGGACGCGAAACTGATAGATCATCCCCGGCTCCAGCACCGCGCCCGCCCACGTATAGGACACCGTTTCGCTGCCCGTCACGCGGGCAATGTCCGTGGCCTCATGGACCGTCTTGCCGAAGGCATCGAAGACTCGCAGCTCATAGCCGTCCTCGGAGGAGTCATCTGCCCAGACGAAGGTGGGGTCCCCTGGAGGCAGCAGTTCTAGTGCGTCGGCCCCCGGCGCCATCACCTCGAGTGCGCCGGTCACCTTGAAGCTCTCCTCCATCACCACCTCGGTACCGTCACCGCCGACGTCGATGAAGACAATGTCGGTCCCGGCGATACCTTCGTCCGGGTCGCGCACCAGTTGGTCGTTCTCGAACGCGGCCAACACTGCATAGCGTCCCGGAGGCACTTCGACGATGCTAAACGCGCCGGTAACCCCGGCAGCTCGCAAACCCGCGGGCGCAATCCCGCGAGCCGTATCCGCCTGGAATGTGGATGCGACCGCCAGAATGACGCTGGTTTCCTCGCCACCGGAGGCATTGACCACGTTCACCGAACCGCTAACCGAGGCGAGCCTATCGCCTGTCGCGGCCAGCGAAACATCGCTCGTGATTTCTCCCGCCCGTGCAGTGGCAGTCTGCGGCGCCACCACGATCCCGCTTCGATAGGCCTCGATCACGACCTCACCGGCGGGTACGTTGAACAGGGTGAAGCGGCCGTCCACATCGGCCACGGCCGTAGACACCGCCCGGTCCGCCTTCACGGCCACCACCAATGAACCGGCAGCCTCCTGCCCAATGATCGACCCTTCCACGGTCCCGAGCTCTGCGCTGGCTGACGCCAACGGAGTAAGCCCCACGTCTGTGGTCGCATTGCGAACGGTCCAGGTACCCTCTGACCGGACCGACGCATCCCCGCCAAGCTCGATCGGCAGTGCTTCCCGCGGCGGTGTTGGGAAGGACTGATAGCCGTTGGCCGCCACTCGGAGCGTAACCGAAGCGGCAAGTGGGACGCCTTCGGCAGAGCGCGGGGCCGGCAGCGCGATCTCATAGTTTCCATCGGCGTCGCTGAGCACCACTGGCGAGCGCGCGCTGCCATTCACGTCCAGGGCCACCACAGTGGCACCCTCGACCGGCGCACGCCTTGCGAGGTCCGTCACCCGCCCTTGCAGGACCACGGGTGCAAAACACGCGGGCTCCGCACTCGCGACCTCCTCGCAAACCAATCCGTCGCCACAGCCACCGGCGCCACCGGGCGAGCACGCGACCACCGGGGCGGGACTGTCATCGTCCGCGCCACCGCACGCTATCGCGGCCGAACAAAGGAAACTCGAGAACGTCATCCAGCAACTACTACGCATGTTCCCCATGCTCGGGCCGGCCAAAGGTGAGTCGCAAGCACCGATGTGCAACCCGGGCGTATGGCGTGCGAAGCACGAGCGTTGTGCCCGACGCCGGGCGACATGGACGGTAGCGTCGCGCACTTCACATGGACTAGACTGAAGGGCGCTACAGGGTGATAGGGGGCCATCCCGCAGCGAGAAGGATTGCAGGTGAACAAGATCCGGCGAGTAATCGGATACGCCGCAGTGCTGTCACTGTGCGTGCACTGTGGACAAGAAGGCGCTTCAGAAGCCCCGACACCAGTAGCGATCGGCGACGACGGGCCCAACGAACCGGTCGCATCCACTGGCGGTTCCGGCGACGCCAGTAGCGGGCCCGACCAACGCGGGGATGGAGCTGGCGACACTGGCGCTGCGTCCAGCGACGACGGGGACCCGGATCCAGGCTCCGGTTCCGGTTCAACCGGTGACGAAGAGCCCCTCGTTGCCGGTGCGGTGATCTGCGACGCAGCAGCGGTGCAAACCATTTTCGACAACAGCTGCTCGGCAGCAGGTTGCCACGGCGGCGCGGTGCCGGCGGCTGCCCTGGACCTGTCGGGCACGAGCGGGGCAGAGCAGCTCGTTTCGGTAGAGGCGGCGCTATGTGACGGGTGGACGCGCATCGTGCCGGGACAGCCCGAGGCGTCGCTGCTCTACCAGAAGCTCGCAGGCCCACCGCCAGCCGGTTGTGGAGTGCAAATGCCTATAGGGGTGTCCCTGGGCGAGACCGATCTCTCATGCATCGCGAGCTGGATCGAGAACATGCCCCTTGAGAGCAGCGACCCGGATGCAATGACACCTGATTGCGAAACGTGTGGTGGCAGCGCGTGCGTGGACCTCCGCGCCGACGCCAACCACTGCGGAGCCTGCGA
>JAPPOR010000861.1 GCA_028817905.1 Myxococcales bacterium
GGTAACGCGACCAAACTTGACGCAAACGCCCACAGAACGCTGACTCAAGGTCGTTTAGCGGGCATCCACCCCTGCCCAACGAGGTATGTGCCCCAGGCGCCACCCGAAACCACCCCCGCTTGCAGCTCATCCCCGGAGCGCGCAGCGCGACCTAGCGACCTTGTCCAGACGCATCCGATCAAGGCAACGCCACCAAACTTGACGCAAACGCCTACAAGACGCTGACTCAAGGTCGCTAGGGGGTCTCGAACAGTAGCAGAGCCGACAGGCTCTCACCGTGCCCGCCGAGTTCCAGCTGCACGCGGTGCACACCACGCAGGTGCAGCTCTCGCACCAGCTCCCCCAGCGGATACGCATTCATCTGCATCGGCGGTGAAGCATTCCGCAAGGTCCAAACCGCATCATAGGCAGCTTGTGCCAGTGGCACGCGCTTGAGGGCCTGGCGTAGGCGAGCGAGCCGTGTTGCCTTGTCGTAGGTAAACGAGACCGCGCCGCGGGCCCCCGGGCGCAGTCGGTCGAGCAGGCCGCGGTACAGACGAAGACCGGCGGCCACCGGGATGTGTTGAAAGACGATGTCCGATACGAGCAAGTCGAAGGTCTGACCCGCAAGCTCCTCGAGCGAACCGCTGGCCTGCCGAAAGCTCACGTTGTCGCGCCCCATCCTCTCGGCGTTGCGCTTGGCTTCCGCGATCATGGACGGCGATATATCGACCCCCACTACCTCCTCGCTGCGTCCACTCAGGGCCAGCGACAGCCGCCCCACCCCGCATCCAAAGTCGAGCGCGCTACGAAACCCGTCGCGTTGGCCAAAGGCCGCCGTGGCCGCTGCCAGGATCTGCTCGATGCGTTGCACCCCACTGTCAAAGAATGCTCCGCGCGCCGCATCATCCATCTCGGCCCGGTCGTAGCGCGCCTCCGTCAGCACAGCCCAGTAGGGGTTTTGCGCGCCGTGACGCTCCCAGTGTCTGTCGGTGCCCATGCGAAGCTCGATTGTACCCGGCCCAGGGAGGTGCCGCACCCCGGAGAGGACGGGCAGGTTGGGCGGGCACGGTCGGGCTCGGGCTCGAATGCGAAGGCGGCACGGGGCACGGGTTGCGGCTTGGCGGACTGTGGTACGTGTGCATAGGTTGGACCACACGCACAGCATGCACCGTCTTGACCTCGAAGGAGGAGCGAGCAGTCCATTGGCCAGCAAACCCCCTGCAGCGTCCCCGTTACCGCGCAGGCTCGGGCCCGCGAGCGCGACCCTGGTCATGGTCGCAAGCATGGTCGGCACCGGCGTGTTTACGACCACTGGCTTCCTGGTGCGGGACATCGGCTCACCCGTGGCGGTGTTGCTCGCGTGGCTGGTTGGTGGGCTCTTGGCCCTGGCCGGTGCCCTCTGCTACGCGGAGCTCGCGACCGCCATGCCAGACAACGGCGGCGAGTACTTGCTGCTGTCGCGCATCTACCATCCGGCGGTGGGTTTTTTGGCGGGTTGGGTCTCGCTGATCGTCGGGTTCTCCGCGCCTGCCGCAGCCGCCGCCCTAGCGTGCGGTCACTATCTCGCCGCCCTGTTTCCAGGGATGCCCCAACTCCCGGTTGCCGTGTTGCTCCCGGTTGTGACCGCATGCCTGCACGCACTCGGCGTACGCGTGGGCGCCTTGGCGCAAAACGCGGTCACGACGCTCCAGATCGGACTGATCCTCGCCCTGGGCACAGTCGGAGCGATCCATGGGAGCGATGGCGAGATCGAGTTCGCGCCCGGGAAGGACACGCTCCACGCGCTCGGCTCGCCGGCCTTCGCGGCGGGACTCATCTACGTCGGCTTCGCCTACAGCGGATGGAATGCCGCCGTGTACCTGGTGGGCGAACTGCGCCGCCCGGCGCGCACACTGCCGCGAGCTTGCATCGCGGGCACCCTACTCGTCACGGCCATGTACGTGCTGCTCAACCTAGCCTTCCTCGTGTCAGCGCCCAGCGAAGAGCTGTCAGGCAACGTCGAGGTGGGCGCGATCGCAGCCGAGCACCTCTTCGGAGAGGCGGGCAAGCGGATGGTCGTTGGCCTGATCGTGCTGGGACTCGTCACGACCGTGAGTGCTCTCATGATGACCGGTCCCAGGGTCTACGAAGCGATGGCCCATGACTACGCGCGCCTCGCCCGCCTTTCCCGACGCACAGACAAGGGCGGACCGGTCGTGGCCATCTGGCTCCAACTCGCCGTCTCGCTCCTGATGGTCCTGACCACCGACGTGGACACCCTGCTCACCTATTGCGGCTTCACTCTGACGATCTTCGCGGCACTCGTCGCCTCGGGAGTCATCGTCCTGCGCAAGCGCGCCCCAACGTTGGAGCGCCCCTACCGTACCCCGGGCTATCCCGCGACGCCGCTCGTGTTCATCGGACTGTCCATCTGGATGGTCGCCCACAGCATCCACACCCATCCGGCCGCGGCAGTCGCGGGCGCAGCCACCCTGATCACGGGCTGGCTGCTGTATCTGTGGGTACGCCCGCCTCCTCCTGCGGGACAAGGCAACGCTCCGGCGCGGTCGAACGAGTGACCATCCCCGGCAGAGTGGGATCGCCCAAAGCCCTGTGAAGCCGAACCCTGCGCCGCCGCTCGCGAGTTGGGTGACATATCCGGGCCAGCCGGGCTAGCCCGCGTCCATCACCAAACCTACGCGCCCTCGCCAGTGGGGTGAAATCGAATGAAATTCCAGGGATTGTCCGCCAATGCGAGCTCGCGCAAGATCACGCCACTGAAGGCCATTAGGCATGCCGCGGTGCGTTTCTGGTCGTGCTATGGTCGCAACATGTCGAGTCCCGCACCAAGCCCCCCGCAGAAGCGACCGACGGAGGCTGACCAGCGGTTGGTTATGTACAACGTGCCGTGGAGTGGCTACGAGGCGCAGCTCGCGCTACGAGGAGACGCCCCAGTGCCGCGTTTGGCCTATCTGGACGGAGCGATGGAACTGATGAGCCCTTCTCGCGAGCACGAACGCCTGAAGTCAGGCATCGGTCGGTTGATCGAGGCCTTTGCCATCGAGCGCGGGATCGAGCTGTCGCCCTACGGTGCATGGACATTGCGTGCAGCACCCAAGGCAAGTGGGTTGGAACCGGACGAGTGCTACATAATTGGTTCCAACCAGGCCAAGGAGCGTCCCGATCTCGCGATCGAGGTGATCTGGACAAGCGGCGGGATCGACCAGCTCGAGATCTATCGCCGGCTGGGCGTGCCTGAGGTGTGGACGTGGCGGGATGGTACGATCACGATATCGGTGCTGTGCGAACGCGGCTACACGCCTAGCGAGGAGAGCAAACAGCTGCCCGGCATCGACTTGCAGCGACTGCTATCTTTCCTTGACTACCCGACGGTGACCCAAGCTGTGCGCGCCTACCGCGACACGCTGACCAGGGGCTAGCCCGGACTATTTATGAAGTCTGCGTCGGATCGCGCAGAAATTCGGCTTCACACAGCTTTTCGGCGGCCGACGGGAATACGCCCCGTACTTGCTAGGGCGCCGAAAGCCGTGTGAAGTCGAAGAACAAGCGAGCCGACGCAGACTTCATAAATAGTCCGGGCTACTCGTTGGGCACCATGCACTCGATATCAGCTGGGTCGTAGCCGCCCATGTGGGGGACGTGACCTCGGGAGCGCTTCGGGAGCTTGGCTGCCAGCTCGAGACGAGTCGCCTCGGTACTGGGGTCGCTCGCAAGGTTGTCCCACTCGTTGGGATCCACGTCGTGATCGTACAGTTCCTCGGTGTCGTCCCCGTAGCGGATGTAGCGCCAGCGCTGGGTCCGGATCGCATAGTTACCGCGCTTGTAGTTCGTGATGCTGACGCGGTCAGGCTGCGCTTCCGGGTCTCGCAGCAAGGGTACCAGGCTCTCGCCCTCGAGCTCATCCCTGAGCGGCAAGCCACATAGCTCGCTCAAGGTGGGGTACAGGTCGAGCAGGTTGACCGGGCGGGAGCAGACCGACCCGGGGGTGGTGACCCCTGGGGCAACGACGGCCAGCGGCACCCGGGTGGCCTCTTCCCACAAGGCAAACTTCTCCCAGTGCATCTTCTCGCCCAGATGCCAGCCATGGTCGCTCCACAGCACGATGATCGTATTGTCCGCGTAGGGACTCCGATCGAAGGCACTCATCACGCGCCCCAACATGTCGTCCGCGAACGCCGTGCTCGCAAGGTAGGCCTGGACGGCTGGTTTCCACTGCATGTGCTCGAGCACGAACGCATGGCGATCGTCAGGCTCCGCAAACCGCACACCCAGCGGGGGCAGGTCGTCGATGTCATCGATCTTCGTCTCCGGTAGCTCGATATCCTCGAGGGGAAAGCGATCGAAGTACTCCTGGGGCACGAATAGGGGCTGGTGAGGGCGAAAGAATCCGCACGCCAGAAACAGCGGTTTGTCGCCCTTCGGCTGCTGGAGTCGCTCCGCCACCCAATCGGCGACCTTGGCGTCACTCATGTCCGCAAGTGCCAGATCCGTCGGTCCCCAGTCGAAGTTCCCAGTCCCCGGAATGCCGTTGATGGGCCGGCCCTCGACCGGAGGATCGGGCGGCCGCTCCTCGCACAGCCCCGGCCAGTACTCATCCCAGGACACGGGATCGAGGTAGCGGCCATGAAAGATCTTGCCTGTCCCCGCCGCGTGATACCCGAAGGCCCGGAAATGCTGGGGCAGCGTCACCAGGTCCGGATGGGGCGGCCGCCAGGGCTGCCGATTGGCATAGATCCCCAGATTCCACGGCGCGATCCCGCTCAAGGTCGAGACACGCGATGCGTTGCATAGCGGGGCCGCACAGTGCGCATTGCTAAAAAGCGTGCCACGGGCCGCAAGCGCATCGATATGGGGCGTCTTGGCCTGCGGGTGACCACGCAGCGCACCCACCCAGTCGTTCAGGTCGTCGATCGACAGAAACAGCACGTTGGGGCATTGCGATGGATCCGAGCGACAACCGGGATGAAGGCGCGGCAAGGCGGCGTCCACCGAAGCCGCATCGCTCCCTCCATCCCCCCCTCCATCGCCCCCTTCATCGTTGAACCCGGCATCGAGCGAAGCATCAGCCACCCCGGAATCCAGTTCTGGCTCGCGCCGAGAGCCAGCCGCGAGCGCGGCATCCGCGCCAGCAGCAACCCCCCCGTCCAAG
>JAPPOR010000968.1 GCA_028817905.1 Myxococcales bacterium
CTTCTATTTCCGTCTAAACCCGCGCACTTGCGTTTTTTCGGGCGCGAACTAGCTAAGCTACGGGCTGTAGCTACCCGGAATGATGGTCGCGTAGCTTTCGAGCGGCTGCCCGCCCGTGTTGGACACGATCACCGCCGCTACATCATGCACGCCGTCGCCGGTCACGTCACCACCGGTTCCGACCGATATCAGCAGGTCTGCATCGAGAGGTCGCCCTTCGTCGGAGAAGTGCGTTTCGTGCCACTGCAGGAGCGGTTGGTGCTGGTTTACGTCGATCCGAGTCGATTTCCTGAGCTGCTCCTGTGTTACCAAGTATAGCCCGCCGGGGAAGTTGGGAGCGGACGGCGTGGGCAGGGCCAACTCATCGGCGCCATCGCCGTCGAAGTCGATCGTCATCAGATGTCTCAAAGAGATGCCGCCCGCGGCGATGACGAGGTCGGGTGCGTGCCGCTCCGCAGGCGGTGCGACAGAAGTGCCGTATTGGAGCGAAATGGTGTTGCCTGTTGACCGCCAGCCGAGCTCGTCAATCCCGTCTCCGTTCAGGTCGTCGACCACGCGGACATCGAGCTGGCCGGCGCTGAGGGCTTCGGCCCCGCTCACGTTTATTGTGCCGACGGCGTCGAAGCGTGACCCCGGGAAGATACGGGATACCCCACCATCGTTGAACAGCAAGTCGGCGCGGCCATCCCCATCAAGATCCCCTGCGTCGACGGCGCGGATGCCCTTGCCAGCGTCTGGTCCCGAGAATACCGCGGTCGCGCTTGTTTGATCGAACCGTGATGGCCATGGTGTCCGCTGCCCCGCGAAGAGGAAGCTCATGGGGACCGAGGCACCCGTGGGAGGGGCGCCGAGCGGCTGTGTTGGCTCGAACACGAGGATCACGTCGGACAGACCGTCACCCTGCACATCCCCAGCGGCGATCACAGATGCGAGCCGCGGCCCCAGCGGATCAACGTCGAATGACCAGCGCACGGCGACATCCTCGACCTCGACTTCTCCAGAGAGCCGTACTTCGTTGCCGAAGATGAAACAAGCCTCATCCGGTGCGGCAAGGAGGAGATCTGCCAGGCCGTCGCCGTTCAGGTCGCCGAGTGCGTGGGCGCCGAGGGTGCCCCACAAGAAGCCGAGGCCCTGGCCGCGCACCCGTGCGTCGGCGTCGCCCAGTTGCAGCGTCGTTGGCAGCTCGGCGCGCCCGTAGAATACATGCGCG
This sequence comes from Myxococcales bacterium, assembly GCA_028817905.1. Classification (GTDB taxonomy): domain Bacteria; phylum Myxococcota_A; class Polyangia; order Polyangiales; family JAFGIB01; genus JAPPOR01. Next base: position 1,211 of record JAPPOR010000968.1, read on the forward strand.
GTTGTCTTGAGATTGTCGATGTCTTCGAACTGACCGTCGCGAAGTTCGAGCGCCAGCAGGACTAGATCGTCCGTGCCGTCGCCGTCGAGATCACCTGCGATGGACTGCCCTACGAGGACCACCCCGGGATCCGAGCGAACGGTGATGACATGGTTCGTGGGCTTGGTGCTGGCCGGCTCTGATCCTCGATTGCCCGCGATAGGTGGGTCGTCGCGCGTGTCCGAAGCCATTCGCTCTTGGTGCCCTCGCCGGCCCTCGGTGCGGTCTGCTGGCGGGACGATGCTCTCGAAACAACCTCCGAGAATCGCCGAACACAGCGCGAAGACCAACGCGAGCAGTCTTGTGCCGTGCGCGAGCCCGGTTCTCCCACCCACTCGCGCGTGGATCGCGCGTGGATGCGGCTTCACATCGCTTTCGGCGAGCGATCGAGTACTCGCTGCGTTCCCGTGCGCGGACAAAGCGGTGTGAAGTCGGAGACCGAGCGAGGTGCCGTGACGTTGGTGAGATATCCGGACCAGGCTCTTGGAACGTTCTGTCTGCATGAGCTCCACCCTTTTTGTGCGGCGAGAGGGGACGCGGTTAGGTTCTACACGTTTCCGCCCTCGCGCACGATAGCCGCCGTGCCACAGCCACTTCCCGGTCAACTTCGTACCGTGTCGCCCGGTGGGTGGAAACCTGCAAAACCAAAGCATGTCCCCACCGTCGTTTGCGACGCTAGCTGGTTTCTGTCATTAGTTCTGCTCGGAAACGCTGGCGGCTGTTCCAGGCCTAAGAGGTGTGACAAACCGCATCTGTGAGCTTTGGACGTATCGAGGTAGACTTGCTCGGCGCCTGGCGGCTCGGGTGGGGTCCCCGTGCTATCCGCATTGCTGGAGTGTCCGTGAGGACGTGGCCCACGCAGTTAGATACAAGCAAGTCGAGATAGTCGTGCAGGGGCCGTTCCCCACTGGAGAGAAGTGATCGACCAAGAGGGCGCCAAGAGAAGATGCCTCCACGAAGGTTGTCGATGCATAGCAAGCGCCCCGCCGGCTGGGTCGGTGCGGTTCCTGGGCCAGCTCATGACCGCACGACGGGCAATCGCGCCAAACTATGGTGGAAGTATTCGCGCGCCTCGGATTCGTGCCACGACCTTGACCGCGCGCGTTGTGCTTCGCGATCGGACGTACCCGATCGCGTTCTTCTTCCTCGCGACCATGGTAACCACAAGCGACGCCGTTGACAGTCTCCTTGGGGGTGGATTGCCGCCGCGAATCTTGCGGTCGATCCAGAACCGCTCGACGCGCTTGGGGCGCATCTGGAGCACCGTTTGGTCGAAGGTGCGCCGCACGGGGTCGCTCTTGGGCAGGTTGAATGGAAGAATCTTCTCCCCCGTTGACCAGGTCATTCGGGTCGTTTGAAAGATCTGGCGCAACTCGTTGTGATCCAGGGAGCGGACCGGGTTGGAACGGTTGACGAGTACGAGAATGTCGTAGGTGCGGGCGGCAGCCCGCTCCGTGTGTCGAAAGGCCCATGCTAGCAGGACGAGCGCACCCGCCACGGCGAGGATCTCCCCGAACCGTCCCAGTCGTGACGTCGTGCCGCGCCCGCCGCCCATCGCCCTAGTCCTCGATACATGCATCCGCGACCGATAGACAGTGCCATCCGTCCGGGCATTCTACGCTGCCGGACGCACAGCCTGTAATCGTGCAAGTTCCCCTGGCGGCGCCCGGTGGTATGCCACAGGTAGGTGCGGGAGTTTCACAATCCGAGTCAGCGCTGCAGGTTCGTCCAAATACGTTGGAAGGCTTCGACTGGCCAGCATCGCCTGAGTCGCCGGGCGGAGCATCCGACAGGTTTGGTCGACCCGAGTCTTCTGCCCGATCTTCGCCTCCCGTGTTGTCGGGCACGCACTGGTTGTCTTTGAGGACTTGATTCGAGTCGCAAGGAAAGTCGTCGGTGCAGGCCAACGTTCCCAGGCATACCAGCAAAGCCAAACGCAGTTGATCGCCCATGGTCACCTTCCCGCCTAGAACGCCGTGACGAACCGAGCATCCCATCCGGTGAAGCTGCTCCTGCTGGCCTCAGGAAAGCCGGAGGTATCTGGAAACACGACACGATATAGTTGAAGCTTGAGCTGAGTCCGGGCCAGTGTATGCAGGATGCCGCCGACCGAGAGGATCGTGACCGCGTCGTCCTCGGCTGTTGGCCGGCGATCGTGCTCAATGAAGACGAAGGGTTCCACGTCCCCGAACCGGTAGGCGCCCACCAGATACGTATCCCAGCGCAGTCGATCCCGCTGGAAGCTCACGGGCGAGACCATGGGACGCTGACCCGGCTCGTACGTCTCCTTGTTGCTCACCAGCTCCGCGCGGAACCGCAAGTCTCCGATGTCGAGCGACAGGTCGGCGGCGACGCCAAACTCAGTGTAGTCGACTACCTTACTTGCAACTACGCGGAATGGGTCGGTGCTCCCGATGGTGCGCCGGAACTCCTGGTTCTGGCCCCAGAACCACGATGCGCCCAAGGTCAGGTCGACCGGCGCGGCGAGCCTTCCAAATACACGCCCGCCCACGTGCTTGTTCTCGTCCACGTCGATCTGGCCGGGGCTACGCCCATTGGCGAGCCACGCGTGATAGCCAAACTGGGCGGCTCCTGCGTGGAAGTCCCCCAGTAGCTGGAGCCCGAGCTGGCGTGTCGGAAAGTACTCCTGCGCCCAGAAGCCCGGGAGCACGGACGAGATCAGTACAGGCGAACCATGATCGACGTTCCATATGCCGTAGGGGGTCAGAAAGTAGCCGACGCGAACGCGAAGGGCGTCGTATCGGTTCCATTCGATCCATGAACGCTCAAGCACCATTCCGCTCCAGGACACACGATTGCGTCCCGTCGCACTCGTCTGATCGTAGACCCTCGTATCCACGAGCTCGAAGCCGTCTCCGGCGGACCCGAACGGGTACAGCGTCAGCCGAACTTCCGTAAGCGCGCGAATCTCCTCGGTGGGTGTTGCGTCCACATAGAAGTTCACATTCCCAAGGGCAAAGGTTGCGGAGTCATTCACCAGGCCCTTGAACCGTGACGCATCGGGGAAATAGAGCTTTCTGAGCGCCATATCCATGAAGCCATAGAACCGGACCAGTTCCTCGCCTTGCCCGACTTCCGGTTCTACGGCAGCCTCGATTGCTGTGGCCGCGGCCTCGCGGGCGGCAGCAGCCTCCGTCTGCGCCGTCACGAGCGCACCACGCGCCTCGGCCGCTTGTCTCTCCAGTTCTTCTATTCTTCGCTGCTGCGCCGCAAGCGCGGTGCGTATGGTCGCGCGGTCCTGGTTGGGGTCTGTTGGTGTCCCGTTGGGGTGCGTGTTCGGAACGCCCACCCCGTGGATCTCTGGAGTGAGGACGGGCGATGGCTCGCCAGCATCGACCTCCTGTGCACCCGCAGAGGCTGCGAGCAGGTGAACGAAGGCCGCGTATGCGGCAGCTCTGTAGCTGACGTTACGTACGTTTCCCCCGATTTGCCACGCGGAGGGCCCCGGTGTTGAGAGGCCGCTCCTGCATCCAGGCTAACGGAGTGAAGGGAGGTTGCCTGAATGCCGGCCGGCGCCGGAACTGCAGCAAGTGTGCGGCCGCTTACATCCATGCGACCGAACTCCGGCCTCCGGACTCGCCCATCCGTTGCCCTCAAGCTGCGTGCAGTCGCGACGTTAGAGGCTGTTGGCATCACCGCCTCGCAGCCGGAAACACTAGGTAGGGACTTTGGTTCCATGGCGTCAAGACCCCGCGCCCTATCGATAGGGCAGAAACTCGCGCTGCTGGCCAGCATCCCCGGAATCGCTGCCCTGGCGCTCGCATGGCTTGTCGTGTCGGATGCGCGGAGGGAAGCGAAGGCTGCGGAAGCCCTTGGCACCGTGGAAGATCTGGCGGAGTTGGC
>JAPPOR010000411.1:0-20128 GCA_028817905.1 Myxococcales bacterium
CGGCTCGGGCGCGACGGCCCGGGTCGCGCTCACACCGCTGTCCCCCGGCGCACCCGCAGGCGATCCCCGCGGCGCAGGAGGCGCCCGCATCGGTACCCCCATCGATGCCCCCGTCCGTGCCGAGCCCCCCCATGTGCGCAGGGTCCGGATCGCCGCAGCCGCAGCCACTCGCAAGCGCCATGCAAACCAGCAACCACCCGGCGCGCAAAGACGTCAGCGGTCGCACGCACCGCCTGAGTGCTCGAAGCGCGCTCATCGGCCGAGGGTCACCTTGGGGTCGTCGATCACGTCGCCGCTGGCGTCCGCGCAGCGCACGTCCGAAAGGCTCACGTCCCCCGCGCCGGACGCAAACCGGATGTCGACCGGTGCGGCCGGCAGCGCGGTATCCTCCATCGCGATCAAGCTGATCGCCACCCGCGGTGCCTCACGCACGTAGGTGCCCTGGACGCCTTCACCGAAGTGCACGTCGGCAACCGGGGAGTCGCCTTCGACCAGCAGCAGGTCGCAGGCACGCGCCCGGTCGTCGATCGAGACCTGCGTGCGGGCCTCTGCGCTGGTTTCGGTTGGGTGTTTGTCGTCCGAGTCGCCCCCGCACGCGAGCAGCAAGAGAACGCAGGCGACGGCCACCTTGATTACATTCGTCACGTTCTTGGCTCCCTATTCCAACTTCTTCAGTTCGTCCTTGTGAGACTGGATCTTGTTGGCCCTGCGGGTGTTGAGGGTTTCGCCGATCGTCTTGTAGTAGGCGCCATAGAGAGAATTGGCCGTCGAGAGGGCGAAGCCGGTAAGGTTCAGGGCACGGACCGCGGAAGCGTTCTTGCCTTTCTCGTTGAGCACCGTCGCAGCGAGCTTCAGCGCGACCCCGACGAGCGATACCGCTGTCGTCGCGTAGCCCGCTACGCGCTTGGCTGAGTTGAACGCCTCGGTGCGGTGCTGGAGCTTGCCAATTTCGTGCTCCTGCTTCTTCCTTTGGTTCGCGCGCCATAGCTCTTGGGGCGCGTTCGGTTGGTCCCCTTGGGGATTGCGGCTCTTATAGGTCAACGTCGCGGAGGTGCGGTCGCTCTTTGCCAGCTTGTACGCGGAGATCTTGTTGTTCTTCCCCATGTACCAGGTCTTTTTCAGCACCTTCCTAAGCCCTGTCGGATCGACCGCGTTCACGAAGTTGTTCTCCACGTACGCGTAGCGGCTCCCGCTCTCCCGCTTGGACGCCAGCTGCTTCGCGTCCGGCATCCGGTACGCCGGGTCTGGGCTCACCCAACGGGCGGTCACCGGGTCGAGGTAGCGGTGGGCGAAGTGGATGAGGCCGGTGCTCTCGTCCAGCTCCTGGCCGGTGAAGCCATAGAGGTCCACGTGACCGTGCTCGGCCCGCGGGGTGCCGGTCGGGTAGTAGTCGCGCTCGCCCACCACGTGGCCCTCATCGTCGGTGGCCAGGGTGGCGCTGCCGAGATGGTCGTGGTGCAGGAAGACACTCTTGGGGCCAGACTCATGCAACATGCGGCGGGCACTCGCCCTGAGCAGGCGGCGCGGCGGAGAGGCGGACGCGTCCTTGTCCACGCCCGCAAGGCCCTCGGCGCCAGCGTGCGCGAGCCAGGCGTCGGCGGCCGAAATCATGTCGTCGTCGTCCAGGTCGGAAAGCAAGCGCGTCTGCAGCCGGTCAGACTGGTGCCGGGCCACGCGCTTGCTGCCGACCTGCGGGTACAGCACGCCGATGCCGTCGCGCACCTCGAACCCGAGCCCCACGTAGTACACGGCGCCGCCGTCTTCGAGCTTCATGATCCGCATGTGGTCCGGGCCGTACACGAACTCGGCCAGCGTCTCGCCGTCACGCTTGGCGGACACCATCCGGTCCCGGTAGTCCCAGCCGTACTCGACCGCGCCCCGCGCGCGCATCCGACCGGCGGCATCGTAGCTCCGCTCAACGCCCCCCGCGCCCGTGACCGCGCCAGGGTGATCGGCGTCGTAGGCGAGCTCGCCCAGATGGGCCCGGCTGCCCTCGCCCCGACTCGAAGTGATGGACGCAATGTTGTCGAGGTCGTCGAAGTCGAAGGTGACTGTCTCGCCGCCCTCCCCTTCTCCATCACTGTCATCGTCTGCGCCTGTGTCTGCATACCTGGCCTCGACCAGCCGGTACCAGGCGTCGTAGGCATAGCGGGCGGTCAGGTCGATGGCCCCGTCCCGCTCGCTGCTGCCGTCCTCGACCCGGGTGATGTTGCCGACCCGATCGCGGGTGTAGTCGCGTGCCTGCAGCAGCTCGTCACCACGCGCCGTGTGCAGGTGCGAGACGCGCAGCAGCGCGTCGAACTCCCAGCCGGCCTCGATCCCGTTGGCATAGTCGAGCTGCTGCAGCAGGCCACGCTCGTCGTAGGTCAGGGACGCGACCGTGCCCGGGATCCCGATCACCCGCGAGGCGCCATCATAGCGCCACTCCTGCACCTGACCGTCGGGGTATTGTCGACGGGCCACCCGGCGGGCGTTGTCGTATTCGGTTTCGACGGCGAAGGTATACCCCTCTAGCTCGCGCTCGACGTGGATCAGCTGGCCGCGGGCGTCGTAGCCGCTGCGGTCGAAGCCCTCCGAAGCCATGCTCTCGCTCCGCAGCGGATAGCGGGTCTCCACCAGACGGCCGGCGACGTTGCTGCAATCGTCGCAGGCGCCCGGCGCATCATAGACGAACTCGATCAAGCTGGCATCGCGGTCCTTGTCGGACCAGCTGCGTAGCAGGCGGTTGGCGCCGTCATATTCGGAGTGCTTGCCATCGCCCTCGGCGTTCTCATGTAGGCGCTGGTTGCCCGCTGCATCGTACGTGAACGACTCCCTTCCGCCGTCGGGGTTGTCGACCGAGACGACCCGGTCGAGCAGGTCATGAGCGCGACCGCGGCGATGACCCTCCGGGTCCGTGAAGGCGGCGATCCGCCCCAGGCTGTCGTACTCGATCTCGACCTCGATGCCGGCGCCCGATGCCTTGAGAAAGCGCTGCACTCCGACCGTCCGTCCGAGTCCGTCACGCCGCACCCGCGTGGGCGTATCCTCCTGTGGGCTCTCGGCGTCGTTGTCGAGCTGGTCATAGGACACGACCCCGAGCGGCTCGTAGACCTTGCGCGTCGTCGACGCTTCCTCGTACAGCGTCTCGTCCGGCAGGGTGACCCGCAGCTCACGCCCGAGGGCGTCGTATCGGGTCGCCGTGAACAACACGCCCGAGTCCGGCTCAGCGTCGCAGGCGCCCCCGTCCGACGTGTATGGCTGGTAGACGCGGACCGGCGTGCCGCGGCGGTTGAACTCCTTGAACCCGCTGACGAGGTAGGCGTCACTTTCGATCAGATTCCTGCGCTGGTATTCGCGCCCACGACCGTCGAGACAGCGAACCTCTTCCAGGTCCGGGTCGCCCCCCACGCGGCTGCGCTTGAGGATCCGGATGCGGGAGGCGGGATCGGACAGCTCGTAGAGGTACTCCTCGGTCGGCGCCGCGTCGCTGTCGCCGGGGTCGATGCGCTTGGTGATGCGCCCGTGGTCATCGTAGCGGTAGCGAACGCTGTTGCGGGCGCTCTGCAGCTCGCCGCCGCGCACCAGCATCCAGGCAGTGGCCTCGCTCGGCTGATTGAAGGCATCCTCGTAGGCGACGTCCCTGCGCAGCTGGTAGTCCCCATCGTCATCGGACAGCAGGATCTCCGCGCGCGTCAGGGACAGGCCGTTGTCGCCGTAGCGGTAGTGGCGGCGGTGGCCTCCCCGGTCGTCCGGATCCCCAAGCGGGTCGAGTGACGCTACGACGTTGCCGTGCTCGTCGTAGGCGTAGCGCTGGGCCGCGATGAAGTCGTCGTCGTCCTCGCTGACGCGCTGCATCACGCGGGTCGCAAGCCCGCGCCGGGCCTCACCCGCTGGCAGGCCGCGGAAGTGGTCACCGTCGTAATAGGTCAGCGTTTCCTTCTGAAGGCCGCCCATTTCGCCAAAGGTGACCTCGCGGGCGACGAGCCCGAGGTACCAGAGACCGTCGGTGTCCGCGCCGGGCTTGACGTAGGTGCGCTGGACGAAGCGCTCGTCCCCAAGGCACTCCGCGTCACAGGGCATGCCGAAGCCGGAGCCCGTGCAGGCATCGCACGCGCTGGTGTCGTCCGGCGGCCCCATGTGGATGACGCCGTGCGATCGCTCCTCGGTCACGTTGCCGTAGCCGTCATAGGCCATCTCCCGTAGGGTCGTCGCCCAGGCCGCGGCCGACGCGCCCTCCTGCATCACGGTCGTGCGCGCGACCTCACAGATGAAGCGCACATCGCGCGTGAGGTCATCCCGGTCCCTATCGATGCCCGAAACGTCGCAATCGTCGTGGGCCACGTGCTCCTCGCTGATCGGGGTCGCGAGGTCCGCCCCGCCAAAGGTCTTCTGGGCGACCATCAGACCGTTGAAATAGGCGTCGGTGGCCCCCACATCGAAGTCGAGCTCGACGCGCGCCGGCTCCTGGCTGTCGCGGTCCATATCGGCCAGCAGGCGCCGCTCGACCGAGGCGTAGCCGCGAAACTGCTTCTCCTGCCCGTCGTAGAAGCCGTCGTGGTAGTCGAACGCCTCGACCTCATGCAGGCCCTCGCCGTCCTCGCCGCCGGTCAAGGTGACCCAGGTATCCTTGCGCTTGACCACGTTCATCGCGTGGTTGAGCTTGTAGGCCCACGGTCGCCCGTCCCGCGCGTCCCGTGCCAGCTCGGCCACCGAGGTGCCGTATTCGATCGTCTGCACGTGGCCGATGCCGTTTTCGATCCGACTGAGTAGGTTGGGCTTGACCGGGAACAGCTCCAGGAACTGCGCGTCACCATCGCTGCTGAGCCACACGGGATCGCGCGTACCGTTGCCGTTCATATCCGCAAACAGCACGGTCGTGGTGGCGGTACGCTCCGGAAGGTCGCCTTCGACCTGGTCCGAACGGACGGTCACCACGGCGTCGAAGTGGTCGCCGTTGCGGTTGAGGGCATATTTGAGCTCGTCGCCCGCCACCACCACCACATCCGCCAGGCCATCGCCGTTGAGGTCCTCCAGGGTGGCCTGCAGCAGCGCCACCTCCCCGAAGCCGCCCAGGTCCACGATGACCCACTCCCCCCAGCGGCCCAGGCCGAGGTTGATCCTGTAGCGCATGGTGCCATCGTTCTGGATCTCCACCGGGTCCTGGAGCCCGTCGCCGTTGACATCCGAGAGCTGCAGGGTGCTCTGGTCGAACAACACCCCGATCTCCTCGATCGAGACCTGGTCGAAGCGCTCGCCCGTGTTCACGTGCACGCTGGTGTCGCCGGGAGCCGTGCGCAGCATGTCGATGCGCTTGTCGTTGTCATAGTCGAAGAACCGAACGCCGAGCGGGTTGGCATCGCCGGCGGACTGGGGGTCCTCGCTGAGCGTGGGCAGGGTGGCGTTGTCCATGCACCCGGTGCCCGACCAGTCGCCGGCACCGGTGTTGCAGAACACCTCGCCGGCGAACGACGAGATGATGTCGGTGAAGCCGTCACCGTCGACGTCCAGCACCTGGACCCCGGGCGCGCTGAGAACAAATGAGCTGGAGCTGGGCGTCATCGCGCTCTCGACCACGCTACCGCCGAAGCCGGGGCGCCCTTCCGGGGAAAGCTCGCTGATATGGAAGGTATGCTGGCCGCTTTCGCTGGTATTCAGGATGTCGGGCAGGGAGTCCCCGTTGATGTCGATCAGGGTGGCACGCCCCGTGCGCAGGTCGACCCCTTCGGCGAGCTTGCCCATACGCACGACGAAGGGCTTCTCGCAGTCGTTCTCACAGGCCCCACCCAAGGAGCGCGAGTAGCCGAAGCGGAAACGAAGCGGGTGCCGGCTATCGCCGCGGCCGTATTCCGTAACGCCAGCCAGGCGCGAAAAGCCGCCCGCGTCGTCGTAGTCCTCGTAGCTCAGGGCGTAGCGCCGGACCACTTCGGAGCGCGAGAGCACCTCCACCTCACGCAAGCGCTTGTCCAGCTCCACGATGAAGCCCGGCTTCGCATCCGACAGGATGTCCTCGCGGTCCTCGTAGGCGAGGCGCACCGAAAAGCGCGGCCGCGACCCCTCGAACGCGTAGCCGATGCGGCTGACGACCGCGGAGCCACCGGATTTCGTGTACTCGTAGTGAACGCGGTGCCCGTGGGGGTCGACCTCATCGACGACGTGATAGCGGAACACCTGCCCGTCGGGGCCCGTCACGCGCGCGCTTTCCACGACGTTACCGTCTGCATCGGCGCCGTAGTAGCCGACCCGGCCATCGCGAAACTCGGCGGTCCAATACCCTCCCGCGCCGTCGCCCGCGTCGTGCCAGCGGTAACGGGTAAAGGCCTTTTCGAAGCGGGCGCGATAGGTCGGCGTGGCGCCGTCGGCGACCCGTACCAGCTCGTCGCTACCATTGGCGGCGAACAGGTCGTCCTGGTCATAGGTCGGTAGCCCGCGGAAGGTTGCGCGCTCGATGCACGGGGTTTGCAGACTCCAGCCAATGCCCAATAGCGACGAACCGGCGGAGCTGCTGTAGTTGAGCGCAAGCTTGGGCGTGGCCGCCGCAAACCCCGAAAGGAGCTTGAGCGGCACGCTGTAGCGCATCGCGCCCATGTTGGGGTCGACCTCGACATTCTCCCCCACGCCCCCAATCGAACCCGGACCATCCGGCAACACCACGCGTTCGTCCGAGACCCCCGTGTCCGCGAAGGCCGAGGTGGTCGAGGTGGCCGAGGTGGTCGAGGCCAACAGGATTACCAGCAACGAGAAGCGAAGTCTGACCATGATTTCCTTCTTTGCCAGGCAGGCGCTGCCGGGCCCACGAACCACGCCGTGCTCCCGACACAGCCGGTGCCCGCAAGCAAGGCCCGGGCAGCACGCTCGTTAGTTAGGGGCAGCCCCAAAGCACTTGTGACAAAAAAAATGGCTAGCCCGCATCCACCACCAAGGCACGTGATGATCGTGCAAGTGATCGGCTTCGCGGGGCTTTCGGTGAAGGAGGCAATACTCGCTGTATTTTCGACTGAAGCGAAAGCCCTGCGGAGTCGAGCAGTTGTGCGAGGGCGCGTGATTTGGTGATGGATGCGGGCTAGAGGGCCGGATCGAGCACCGAGCGCGCGACCGTGCCCGCCTGCATGTCCTCAAACGCCTCGTTGGCCTCATCGAACCCGCGGCGCTTCGAGATCAGCTCATCGATCTTGATCTGCCCGTTCATGTAGAGGTCGACGAAACGAGGAATCGCATGCTTGACGCTGACCGAACCGAAGATCGAACCGATCAGCTTCTTCTCCGCCAACAGCGCTCGGCCGGGGATAGTCACCTGTTCGTTGTTGATCCCCAGGGACACGGCGGTGCCTCCGGGGCGAATCATCTCGAAGGCCTGCTCGACCGTTTTGGCGAGGCCAATCGCTTCGAACGCATAGTCGAGATAGCCCGAAGTGATTTCCCTGGCGCGCGCGACCGTATCTCCCCGCCCCGCGTCAACCACATGCGTAGCGCCGACGGCGCGCGCCAGGTCCAGCTTGGCCTCGACCGTATCGATGGCAATGACGTAGCGCGCACCCGCAAGCCGCGCTCCCTGTATCACGTTGAGCCCGACCCCGCCGATACCGATCACCGCGACATCGCAACCCGCCTCCACCTTGGCGGCGCTAGTCACCGCCCCGACACCCGTCGTCACCGCGCAGCCCACCAGGCACACCTTGTCGAGGGGCGCATCTTGACGGACCTTGATCACGCCGCCTTCTGGCATGACCGTGTACTCGGCGAATCCGCCTACCCCGATCCCCTGCTGGACCGGCTGTTCGCCCAGCCTCAGCCGTGGCCGCGCGCCGCGTGCGCTGCGTTCCCGATCGTCGGGTCGCTCGCACAGCTGTGGCATTGCGCGCACGCAGTAGAAGCACGTTCCGCAGGTGGGGCGAAAGGCCGTGATCACGTGGTCGCCCGGCTTCACCGACCGAACGTGTGCCCCTACCTCCTCCACCACCCCCGAAGCCTCGTGGCCGAAGATCGATGGCGATGGTACGCCAGCCTGGCGGGACCAGTTGATCATGTGCAGGTCCGAGTGGCAGACGCCACAGGCCGTGACCTTCACCAGCACCTCGCCGGCTTCGGGACCGTCGAGCTGCACTTCTTCGACACGCAGCGGTCCGTCGTCAGCCAGTACTACTGCTCTCATCGTGCGCATGGGAGCAGAGTGTAAGCCATCCAGCAGCTCGCAGGCAAACCACTATCTCCCCGACTCGCGAGTGGATCGCCCGGGCTTTGTGCAAGCAGCCGGTGTATGCGCGAATGCACCGAAGCGCCTGAAAGGTCGAGACCGAACGAGGCGCTCGCAACGCTGATGAGACACCGGGGTTGGCCCCAAGCACTTCGCGTCAAGTACGAACGCGGCTCGGCTACGCATGGACGCCATTGCCCGGTCGGGTCTTCAGCACACGTCAACCAGAGGTTCGGCGCACTTCAACGGCGGACGGTCACTGCCGAGTCACACCACTATCGCTGTCGCGGCCCTCGTCCACGCGTGCCTTGCGCACGTCCCTCGCCGCCTCTTCGAGCATCTTGTGGACCTTGTTGCGCAGCCGCTTACGGTCAAAGGGCTTCTCCAGTACCGGCAGTTGGCTCCGCTCCAGAAAGCGCTTTCCCTGGGCACTGAAGGCACCACCCGTAACGATGACCATGCGCTCGACCATCTTGGGATGCTCCTTGAGCAGGTAGGCGTGCAGATCCATGCCACCCATATCTGGCATCATCAGGTCGCAGAAGATCAGATCAAATTTCTGCTTGGACAACATCCCGACCGCCTCGCGGCCATCGCTGGCCGTGATCACGTTGTACTCCGGCAGGCAGCGCCGAACCGCACGGGCGACCAACGGCTCGTCATCCACCACCAGGATGCGAAAGTCCTCGGCGGGTCGCTCGTCCAAGGTGGGGTCGCGCACCTGATCGCTCAAACTCGCAACACGCAGCGCAACCTCGAAGCGGGCTCCGCGACCTTCGCTTTGCCCCAACGAGATCGCCCCACCGAAGCTGGCCAGGATCGAGCGAACCACCGGCAATCCAAGCCCTCCCCCGCCGCGTGTGGAGAAGAAGGGGTCGAAAATGCGATCGCGGAGACCGGCAGGAACGCCGTGGCCGGTGTCCGACAGGACGACCCGAACCGTCTGCTCATCCGCGAGCGAGACGCTCACCCGAATGTGATGCTCTGAGGCATTGCCCTCGGGTAGCGCCTGGACCGCGTTTTGCAGCAGACTCAAGAACGCCTGGCCCAGGCGCGCCGCGCTGCCCTGCACCAGTGGAACCGAGGCGTACTCACGCACCAGTCTGGCCCGGTGGCGAATCTCGTTGCCCATCAGGCGCAGGACGGAGTCAAGCACCGTGGTGACGTCCACTTGCGCCCGGTCGTTGTCGCCCGATGAAAAGACCTGCAGATCGCGTACGATCTGGGCGACACGTCGCACGCCGTCTTGGGCCTCGGCCACCGCGAGCTCCATGTCCTTGTGTGTCGGAGCCGGCAACATCGAGTGCTCGTCATCGAGCATGCGCTGCAAGTGCTCGAGATTCACCACCACGTAGCTCAAGGGATTGTTGATCTCGTGCGCGATCGAGCTGGCCATCGCCGCCAGGGAATCCAGGCGTTCCTGCCCCTCGGCCATCACCTCTTCGTGCGAGGGCGATGGCGGACGCGGCAGGGGGGCAGGACAATGGCTCGCGAGCGCACCGGCCGCGCGCGAGACCGCGGCTCCGACCACGTCCAGCGGGTCATCCGGATCTTGCATGGGCCACTGGGCGACGGGCCGGCCGGCACCCAGATCATTCAAAGCGTCCAAGAGCTTCGAAAGTTTTTCCTCCACGATCCTTTCACCCCCCAGCCTCGCGGGTGCGAGCAGCCGCTCGCATCCCAGCGATAGAAGCAAGCACGCCGTCCCTCGCCTGCCCCAGCCGCCGAGATTAGCTCCTGATTGTGAGCGGCGCAGCACTTTTTGGGGGACACCAACGATTTGACTACGCACGCTTCGAGCGGTCCCTCGGGAGCACGCCTCCCGCCGCCTCCTCGGATCTCCCAACCGCTGGTGTCCTTCAGCTCGCAGGGACGCACCCGCCACCCGGTCAAGCTGCCTGCCACCGGCTTCCAGCCCAAGACCAGGCGAACACGCTGCGCCGCGATCTTCGGAAGCTGGAACGAGCCACTCGTCACACATACCCCTACTTGCACCTTCCTCGGTGCCATCCGCGCGCTCTAGGGGCGCACCCAATCCGAAAGACCCGCGTGCCAGCCAGACTCGCCCCGACGCCGTGAGTGCCGATGCACTTGAACGGGAACACGGCGATTCCGAGATTGCCAATTTCCTGTATTAGTGCAAAATATCACTATGAGAGCAATCTGTTTGGGGTTCATCGCGCTGTGCGCGATCGCGACTGGTTGCGCGGAGCGCAGGCCAAACGCGAAGGCCCCAGGCACCGGGCCGAGCGACGAGCCGCGCTGCGTAGATGGGGACGGCGATGGCTACGGCAATGGTTGTGAAAATGGTTACGATTGCGACGACGGGGACCCGGACCGGTTCACGGGATGCCTCGACTGTGCCCAACACGACCCCGGCTGCGCCTGCGACCCCGGCACACCGCTCGAGACCTGCTTTCTGGAGCCGTCCGAAGCGGACGTGGAAGGCATGGTCATGTGCCACGAGGGGACACGCTACTGCCGCGACGGCGTGTGGTCCGCCTGCGAAGACATCTTCAGCTATCAGAAGCCCAAACTCGCACGCAACGCGGTCATCGATCCAGACGCAGGAGCGGTCAGCTGCAATGAGTGCAACCCGATATGCTTTCGAATCACCGACAACCTTGACCCCATTGACGGTGGGCTCGGAAACAGCAACTCGGACAACCACGTCGACTGGGCAGCCGGTGGCGGCCTGACCCTGGCGGAAGACCCTGACGCCTCGACTGTCGTTACCCAAATCGATGCAGGCTCCTTCGACCCGAGCACTTGCATGATGGGCACGGCCCCCGACAAGGACTGCGACGGCATCCCGGACATATACGACCCCTACCCGGATGACCCTCCCTTCGCCACCGCCAACCCGACCATCTTTCTGGACATCCCCGCGGGCCAAACCGGAGTGGGGTCCATCGACCTGGGCTTCTTCCTCAATTCCGCCGATGTCTACTTCCTGGTCGACCAAAGCGCATCCATGACTGACGAGCGCGACCAGCTGAAAGCAGACCTGACCACCGGCGACTTCATCAACGACCCCAGCTTCGACTGCGCAGACTACGACTTCGACTTCGTACCCAACAATGAGCTCAAGGACGACGGGCTCGTGGGCGCGATCCGCTGCATCATCCGCGATAGCCACTTCGGTGCGGGGTTCTTCCGCGAGATCCCGTTTCAGAACTACGCCAACAACGAGCAGATTGTCTTCGACAACTACCAGGACATCACCTCCGATGTCACCGACGTACAGGCGGCTATCGATCGGCTCGATACGATTGGAAACTACGAGTGGCCGGAAGCCTCCATGCTAGCGCTCAACAACCTGATCACGGGCGATGGCATGTATTTCGGGATTGAGAAGCGTGGTGTCCCACCGCGGGTCGACTGCCCAGTTGGAACGTGGGGCTACCCTTGCTTCCGCGACGACGCCATCCCGATCGTAATTCTGTTCACGGACGCCATGATGCACAACGGTCCGAGCAGCAACGACTACGCGTACAACACGAGCTACCTGGGAATGAATGTTGGCACGGACGCGGAGTACGTGCCGGTCGCCTCCAGCAACGAGACCTTCGCCAGTGCCCGGGATGCGCAGGACGTCTCCACCCGCTTGCTGACCTTCACGGGTGATACCACCGGAATGTCCGCAGACGTCCCGGCCTCTGAGCTCTCCTGCCTAAGCCAGGACGGCGGGGCCGACGCTGTCTTCGAGTTCAACCTAACCCAGCAGTCAGATGTCACGATCAGCAGCGAAGGCTCGCGGTTCGACACGGTCATGGGACTGTTCGCGGGCGCGCCAAGCTCGCCCACCGTGCTGCCTGACTCGGCCAACACCAATGAAACCGGCGCGGGAGGTGTAGTTGCCCCGCTGGGGGAAGTGGTGAGCTCAGCGGTCTCGATCAGCGGCGACACCAGCTCGATGATATCGGACTACAGTCAGAGCGCCGTCGGGTGTGACGCCGACCCCGACGCCGCCGACGCCGTCTATACCTTCACCGTCGCGCAGAACAACACGAGCGTTGCCATCTCGACCGAGGGCTCTTCATTCGACAGCGTCATTAGCCTGCACGATGCTGCGCCCAGCACCCAGCCGTCCTACAACATCAACGGGACCAATGCCAACACCGACCTGGCCACCTCGGTTGACCTCAACGAGGTATACACAGCTGTTGTGGCCGTCGAAGGCGACAGCTCCTCCGCTGACATCAACGCCGATTTTCTTGGATCCGAAATCGGGTGCGGGGCCGATGACGCCGCTGGCGACGCCGTCTACAGCTTCGAGCTGTCCACGCCCACGCGTGTGCAGATCTCCTCCGAGGGCTCGAGCATCGACACGGTCGTGGCGCTGGTCGGCAATACCTGCTCGGCCGGCTCCAGCGGGGGTCCCCCCGTATCCGCGATCAACGGCGGCGGGAACTCTGCGGCGAGCAGCGCCGCCACGCACGCGTTTGCCGCCGGCGCCTACGTGATCCCGATGGACACGACCTACCAGAACGACGGCATGCTGCTGGCCTTCGGACTCGTCTACGAGCTGCTCGAGAACGGCGTGCCGGTCAGCTGGGTCATCGCCAAGGGCAAGTCCGCGGATGGGACCGATTTCATCGCCTCGGCCACCGACGTGGGCACCGCCGCTCCGATCACCGATCATGCGTACGAAGGGGGCCCCTTTGTGGTGGACGCAACCGATGCGGCCAGCGCAGCTCCGTTCGTCAACGCGTGGTTGACGGCCAACCCAAGCGTTGCTGTCCACGTCACCACGACGCAGTTCGACGGCTACGTTCGCAAGCAACTGATCGCCGCCCCGGCGATCGCCCTGTTCAACGATGGTAGCCAGGCGGTCGGACGGGGCTACCTACAGGCCGCCGGGATCCCGGACTCGACCGGAACGACGGCATGGTCGGACGCGGGGCCCGATGTGCTGAGCGCCTCGGCCGTCGCCGGAGCCGACTACGCCGACGCCACCGACGGCGCCCTATTTGACGACGAAGGCGTGCCCCGCTACTGCCAGCTCCTGACACTGGGCTGGGACGAGACGAGCGCAACCAGCGCGGAAGGTCAAGCGATCGTCAACGAGCTGCGGTCCTTCCTCGAAGAGCCCAACCATCTGTTCGCCCAGGGGCAGTCCGCGACCTCGATCGAGAACAGCGCAGCCGGCCACCTGCTGACCAACGCCGGCTACGTGGACGTAAGTGACGGCGTCTACAGCGAGTCGATCACGACCCTCCGGCAAAACGTGTACGACCTGCCGTTCGCGCAGATCGACGGATCGCTTGCGGGCGATACGGGCGGCATCGCCCATTTTACGCTGCCAGCACCGGATGACTACCTGGACGGCAACGCCGTACTGATCACCGACGCCGACTCGCTCGATGGAAACCACGACGTGTGGGTGACCGGACACCTCGACGGTGACTGTTCTATCACCAGCGAGGTCTGCGACCCGGGCGGGGTCGACGGCCACGCCCAGGGCAAGGTGAGCTACCTGGGAGGCCAGGACTACAGCACGACCCTACCCATCTCGAGCAACTCGGAAACCAACGGCGTCCGGCTGTTTCTGAACTCGCTCTTCGACGCCGACTGCAGCAGCGACGCCGGCGAACCCGTCATCACGACACAGCTTTCCGGCCCTGCCAGTACACTCATTTCGACCGTCACCTACACGGTCAAGTACGACAACGACGGGCCCGGGATCGCCTACGACGCCACGGTCGAGTTCGAGATCCCCTCCGGTGCCTCGTTCGTGTCCGCGACCGGGGGCGCAGGCGTTAGTGGAAGCCTCGTGACCTGGAACCTGGGTAGTGTAGCTGTGGATGAGACGGGCAGCTTCGATGTGACGGTGGACTATGGTTCAACCGGCATCTTTGAGGCGTACTCCGTGGTCAACTTCCACCAGGGCCTGACCGAGCGGCGCGCGGTTTCCTCCCTGGTCAGCACCGACTACAACAGCGGCGCCGTCACGTGTACCAGCCTCGGGTTGATCAGCGAAAACGTCCCCACCAGCGCGGAAAACGCCGGCACGGCCCACGACATCGGGGAGCTGAACGGACGGATCTATGCCCTGTCGGGCAGCACGGCGTCGATGAACTCCGACTACGCAGGTTCGTTCATGGGAGGCGGAGCCGCCGACAATGTGCCCGACGCGGCGTTTCGGTTCACCCTGACCGAGACCGCTGATGTCCTGATCACGACCTCGGGCTCGAGCTTCGATACCGTGGTTGCGCTCTACGATTCCGCGGTTGGCGGGGTGACTGGGGTCACGTCTACCGATCCGGATGACACCGACAACGCTCAGGACCTGGGCACGGTCAACGGCACCACCATCGAGGTGACCGGAGGCGACACCAACAACAACACAGCGGTTTACGTCGGCGGAACTGACATGAGCTGCGCATCGGCGACTTCAGGGGCCCCCGATGCGGCCTACAAGTTCCATGTCAGCTCGGATACGCGCGTTCAGGTCAGTACGGAGGGTTCGTCCTTCGACACGGTGCTGTCGATGCACTCCGGAAGCATCGTGCAGGCCGGCGCGACCTTCACCTACAGTAGCTTGACGGGCAACGAAAGCCGCGAGTCGGCCTTCGAGGCACCGGCCACCGCCACCGGCAACACGTTGGTGTTCGAAGGCGATACGACGGGCATGCGGGGTGACTTCAGGATCGGCAGCGGCTCGGGCAAGTGCCACTACCGGTGGGACAACAGCGGGCCCGAGGCCGTGGTGAAGTTCAATATCGCCACCGACGGTGACTACGACTTTACGCTGAACTCGGACTTCAACCACGGGCTCAGCATTCTCGCAGCCAACCCGTTCACCAACAGTGGTGCAAACCAGCCAAGCTGGGGTAGTAGCGGCACGAGCCTGGCCGGCGCAAACCAAGTGGGTAGCATGGACGATTGGCGGTTCGGGGCCAGCGGCTCGGTCGCCTCCAGCACCTGGAGCGAGACCGCGTGCGGCGCCCACGTGAACGGCGGAACGGTCTTCTATGAGTTTAGCCTCGACCAGGCCCAAGACCTGCGCCTGAGCAGCGAGGGCAGCGGGATCAACAGCGTGCTGCAGGTGTACTCCTGGGACGATGCCGGTCACACAAGCTACACGCTCGAGGATTGTGACGGGGACAACTCGAACGTCGTCTGCTACTGGTTTGGCTGCATCGATTGGGGCAACGACGATGGCTCGCTAGACCTCAGCCTCGGGGCGGGCGACTACTTCGCGGTGGTTGCCGCCGAAGGCGACGGGGAAACCGGCAACTACGACCTGAGCATCCAGGATCTCGGTGCCAGCGCCAGCAGCTATGTGGCGTGCGCCAAGGACAATACCGACTCCTCCTTCACCCAGACACTCACCGCCGGCGACTACTACGCCGTCGTCAAGGGCTACCAGTGGAGCGAGTACGGAGAGTACACCCTGACAATCGATGGTGGTGGGGGCGGCTCGGGCAACAGCTTCGAGCTGGATTGCGAGGACGGGACGGCCGACAGCGGAACCACGTCGATCGTGGACGGAACGCCCGGACCGACAACCGCAAACCTCACCGGTCCCCAGGACTACTATGTGGTGCTCAAGGGCTCGGACACCGGAGACCAGGGGTCCTACAAGCTGACTGTGACCGATCTGGACACGCCACAGCTGGGCAGCCGAATCGACTACGACCCCGATGCCGGAACCTCCACGACCTCGACCCTGCTAGCAGAGAATCTGGCGCCCGGAGACTACTACGTGATTTTAGGCGGCCAAACAGTGAGCGACCTCGGCGACTACGAGATCGAGATCCGCGACGTGGACGCGGCGGTGGGCACGGTCGTCGCTTGCGATGATGACAGCGGCGCCGGAAGCACATCGCTGATCGAGCAGGACCTGGCCGCCGGTACCTACTACGTGGTGGTCAAGGGCGACGGCCCAACCGATGAAGGCAACTACAAGCTGAGCGTGCGGGACGTGACCAATGCCGGTTTCAACCAGCTGGCCTGCGACGCGGACAGCGGGCCTGCCGGAACCTCATACCTGCAGCGCAACCTGGACATCGGAACCTACTATGTTGTCGTGAAGGGCGACGGCCCGACCGACGAGGGCGCCTACCAGCTCAGCATCCAGGATACCGACAACAACCCGATCGGGGCGATGGCCTGCGACGACGACGGCGGCAGCTACCAAACGTCGGTCATCACGCGCACCCTCAACCCCGGCGACTACTACGTCGCCCTCAAGGGCTACGACGCTGGCGAGAGCGGGCGCTATCAGCTCACGATCGGTGGAGGCAACAGCAGCACCATCAAGTATGTTCCCCCCACGTGGGCGACCACAGCCGCCAATCTGCAGGCCACAGGAGCCAAGGTAATCCCGGTCCTGTCCTGTCAGGATGACCCCTACCACGGCGATGCGGACGGAGATTGTGTCGCGGCGCGGGCCCAGGCCAGCGCGCTGGCGAACGCAACGGACACCCTCGGAAAGAATCTCCAGCCACTCGTCTTCGACATCGATCGCGACGGCTCGGGCCTTTCGGCGAACGTCGTCGACGGGATCACATCGCTGGCCAACTACCTGGAAATGGACGTTCAGGTCGTGATCGATTTCGACCCGGACGCCAACCCCGGCTTCAACGTGA
The DNA here is from genome assembly GCA_028817905.1 of Myxococcales bacterium. GTDB lineage: Bacteria > Myxococcota_A > Polyangia > Polyangiales > JAFGIB01 > JAPPOR01. The sequence continues at coordinate 16,771 of JAPPOR010000411.1, forward strand.
ACAGCATAGCAATCGATCAACCCGGAGACGGCTGCTCGGGCATCGCCGCCGGCATCGAGCACCTCAACTGCGTGCCCGGTGCAACGCCCAATTTCGAGGTTTCGTTCGAGAACCCTGCCGACATGCCGGTACCGCTCAATCCGACCGATCCGCTCGGCGGCTACAACTTCAAAGCGCTCCTGATCGCAGATGGCAATTTCCTGGTCGACCAGGTGCCGATCTACATCATCCCCGAGGACGTGGATCCCAGCAACAATCCCCCGGACACCCCGGTCTACGGCGAGGGCGCGTACTGGCAAGACACGGCGTCACCTGGCTGCGTGGACAACCAACGACCGGACTGGCGGGACCTGAGCTGGAGTGCCGAAGTACCGGCAAACACCACGATCACATTCAGCGCCTGCGCTGCCGAAACGCAGGCAATGCTGGATGCCTGCACGCCTACGCCGATCGCCTCGGTCACAGGCGTAGGCACCTGCACCAGCGACGCGGACTGCAGCGTGGGCTACTGCGACCTGGCGGTGGGAGCCTGCCAGGTAGCCACTGGAAGCGCCTGCACGAGTGACGCGCAGTGCCCATCCAACGCGGCGTGTGTGGCGGATGTGTGCACCTTCACCAGCCAGCCCGTCTACATCGGTAGCAGCCTGGGCATCCTGAACTTTCAGCCATTCCTGCGCATGTCCATCGGACTGTCGGTGACGGATGGATACCAAGCCGCACCCGTCTTGCACAGCTGGGAGCTAACCTACCTGTGCAACACTGTCGACTGAAGGCGGGCATGGGTGGGCATGTGCGACCGGAAACTTGAACGCGCAACACAGGGTGAAATTGCGACAAGGCGAGCAGGCCGGCATAATTTTCCCGTGCGAACCGCCCTCCCCGTCTATCTCCTCGTCACCTGCGTGCTAGCAGGCGGCTGCGACGACGACGAAGCGCCTCCCCCCGCAGCCCGCGCCGGGCAGCCAGACAGCGGCGAAGCGGATGCAGACAACGGCAACACGCGCGACGCGAGCACGCCTCAGGACGATGCTGCCGTGGATTCGGGGCAGCAAGGCGATGGGGACGGGGACGGAGATGGCGACGGGGACGGAGATGGCGGACCCGATCCCGACGGGGACGCGGGTCTGGACGAGGAGGAAGACGATGACCGGGTCTTTCCCCTCCCTGAAGTGCCAGAGGACGGCTACTGCTTTGACGGCGGCACCGCAGTCAGTGACGTCACCGGTCAAGGCACCTGCGCCCAGCCGTTTGTCATCGACCTGAGCGGGGGCGAGCTGGGTGACGTGTTCGTGTTTGACACGCCCGCGACGGCGATGGATGCGGACGTGGCGTCAATGGGAAAATGCGGGCAGGGCCTTCCCCGTGACTTCGTCTTCAACATCACCGTCCCAATGGGTGTCGATCTGGAACTGACCGTCGACGCGCTCGCCGGCTCTGACACGATTCTGATGGCCCAGGACGGACCTCGTACCGACTGCCAAAAGGCCGACACGCGCGTATGTGTGAACGAAACCGAAGCAGGCGGTTGCGAGTACGTGCGCCTGCCAAGTGGCAGCGATGTCTTCGACGGGACGACGACTCAAGCCATCCTGTCGGAAACCATCCACACGGCCCGCAGCCTGTCGCTGCGCATGCGGCTGCTCGACCCGGGCACCGGATCATGACCGGACGCAGGCGCGCCGCGGCCGGGCTCGCGCCCACCTTCAGCGCCTTGGTGCTGCTCATGGCCCCCGGCGTCGCCTGGGCCGGCCCGGACACCTTCGGCACGGGAGCCGGCACGACGCCGCTATCCGTGACCACCGACGGAGTGATCGTCAACGACTACGAGGCGATCGACGAGGATGCGGACGCGGGCGACACCACCGTCAACGTGGACTGGGGGTTCACGTTTTCCAGCGGTAACCTTGTACTGATCATCCAGAACACGGGGCTCGCCACTCCTGAGCCCGGAACTCCGGACCCTGTGTCCCTCAGCGACACCGCTGTGGGGCGCTGGGAACTGGCGCGCGTGACGGGTCGCAACCTCTTTCGGATCACCCTGTCCGCGCCGCTGATCAACAGCTACCAGGCCGGCCAGAGCCAGGTGGTACAAGTGCCAGAGTACTCGACCGTGACCGTCAGTGCGAGCGGACGTATTACGGCACCACCCTTTGACCCGGATGATGGCACGGGCGGCATCGTAGCGTTGCTTGCCAATGGCGCAGTCGTCCTCGACGGTGGGATCGATGCGAGCGGGCTGGGACTGCCAGGGGGCGCCGTGGTGGACGACCCCGGCGAAAACCTCGCCTGCCAGGCACTGGACGAAGCCCCATCAAGGGGAGCCCAGCGGGGCGCCGGTCACGCCCTCGATGCCCATGGCGCAGCGAGCACCGGGCGCGGCAACCTGGGGGCAGGCGGCGGCGGTGGAGTGTGCCTCGACGCTGGAGGCGGCGGCGGAGGCCACGCCGGAGTTGGCGGCAAGGGGGGCACCAGCGACGCAAGCCTGGATGGCGGACGCGATGTCGGAGGCCTGGGAGGCGCGCGCGCCAGTCACCCCTCACTGCTGCGTAGGTTGACCTTCGGCTCGGGCGGAGGAGCCGGCCACGGCAACGAGGACGGCGCCGGCGCGGGCGGGCGCGGCGGCGGGATCGTCTTCCTGCGCGCCGCCTCCGCTAGCGGCAGCGGAGGCTGCGTCGCCAACGGCGCGGACGGGGAGAGTGCCACGGGTGACGGCGCCGGGGGCGGCGGCGCTGGCGGTTCAATTCTGGTGCAGGTGGAGTCCACCGCGACGTTCGCCGGGCTGGCGGCCCTAGGTGGACTTGGGGGCGGCACGGACGTGGGGCACGGGACCGGCGGGGGCGGCGGCGCAGGCCGCGTGCTGCTCCAGTCCACCGACCCGGAGCCTCCCTCGATCTTCCAGGTAGGGGGCGCACCGGGCACGGGCCTCGCTGGCCAGACGTACCTCGCCCAATCCGGCGATTCCGCCGAGCCGGACGCGGCGCCCGACACCGGACTGTCGACCGACCTCGACGGCGACGGGCTTCAGGACGCGCAGGAAGCATCTGGCGATTCGGACGGTGATGGGGACGATGACGACGAAGACCCCGACGACGACGGCGATGGTGTACCCACCCGTGACGAGGGAACCGAAGAGGGGGTCGCAGAGATCGCGCGCGACACCGACCGCGACGGCATCCGCGACTACCTGGATGATGACGACGATGGGGACCTCCTGCTCACACGCCACGAGGACGTCGACGGCAACAACGACCCACGCAATGACGACAGCGACGGGGACGGCACGCCCGACTATTTGGCCGCCGACGACGCCGCCGGCATACCGCCGCGCCACGAAGCCCTGCAGGGCAATGGCGACCCC
>JAPPOR010000411.1:20138-25312 GCA_028817905.1 Myxococcales bacterium
TCGGCTGTGATTTTGGTAGACGAGTACGACGTCGACGTCATTCCGACTCGCAACGATGACGTGTATGGCAATTTCGACCCACTAGACGATGACAGCGACGGAGACGCGATTCCGGACTACCGTGACCCCGACGACGACAACGATGGAATCCTCACGCGGCTGGAGGATCCCGACGGCGATGGCAACCCCCGCAACAATGACTCGGATACCGATGGGACACCTGACTACCGCGACGATGACGACGATGGGGACGGCCTGCTGACACGCTTCGAGGGTTCGGACCCCGACGGGGATGGGAACCCCGACGACGCCCGCAATACGGACCTGGACGCCCTACGCGACTACCTGGACCCGGACGACGACAATGACGGGCTCGCCACGCTCGCCGAAAAGGCCGACCTGGACGGCGACGGACACCCGGGCGATGCCCAGGATGCGGACCAGGATGGGACGCCTGATTTCATCGATCGGGACGATGATGGCGACTCCCTGATAACGAGTGCGGAGCGCCCCGGAGACAATGACCGCAACACCGACGGCGACGTGGCGCCCGACCACCTGGACGACGACGACGACGGCGATGGCCTGCCAACGCTGGACGAGGAGCCCGACCCCGACGGCAATGGCGACGACGAAGACGCCAGGGACACGGACTCCGACGGGGTCCCGGACTACCTCGACGACGACGACGACGGCGACGGGATCAGCACGGCCGACGAGCGGGACGATGCGGAGGCGGTCGGAGAGGACCTGGACGAAGACGGCCTGCCCAACTGGCTGGACGCGGACAGCGATGGCGACGGCGCCGACGACGCACTCGAACAGGCAGCTGGCGGCGACACCGACAACAGCGGGGTCCCGGACTACTTGGAGCCCGGCACGCAACCAGTCGACGCCGACCGGGATGGGCTAACGGATTTGCAGGAGTGTCCCTCGGAGCCGTGCCCGGACCACGACGGGGACGGCATACCCGACTACCTGGATGCCGACGACGACAACGACGGGCTCGCGACCCTGGGCGAGCGCATGGGCGACGACCTGGACACCGACGGGGACGGGCAGCCCAATCACCTGGACGACGACGACGACGACGACGGGGTCCCAACGGCAGACGAGCACGAGGACGGCCGACTGAGAGACACGGACGAGGATGGCGTGCCCGACCACCTCGAAGCCGATGACGATGACGACGGCATCGCGACGACCGTCGAGGCCAGCGCCAAGACCCAGGACCCGGATGACGACGGGATCCCGAACCATCGCGACCGCGACAGCGATGGGGACGGGATCCCGGATGCCGAGGAAGGCATTGCAGACGACGACGGCAACGGCGTACCTGCGTACCTAGACCCGGTCGAGGTACCAGACGATGCCGACGGCGATGGCGTCCCGGACGCGGTCGAGTGCCCACAGAGCCCGTGCCGAGACACGGACGGGGACGGCACACCCGACAACCAGGACAACGACGATGACGGAGACGGCCTCCCGACGATCGTGGAGCGGCCTCTGGGTCAAGCGCGCGACAGCGACGACGACGGCCGGCCCGATCACCTGGACGACGACGACGACGGCGATGGCGTCACGACCCGCAGCGAGCGCCCGGGGGAGACGGACCGAGACACCGACGACGACGGCACCCCCGATCATCTCGACCCGGACGACGACAACGACCGCGTGCCGACCCGCGACGAACACGCGCCGGGGTCCTCGGGTGCGCGGGACTCCGACGGTGATGGCGTTCCTGACTACCTGGACGACGACGACGACGACGACGGCATTCCAACAGCGGACGAAGTCGAGCTCGCAAAACGGTGGGGCGAAGACTTGGACGGCGATAACCAGCCCAACTACCTAGACACCGATTCAGACGGCGACGGCCTGTCCGATCGGGCCGAAGGTCTGAACGCCCAGGGGACCCCGGAGTATCTCTCCCCGGGCGGGATCGCCGGCGGAGCTCGGTGCTCACTGGGTACGCCACATGGAACGCGGGCATCCCCCGGCTGCGCCCTGGCTATGCTGGCCCTGCTCGCAGCTCGCCGCAGACGACGACAGGTCGAAGGACAGGCGAGGCGGCGTCCGAGTCGTGAACCGGCTCGCCCGAATTCATAGCTAGGATCCATAGAGGGTCTGAAATCAGATCGTTGTTGCGGCGGCCTGTCCCGACGGGGTGCCACGCTGTTCCGAGCCCGACTATGAAGTGGCCTTTCAAGCAAGGACGGAGTCGTCCCAGCAAGGTCCGCAGAAGCGGTGCGGCCTCGACGCTGCGGTTGGGGTTCGGTCTCGGAGGGGCGATCCGTCGCGCGCTCCTGCAATCGACTATTCGCGCTCTGGTGACGCAGGAGGGGGTCCGCCGATGAGCCGTATTCGTAGCCCACGAGGTCATCCCGCTCGAGGAGCGGGGGCCTGATCGGGCTCGTCGCGGTCATCATCTTTGGAGCGCCCGTACGGAAGTCTCTCGGGGACGGACTTGCTAGTTTGGGCGGCCCGTGGCCGCCGGTCAGGCGGCTTGCTCGCCCGAGGAAGGAGGCCTCGTAGCTGCTCGACTGGAGTCGTAGGGCCTGTCGTGGCGCCACACGGCCCACAGGACTGTGGCCAGCTTGCGGGCAAGCGCGACGATGGCGATGCGCTTGCCGCGCCGTTCGGCGATCGCCCGAGCCCACAGCACCATCGGGTCGTTGGGCCGGGTTCTCCATGCACTCCATGCGCATTGCACCAGCATCGCCTTCAGGTACCGGGGACCTGCCTTGAGCGTACTCGTGCGCACAACCTTGCCCCCTGTCGTGTGCTCGCCAGGGCGGCGTAGCGGATGTGAATCAGTAGCCACCACACCCAGACAGTCGCTCACTCGAACCATGCGCAGCGGTTCTCCACGCAACCGCAGAACGCGTTTAGAAGCTCTGGGTAGAACGGGCTGTTGTCCACGAGGTAGTCTTCGGTCCAGTGGAGGCAGGCATTGGCTTCGCTGAAGAAGCATTCGCCGTCGTCAGCACACCGGGGACCGTCCACGCTTTGTGACGAAATCATCGTGCGCACCCCGCCTTCCCAGCGGGCGTCCTTGGTGTAAGGGACGGGACCACAGTCCCCCGGCGGACACCGCGGTTCAAGCCTCCCTAGCAGGGAGACATTGACCCTGAGGCGCAGCTGCGCGGCTTGCAGATCAGCTAGCTGCCACTCGCGAATGCGCTCGATCAGCTCTGTCACAGGCACCACGCACAGCGGAGCGAGCGCGATGGTGACGCAGCCACCTTCTTCTTCCAGCCATCCCCCCCCGTCGCAGCACACAGTGTCGGAACCGATGCCAACCGTGATGATACCTGGGCTGTCGACCAGTCTGCGTGGTTTCATGAACTCAACTGCTTGCTCTGCGCTCGCAAGCGGTCCCTCTCCAAGCTCAAAGCCCAACAGGGTCGGAGAGGAACAGAATACGGCTCTAGCATCGAGCTCGCCCGGTGAAGGCACCCATGGGGGCTTCAAGCAGGCCCTGCGATCACCCTCTGGGCCAACACCCAGCGGGGAGGCCTCCTCCGCTTGTCCCGAGCCGGAGTCCGTCGATGGCCCGGCGTCGGCTGCAAAGCCACCGCGATCCAGCCGTGCGTCTACACTGGCATCCGGCGGCCCGGGACTCTGCGCTGGTGGCTGGCCAGGGTCTGGCGCGATCGCCTGCGCGCCAGAATCCAAGCGGTTGCCGACGCCAGTCCCCTCGTCGCCCTGGGGGAACGCCTCAGTTGCAGTCCTTGCCGGCGCGCCCTCGGGAGGTGAGGACACACCACCGTCTGCGGTGATTGGCATCGCCGCGATCGTGGAGTCGCGTTCGCTGGCATCGCACGCGGCGATTGCCGCACAACAAACCAAAACCAGGCTCCAACTTCGTGGTCCTCCCCAGCTCATTGCTAGGTTAGTGCGCTCCACAACTGGCCGCCGCCTGCTTCCGTCCGCGTCCACGAGCACCTACTTTGCCACCATTTCCCTATGGCTACCACCACTCCCACCACCGAGTCACCTCCACACTCGGCGCAGAAGGCGCCAGAACTTCGAAATACCGCTTGATCGTATGGATGGGGGTGAAGGCAACCTGGTCCGGGTCAGTCATCGGGCATCTGCCTTTGTGCACCCCATATGCGGTCGACCCAACGAACCACGCTGCGCCACTGTCGCCTCCACTACTTATGTCCTCGGTATTGTCCATCAAGGTGAGGCGGTTGACAGTGGGATAGCCGTCAATCTCACATAGAAAGGAACCGCTCTCGACATCCACGTCGAATACGTCGAACTCCTGTCGACTGTAGAAGGATACCGTGGTGTTATTCGCAATTGGGCCATCCTCGACGTCCCACACCGACCTGATTTCCGTTGGTGACGCTCTGAATTGCGACTCATGAGTGGTGCTCGCCTGATGAACTGCCCAGTCACCGTAGCCCCCGATGTGCAAGTACCCGAAGACCCAGGGGGCATCGAATATTTCGCCAGACTCTGTGGCAACGTGGTCCACACCCCAAGTCCATACGCAGTGCCCGGCCGTCAAGAAGCCGCGTGTCCAAGGTCCGAACCTCACCGTGAACCCCGATGTGCAGCGACCAAGCGGGTGGGGGTTCGCGGTGCCATTGAGGATGTTCCCGCCCCAGGTCGCCTCGTTGCGAAACGCCTTGGGCTCCATGAAGCTAACAGCCGTCGCCTCGCGCAGCGACTCGGGGAGCTTGGGAAGGATCTCCGCGTGGGTAGACGGCATGCCATTCTCGAATCCTACGTTTGCCCGAATCTCCCCGCCCCGCTCAATATCCGCCAGTGACGCAACGTTCCGATACCCCATAGCTGTGAGGGAATCATGCAGTCGTCGTTGGCGATCTTGTAGTTCCGCCAACGAAAAGGGCTGCTGGTCCTTGACTACGATTTTGGTCGCCGGCTCGTGCGCTACCAGGTCATGCACATCACCCCCGGCTTTTCCCTTCACCAACAGCACGGGGTCGTCCCCAGGGGACGCCGGCGCGATACCGCCGACATAGATGTCGGGGTGGTCCTCGGCGACCCGAGCCAGAACGCGGTTCAAGGCTTTGGTCTCAGCATGCCGCTGGCGCGTTTCCTCGATGGTCCATCCACGAGACTTTGCCAACCTCTGGAGATCCCGCTCGAGCGCCTCGGCAACCACTGGGGGTGCTTCCGGAGGGCTAGGTGTGGCG
>JAPPOR010000078.1 GCA_028817905.1 Myxococcales bacterium
CCCCCTACCCCGAGCGGGCCGCCCGGACTGAGCATACCTCCCCCGCCGCCGGCCGGCGCTGTGCTGCCGGAGCCGGAAAGTGCCACAGTCCGTACGGACGTTCCGGATGAGTTGCTGGCCGAGGCTGCCCGTGTGTCGCTGCCAGAAGTCACCGCGCACAGTAGCCAAGGCGCATCGACGAAGCCGCCCTCCGGTCACGCCTCCGGCCGCAGAAGCAACTGGATCCTGGCGGGCGTGACCGTGGGTGTACTGCTGGGAGGAGTGTCGCTCGGCCTCAACATGTCCGGGGCACTCAATCCGGGTGGTGGTGGTGAAAAGATCGTCTACATCGAGCGGCTTCCGACCCAAAACACCGGTGGCGCAACCGTCCAGGCGACCGAGCTACCTTCCGCCAATCTGGCCGACAACCTCGAGCAGGCAACGCGGGCAATGCCCGCGGATGCGCCCAGCGACGGCTCCGGGCAAGCTCCAGGTGCACAGCAGGCGGCCCCCGACGTACGCAAACCCAGCACGGAGAGCGCAACAGCTCGCCCTCAGCCCGCGGCCCCCGGCGCCCCCAATCCGCGCCGCCTTACCCGGCGCTTCGGCCGCCGCCAGAAGCGCGTCGAAGCCTGCTTCGCGCAACACGCCGCGGCCCTGGAGGGCAAACCACAGCTCTCCATCCGGTTCTCGATCGACGAGCAAGGTCGCGTGCAGAGCGCGAAGGTCCTGCCTGACAGAGTACATGCCACTCCCCTAGGGGCGTGCCTCATGAAGGTTGCCGAGACCACCAGCTTCGGCCGCCAGCAACGCCCGTTTTCGTTTCGCATCCCGATCACCGCCGAGTGGATGTAGTCCATCCCTCGCATGGACAACCAGGGTGCCCGGGCCAGGAACGCGGGGGCTGAGCTCCGATCAATCCACATCCCTGCTGTCCGGACAGCCATCGTTGTCGCTGTCCAGCGTGCACTCCGGTTCCATGAACGCCGCGTCGAGCAGATTTCCGACCGTACCCAGCTGGGCCTCGCAGTTGTACTCGAAGCGCGTGACGGTCTGGTCCGCTGGCACCACGTACGTGCCCGCGTACAACCGCCAGGCATCGTTTGCCGTGGCGAACGTGCCCTCGGTAGTGGTCGCGCCCGGCGGACCGATCTTGAGTTCAAGCGTATCGGTGCCACCGCGACCCCGGTGGTAAAAGGCCCAGCGCAGGGTGGTACCGGGCACTGTGGCGACGTCCTGGTAGAGGGCGCCCTCGATGTTCGCGTTGCATTCGGCGAACTGTTGTCCCTCGGCCGCGACTACACCATTGTGGCCCGACTGCCAGAGCTCGATCAGGTCGTCGGCCGCACTCGTCGACCAAGCCGGGACCACATCCTGCGCGATGTAGGCCCAGCTGTCCCCCAGGACCGGTTCTTCGAAGCCATTGTTTGCCAGCAACTGTGGCGGCTGGGCAAAGCACTCATCCGAGTCAGGAATTCCATCGTTGTCGTCATCGGGATCGAAAACGTCGAGCAGCCCATCCCCATCGGAGTCCGCCAGCGCCGGGTCCGGATCGGCCTCGCACTGAACTCCAGCGTCCACCCCAGCTTCCACCCCAGCTTCCACATGAGCATCCGTCCCGGCCTCTACCCCAGCTTCCACCATCGCGTCTAGCCCGGCCTCCGCCATCACATCCGTCCCAGCTTCCACCATCGCATCACTCGCGGCGTCGGCCGCGCCGGAGCCACCGTCACCGCCGCCGTCCATGCTTGAATCGTCGACGGAACTGTCGGTGCCAGCCTCTGTCACCATCGCATCCATGTCGATCGAAGCGTCGAGCCCATCGCCCATGCGGGCATCCCGCATCGCAACCTGACCATCGGGCACGCGAGCATCCACAAGGCCGCTCCCCCCATCCGTCGCGGGCCCGTCCGTGCCGGGCCTCCGGTCCAGGCCCATCCGCCCACAGCCCACGATGGCGAGCAGCAGAGCCAACCTAAGCACACGGACGATCACAAGGTAACCGTAGCACGACCGCACAGCGTCCTGGCATTGGGACCACCGTCGCGTACCGTGAGCTGCGCGCTCCTGGCCGTATCCAAGGGTGAGGCTTTGGTGGACGGTGGCGGCGCGGGTGCAAGAACGTGTGCGCCCCCACCACGCGGCGAAGCGCCGCGCGCGATCAATTGCTGGGGCGGGCCCCGCTGAAATCCCTGACAAGCGATCTCGTTTGCAGACGAGGCAACGCACGCCCGACTCGCACAAAAAAAGCGGAGCCATCGGGTCTTGATCCATGGAAGAGCGTGATTAGGTTTTTCTTGCCGGCGGGATGACCCGCCGACCGGCGGAAGCGGCGCGATGCGAACACTTCCGACGGCCATTCAAAGCCACGGGCTTCCACACCAAAGCCCGTCCAACGGTGGGAATCCGCGGTGCTGCGGATTCCGATAAGGAGGTGCAACATGCTCACCCAATGGGATCCATTCAGCGAAATCTCGCGCTTGCAGAACGACTTCTTCCGGCGCAACCGGCAGGACGCGGGCTTCCGTCCGGCGGTCGATATCTACCAGGATGACAAGGGCATCCATGTCCGTGCTGACGTCGCGGGCGTCAGCCCCGAAGACATCAAGGTCGAGGTCGAAAACCGTGTCTTGACGATCAGCGGAGAGCGCAAACTCGAGAAGACCAGCGACGAAGGTGGCTACCACCGCGTCGAACGCCAGTACGGCAGCTTCTCGCGCTCTTTCGCCCTGGCCGAAGACGTTGACCCCGAGTCCATCAAGGCGGACTACAGGAACGGCGTCCTCAACGTCCTGCTCCCCAAGTCCGAGGTCAAAGCCAGAAAACAGATCGCCGTCAACGGCTAGCAGAGCGACCCCCCGGGAGCACGCAACGCCCCAGCCGACCCGGCAACCCGGGCCGGCTGCCTGCGTTCCTGGCGTCCCTGTTGGATAGACAGCTCGTCCGACCCCTGCTAAGCGGGAAACCGGCTACTGATAGCAGCTGGGTGTTGCTGCCTGCGCAGCCGTCGGACGAACCGAATGCACAAAGCGAGCAAGGGAAGCCTTCTAGCTCTAGCGGGAATCGTAGGGCTATGGATCGCCGCCAACCTGGCTCTTTCGGCCAGCTTCTCCGAGGAGGAGATCTACGGAGACGAGACAGCCTACGCGAAGCACGCGTGGAGAAGCGCACACCAGGGCTGGACGTCTCTGATACCGGGGAACCTGAGCCTCACCCATCACCCGTCATTCCACGGGCATGTCCTTAGCCAGCTGGGACCTGAAGCGACCGAAGACGAGGGTAGACTGCGAGCGAAACAGAGGCCTCCCAAAGAATACGGCATCACGCTCGTCCGCAGAGCAACGTTGCTGAACATAGGCCTCGTTTCCTTAGTGGTGGTTGCGCTATACGTTCAAGGGTTGCTGCTGGGGCTGGGGCCGGCCCTCTCGCTTCTGCCGGGATTGCTTCTTTGCTGCCTGCCCCGTCTTGTCTTTCATGTGCACGCCATTTGGTCCGAGACGCTGCACCTGTTCTTCGAAACGATGTTTCTGACGTGCGTCGTTGTCGCCTACCGAATGCGAAGGTTGTGGTTGTTGGTCCCCGCGGGCCTCTGCCTCGGGTACGCAATCCTGACGCGATCGACTCTCCTCTTCTTCGCGCCTGTTGCTGCCGGGATGACCGCATTGGTGTTCGTACGTAGGAATACGGGTCCCGTTCACGCGAGGCTAAAACGCGCCCTTGCCGCGACTGCAACACTGTCCGTCTTTGCTTCTCTGGTCGTAGTCCCACAACTTGTCGCCAATCGAGGCAACGGAAACGGTTTGCGCCTGGCGACCAACACCTGGCGGAACGTCGAGTACGGCCTTCGAAGGCCAGCTCCAGGAGACGATCCACAAGTCAGGAGCGTCGACTGGAGGGCAGCCACAAAGCAGTATCGAAGACCAGGACCACCGAAACTGCACCCCGTCAAACCCATCAACCGGGAGCTTCACTCCCGGCGACGCACATTCGAGTTCGTCGCGTCGCTTCCCGTGTCCCGCCACATCGTCCGGCAGTGGCGCAAGCTGTGGATGCTTCTGGGAGGCAACCCGATGTTGGCACACGCAGTGCGCGCCGAAAGATGGGGTCCCGCATCCGCCAGGCTTGAACCCTGGGTAGCCCTAGATGCGACCTACTGGAGAGGCCTGGTCATCTTGGGCCTTGTTGGCGCAGCACTATCGTCTCACCAGTCCGCCGGGCACTCTCTGATCGCCACCTTCGTGGGATACTATCTGCTGGCGCTATTCGTCGCCTCCATCAACGTCCGCGTGGCCCTTCAACTCGTTCCTGCCCTCTGTCTCTCTGTCGGAAGTTTGATCGCTTTAGCGGCTCAGACCATGCGCAACTGGTGGCGGACTGCACGGGTCTAGGACACGATCAGAAGTCGGTGAACTCAGCGAGAGGCCGAGCCAGCGGTCCGCCACGGACCGCCGGCTCGAAGGGTGCCGTCTGCATTCAGCGGCTTGGAGCAACGTGGCGCCTGCGGCTCACCTAGTTCTAGTTGGGACAGTACGCAAACCAGTCAAAAACGACAACGTAGCTCTGTGTATTCCGAACGTTGACATAGTCGATCGCCAAGGTGTCGTTCTCCCTGAGAGCGCCGTCTCTGACTGCCCACAAGACGAAGTTTTCGGTCCCTCCCGTTCTTGCGGTCACCATCACCCTGGGCGGCTTCCCCACCGGGCACCCGTTCATTCTCAAGGCTCCCACGCTGACAGACTTCCAATGTCTACCCCCGCCACCATTGGCTACGCTGCCATCACTGGTAGAGAAGCCTTGCGCCGAAACCGAACCGGACTTGAACGTTCCTCCAGCTTCGCCCGGAGGACCCTGCGGTCCCCTATCTCCCTTGTCTCCCTTTGGGCCCTGGCGACCGGAGGCACCCGGGTCTCCCTTCGCACCCCTTGGCCCCATGCCCCCTGTACTACCCTGCGGGCCTCGTTCGCCCTGCGGGCCCCCTTGGCCCTGAGGGCCTCGTTCACCCTGTAGGCCCTGCGGGCCTTGTTCACCCCGGGGGCCTGGGTCGCCCGGTGGGCCTGGGTCGCCTGCCCGCCGTGTCAATAACTGGTGAGACACCGACCTTTCGAATTGAATGTGCAATCGAAGGGGGCG
>JAPPOR010000571.1 GCA_028817905.1 Myxococcales bacterium
GACGTGTGAAGCCGAATCCCTGCGCGATCCGACGCGAGTTCATGAACAATCCGGGCTAGACTCGCCAGACGGTGTGGCCGGGAGCGCCGATACAGCGGACGCCGGATCGGCACACCATTCGGCATGGACGAAGTGAAGCGCATTCCTGTGGGTCGCCTCCGGCGCCTGGCGCGGCTGGCACGTGTGGGGACGCGAACGGGCACGAGCCTACTCTTTTCGACGGACGGAGACGGGGCTGCCCAGCAGGCAGCGGCCGTTCTGGGATCGATGCGGGGCCTGGCTGCCAAGCTCGGCCAGATGGCCAGCTACGTGGACGGACTCGTCCCGGAGACGCAGCGTGCAGCCTTCGAAGAGGCTCTCAAGAAGCTACGCTCGGAAGCACCCCAGTCGCCACCGGATGCCATTCGGTCTGTGGTCGAGGAAGATCTCGGGAACAGTCTCGATCAGCTTTTCGCCCAATGGTCACCCTCACCATTCGCCAGTGCTTCCATCGGCCAGGTTCACCATGCGGTCCTGCCTGACGGCCAAGAGGTGGCGGTCAAGGTGCAGCACCCCGGCATCGATGCTGCGGTCGAAGCGGACCTTCACAACGGGGGAACGCTCAAGCAGCTCGCAAAAGCGCTGGCCAGCGACGACCTCAATGCGGACGCGCTGTTTGACGAGGTCGCGACGCGCTTTCGCGAGGAGCTCGACTACCGGCTCGAGGCCACCCGCCAAACTCGCTTCGCCAAACTGTATCCAGATGAGCCGCGCATTGTCGTTCCGCGAGTCATTGACACCCACAGTGCCCGGCGGGTTCTGACGAGCGAGCTGGCCGCTGGCATGTCGTTGGAGGAAGCGGCAGCACAGCCCGAGGCGACTCGCCGCACATACTGCGAGGTGCTCTGGCACTTCGCCTTCAAAGCCATCCTTGTCGACGGCTTGTTCAACGCCGATCCCCACCCGGGCAACTACCTCTTCCACCAGGATGGCCGAGTCACCTTTCTCGACTTCGGATGCGTGCAAGAGCTCGGCCACCACTCACTTGCACACTCACGGGCAGCCCATCTGGCGGCGCTGCACCAGGATAGACAGGGCTTCGAACGGGCCGTGGTGAGACTCGGAAACACCCAAGGCGGTGCCTATGAAGAGGCGTTTCGGAGCTACCTTCATCGTTGTATGAGGCCCATCTTCTCTTCGCCGTTTCGGATCACCCGTGATTTCGTGTCCGGTCTGGTGCAGGAGATCTTCGGACTCAACAAGCTTGCACTTACGCGCGATAGCCAGATCCCCGCCGTTCCCGAGAGCACGGTCCTACTAAACCGCCTGCAGTTCGGGTTCATGTCCGTTCTGGCCCGTTTGAATACGGAGGTTGACTACGCGATGATCGAGCGCGCCTTCTTCGAGCGCGCCCAGATCACCTAGCCCGCATCATTCATGACTATGGATGCGGGCCACGTGCACGATCGCATCCCCTTGGTGCACAGCGGTAGTGTGCTGCAATCCGATCACGAGGCCGGACTCGCGGGACACGACCGGCTTGTCGCTCAGACCGACCGCGTCGACGATCATGCCGACGACCTGTCCGGATCGCACCCGCTTGCCCACTTTGACGTCACTCACCCAGAACCCGCTGCGAGGCGCGCGCAACCAATGGCTTTCACGGGCAACCAAGGACGGGCGCCTGGTCTTGGGAGCGCGTTCCAACATGTCGAGTCCTTGCAGCACGCGCAGCATGCCATGCACACCGCTGCTCACCGATTTCGAATCGAGCCTTCCCGCTTCACCGGCTTCGTAGACCAGCATCCGGATTCCGCGCTTGCTGGCCGCAGCCCGCAGTGTTCCCTGGCGCAGGGGCGCATGCAGGATGAGCGGCGCACCGAAAGCATGGGCGAGCCGCATCGTTTCAAGGTCATCCACGTTGCAGCGAATCTGCGGAAGATTGAAGCGTCCCCCCGAACCGGTGTGGTAGTCCACGCCCACGCTGCAACGGGCGACCACGGACTCAAAAAACAGATCGGCGAGACGACCGGCCAATGAGCCGCGTCTCGCGCCGGGAAAGGAGCGGTTCAGGTCGCGCCGGTCGGGCAAATAGCGCGAGCCGATGGTCACCCCGAAGACATTGACGACCGGCACCGCAAGGAGCGTGCCCCGTAGGCGCTGGGGTGGAGCGGCAGCCAACAGGCGCCGGACCGCAATCACGCCGTTGAGCTCGTCCCCGTGGACCGCCGCGTTTACCCACACGGTCGGCCCCGGTCGTTTGCCGTGCACAACCAGCACAGACATGGGCATCCATGCACCGGCGGGAAGCCGCGCGATCCGCAGTTCGACGCGTGCTGTCGCTCCCGGCGCCACCGCCGTGTCCGCGATCACGAATGGCTCAACCGCCCGGGTGTCTTCGGCGCTTCTTGCCGGCTTTGACCGCATGGGGGCTCCGAACACGCCCGCCCGCGCGGGTCATGCACGGAGCCGTCTACTACTCGGCCGCGACCACCTGCGGTGGGACGTACTCATAGTACTCGATTCCCAGATCCTGGAAAGCCGGATCGTAGGTGTCGCCCACATGACTGATGACGAATTCCCCGCTGGGAGAGTACTCGATGCCATCCGCTTCGCGCCGGTCGTGCAGCGCTTCGTATTGCGCACGCGTCAGATCGACCACCGGCCCATGCAGAGCCTCGGCTAGGCGAATGTTCTGGGCAGCCTTTTCCCAGCCGGCAACCGCGCGGATCGGGATCGCCTCGGCCGCGTCGCCGCTGCCATATCCAACTGCAACCATTGGCAAACCCGCCAGTTCCAGGGACTGCTCAGCAGCCTGCTCAAAGCCAGCCGCAAGCCACACTGGCAGCGCTGCCGAATAGAGATTGCCCAGGTCCCCGACCGCTTCGCTGCCGAGACTCATCTTCTCGGCAAGCAACTCTCGGAAGTCGGCTTGCTTGCGGAGCAGCCCAGCCACCTTGCTGGTCGCCCGGTAGGGATCGCCGACGTCCGCACCGGCGGATCGCACGAGGGCAAATAGGTCAGGGCGTGTCTGAGTCTCTCGCAGCACGTCCTCAAGCTCCACCCCTGCCTCTTTGCAGAGGGCGCCCAGCTCGTCATGGTGGTTGGTACCGCGTGCCATACCGCGCACGTATAGGAAGGACATCGCCTGAACCGGCATCATCTGGTACGGGCGATGAAAGAAGAGCCCACGGACACTGCGATAGAACTTGCCCGCGGAAACATCCAACTTGTGCAGCATGTCCTCGACCGCGTGCACGGTTTCATCGAGATAGGAGAACGTAGAGTACTTCCCACTAAAGACCGGGAAGTCGCTCAATCGTTCGGTGCCGCGGGCATACCCGTCGACGAAGTGGCGCGCGAACGGCTTGCGGAAATCCGGCCCACGGTAGTCGGAAGCACTACCAGCATGTGCCAGATCGACCTCGAAGAGTTTGGCCTCGCGTTCCACCAGCATCGCGACCGCGCCGGCGCCCTGCGTCTGCTCACCGGTACTTCCGCGCTCATACTCCGCAACGTCCGCACCCACCACGATGGCCAGACGGTCCGCCCCGTCGAACGCCACATAGCGCACGGCCGCCTTCAAGCCATACACGCCACCCAAACATGCATGCTTGAACTCCGGCACCTCACATTGACGTGCCAGCCTGGGAAGGCCCAGCGCATCGAGACCATGGTCCACCATGCCCCGCACGATCACGGCACCGGCAGCATTGTCGGTACTCGACTCCGTACCCAGACCCAGAAACCCAACCCGCTGTGGATCGATATCATTCTGCGTGATCAACCGAAGGACTGCATTGGCAGCCATGGTGTACACGTTCTCGTGCTTGCCAGGAACGCGGAAGCTACGACCCACCACGGCCGCCACCTTGTCCCAGGAATTCCCTGTCCAACCACACCAATCTTCGAGGCTTACGCGGAACGGTGGCACATAAGCGCTCATGGCACTGACACCAGGCTTCGCTACTTCAGACATCAGTCACACTCCCGGCTACGACGACACACGATAGACACACGACAACCCTTGTTCTGTCGCAACGTAGACGCTAACGAAGAATCACTCAAGACGATCGCATGGGGCTCGCAAGTGCCTGCAGCCTCGCGATCAGGCTGGAAGTGTCCCATCGACCGCCGCCAAGCCCCTGCACGTCGGCGTAGAACTGGTCGACCAGGGCTGTGACTGGCAACTGCGAACCATTCTTGCGAGCTTCGGCAAGCGCCAGCGACAGGTCCTTCCGCATCCAGTCCACGGCGAAACCATGCTCAAATTCGCCATCGACCATGCGACGGTGGTGCTTGTCCATCTGCCAAGACTGCGCAGCGCCTTGGGAAATCACCTGCACGACTCCAATGGGGTCCAATCCGGCCATCTGACAAAAGTGCAAGCCTTCCGATAGACCCTGCAGCAATCCGGCAATGCAGATCTGGTTTGCCATCTTCGCCAATTGTCCGCTCCCAATAGGTCCAAGCAGTCGCACGCACTGGGCGTAGTGGGCGATGATCGGCTTGGCCAAAGCGAAACCGTGCACGCTACTGCCACACATAGCTGTCAGTTTGCCGCCCTTGGCGCCAAGCTCTCCGCCTGACACCGGCGCGTCCACGAACTCCACGCCAGCCCTGGCGCATGCGTGGCCGAGGCGGCGCGCCAGATCGGCTGAAGCGGTCGTGTGATCGATCAGCACCGCGCCTTCGTCCATCGCTGCCAGGGCGCCCGAAGGGCCGCACGTCACCTCCCAGACATCACTATCTCGGCCCACGCATACGAGCACGGCCGCAGCACCAGCAGCCGCTTCGGCCGGAGTAGATGCCGAAGTGCCACCGTACTCCGCCACCCAGGCCTCTGCCCGGGACCGCGTGCGATTGTAGACAGCTACCTCGCAGCCGGCTCGCTGAAGCCAGCCAGCCATCGGATAGCCCATGACCCCAAGACCAACGAACGCAAGCTTATTCACCATCCTGCGAACCTCCCAGCGCAACGCTACCAAGCGGTCGTCGAAGTACCGAGTTTGTGGCAGAGCTCGGCCAAAACACCAGGATGCCTGGGAGCAAAGGGCACGAGCCGTCTCCTGGATGAGAAACTATTCGGCGGCAGCGCTATCGATCCACGC
>JAPPOR010000421.1 GCA_028817905.1 Myxococcales bacterium
AGCCAGTGCTGCCCGCACATCTTGAACGTGCTGGAAACCCCGGGTCTCCAACACCAATGCAACGCTGGTATCCCCAAGCTTATTGGCGAGATCGAGGCGATCGTGAACGACCTGCAGCACGTTGGCCTGACAGTCAGCGACCACCTTGAGCAAGCCGACGAGCGAGCCGGGGACGTCGGGAAGAAGCACGCTCAAACGCACAGCGCGACCCGATTTCCGTAGCCCGCGGTCGATGATTCGCGCGACCAGGTTGACGTCGATGTTGCCGCCCGTCAGCACGATCACCACGCGCTTGCCCGCGAGATCGATGCGGCGTTGGAGCAGCGCCGCAAGGGGCGCTGCTCCCGCGCCTTCCGCAACGGTCTTCTCATTTTCGAGCAGCACCAAGACCGCCTCTGCGATCTCCTCATCATCGACGCTGACCAAGCCAGCGAGCCGATCCCGGACGAGCGACAGCGTACGCTGACTCACCCGGCGCACGGCGATGCCATCGGCGAGCGTTGCGTGATCGGAGACGCTCACCGGTGTGCCGGTGGACAGGGCCTCGGCCATCGACGGCATGCTCGCTGGTTCGACGCCGTAGAGCTGTGCCTTGGGCCGAAGCCCGCGCAAGGCGACGCTCAGTCCCGCCAGCAGGCCGCCGCCGCCGACCGGCGCCACCACGGCGTCCACCTCCGGGACCTGCTGCACAATCTCCGTTCCGACCGTCCCCTGGCCGGCGATCACCGCGTCGTCGTCAAACGCTGGAATCTCCGTCATCCCCCGAGCAGTTCCCAGCTGGACTGCCCGCTGGTGAGCCTCCGCGTAGCTGCGGCCATGCAGGACCACCTCCGCTCCGAAGCTGCGCGTACGTTCGACCTTCACGAGCGGAGTCGAGACCGGCATCACGATCAGGGCAGCGATGCCCAACTCACGCGCTACGTACGCAACGCCCTGCGCGTGATTGCCGGCGCTGGCGGCGAACACGCCCGCCGCCCGTTCGACCTCAGAGAGCTGTAGCAGCCTGTTGCGCGCGCCCCGTTCCTTGAAGCTTCCCGTCATTTGCAGGTTCTCGAGCTTCAAGAACAGGTCGCACCCGAGCCGCTCCGACAGGGTTTGGGAGCGAGGACACGGGGAGAGGTACACCGACCCGTCCAGACGCACAGCGGCAGCCTGGACGTCCGCCAAAGTCACTCCAGAACGCCCGACCGCTCCCGTCGGAGACGTCACTCGCTACCGTCCGCGTCCTCCCGCAAGCGACGCTCCAGGTCCCCAAGGAATGCACCGTCGGTGCCTTCTCCCTTCGCCTTAGGCGACAGGAGTACGACCGGCTTTACATCGGAGTCTTCGTCGAAGGCGTCTAGGCCCAGACTGTCTTCGCCCGAGGGCAACGCCCGCGCGGCGGCACCCTCCTCGTCCTCCAAGACAACCTCGTCCAGGCTGAGCTCCTCAATCTCGGTCTCGGTGTCGGGGGTATCGTCGCGAACCGACTGCACGACCGCGGCAGCGTCGCTCGCAACGGCTGCACCAATCGTGCGTAGTTCCTCTGCGAGCATCCGCTCTTCGAGCTCCTCGTCGCTCGGCTCCGCGTCCGGATGCGCGATCCCTAGGCCCGCTTCGTGCGCCCGCTCGTACGGAAACACGCTGCGAACGAAGTGGGACACGACCAGCGAGCCGGTCACGACACTGTGGCGCATGCAGAACTGGTCGAGCGCAAGGGCAAGGTGCGCCGCGCTCGGTGTGCGCTGGGAGCGGTCGCGATGCAAGGCCGTCATCACGATCTCCTCAAGATCCGGCGGGTAGTTGCGCACGAAACGCGAGGGTGGCGTAACGTCCCGCTCCACCACCGCAGTCATGATCTCCACGTCCGTACCGCGGAACAGGCGACGTCCCGTCGTGAGCTCGTACAAGTTGACGCCAAGCGCAAACACATCGGCTCGCTTGTCGAGTGGTTTGCCGCGGACCTGCTCCGGAGCCATGTACGCGTAGGTCCCCCGAACCGCGCCCGCGTCCGTGTCGATCCGGGCGCTGGTTTGGGCCACACCAAAATCGAGCACCTTCACGACTGCATCCAGCGAAATCATGATGTTCTGAGGTGTTACATCCCGGTGCACGATGCGTAGGGCCCGTCCCTCACGATCGCGCCGCTCGTGCGCATGATGAAGCGCCAGACCCACCTGCTGAACGATCCCGATCGCGACGGGATGCGGAAGGGGCTTTTCCGCCTTCGCGGCCGCATGACACAAATCTGCGAGGCTCGCTCCCCCGACGTGCTCCATCGCGAGATACCAGTAGCCATCTGCGTGGCCGAGGTCGTAAACCTGCGGAATGTTTGGATGAGACAGCTCCGCCAGCAAACGAGCCTCGTCCTGGAACATGCGCAGGGCGTGCTCGTGCTCGGCGTAGTGTGGGAATAGGCGTTTGATGACAACGTCGCGAAAGAAGCCAGCCTGCCCCCACTGCCGGGCCAGGAACACTTCCGCCATGCCGCCCGCCGCAATCTTGTGCAGCAGCTCGTAACGTCCGATCTTCGTCCGCCTCACCACTTACAGTGTACTCCCTGCAGCCAGATCAACCAACGTGGGTCACCATGACACGGTCTTTTGAGGGCGAGGTGGCGCCATCGACCGATCTTATTGTGGACCTCATGCCCGTGGGCCGAAACAAGACGGAAACATGGAATTGCTCGAAGATAGGGTCATCATCGTCACGGGGGGCGGGCGCGGCCTGGGCCGTAGTCAGGCGCTCGCCTGTGCGGCAGCCGGGGCCCGCGTGCTGGTCAACGACCTCGGGTGCGCGCGTGACGGCACGGGGGCAGACCCCGAGGTGGCCTGCGAGGTCGTGCGGGAGATTCGCGAACGCGGCGGCACCGCCGAGGCCTCTACCCTAGACGTCGCATCCCGCGGCAGCGAAACCACCCTGGTTGAACAGGCGCGCAGCGCTTTTGGACGCATCGATGGGTTGGTCTGCAGCGCCGGCGTCGACCGGGATGGTGCCTTCATGCACGCGGAGCCGGACGAGCAGCATGCGCTGGCCGACCTGCATCTGCTCGCCCCAATGCGACTCGCACAGGCGGTTGCGAGAGACATGCACGCCCGCAAACGGGCCGGCTCGATCGTGCTGACCACTGGACCAGAGGCGCTTTTCGGTGTCCGCAACCAGGCCACAACCTGCGCCGCCGGGGCTGGCATTGTGGGGTTTACACGCGCCCTGGCCATCGAGCTCAAGCGGCGGGCCGTCCGCGTCAACGCGATCGCCCCCACCGCCCGTACACGCCTCACGCAAGCGCTTCCCATGTTCGCAAACATCCGGCCCAGCTCCATGACACCCGAGCAGGTAGCCCCGCTCGTCACGTTCCTACTGTCGGACCTCGCAGCCCACGTTTCGGGAGAGGTACTAGGGGCTGCCGGCGGGCGATTCTACACCCTGCGCGTTGCAGAAACCCCCGGGGCATTCCTAGAAGGCGACGCCCTGTCCGCCGAAGGCGTGGCGGCCGCATGGAATGACATCGTCAGAGAACGTCGATAATCACCACCCCCCGTTCGCCATCTTCCTCATCCGGGTGGTGGACAGGACGCGCCGGCATGGGCAGCGGCAGCTCCAGCCTGGGCTGCCTATCCCGACGGCGCTCCTCCAGCTCCCTACGCTTGATGTGTTCGATGATGACGGGGGGCAGCATGGGTCGTTCGCTCCTCAACCGCGGGTCTCTGATCTAATAGTAACGCACGAAGCCTCCCGCAACTTCAGAGCTCACCAGAATTCTCCTGCGACCGTCGGTCCACTCCTGTCCACGAGCGAATCGCGACAGATCTTGAGCGGTTACCCACGCACAGAAAAACGACGCGAGCGCACCACATGTGCGACCAACCATTCGCCCCAATCCAGCCCGGATCGTTCAACAACGCTGCCCACCTCGTACCAACCGTGAGAACGCGGGAATCCCTGGCTTCCGCACGCACGGGTCCCCAGGCGCGCCTCCCGGGGGCCCCCGTCAGCCATTCCGCACTCAGGCAAAAAGTCCTGCAAACACAGGGACCTGGCTGTTCCGTCGCGCCGTCATCGACGGAACCGGGTTAGCCCGGATCATTCACGACCTCGACACCGCCCCGCTTGTCCTTCGGCTTCACAGGACTTTCGCCGCCCTAGCGAATACGGGGAGTATTCCCGTCGGTCGTCGAAAGCCCTGTGAAGCCGAAGTTCTGCGCGATCCGACGCCGAAGTCGTGAATGATCCGGGTTAGGCTGCCACGATGGGCTTCGCTTCGAAGACAGGCGAACATGCCGTGAGGTCCGCACCAGACCGGAAAGAGCAGGTGAATGTTCGGGGCTAGGCGCAGCGGACGCAGCCACCGGCCATTCTTCCTGCTGGCGCTGGCTTTGGCCTGGCTCATGTCGACGGGCACGGTGCCCTCTGCCTGGCAGGCGGCGGTGCGGGCGGACGCGGTCGACTACAGCCCAGCAGAACGGGGCTGGAACGGACTGTCCACGCTCCAGGAGATCGCCACGGAAGCTGGCATCGAGCTGCTGGTACCGAACCAGCTGCAGCTCGACGAGCTGACTGCCAGTGACGGAATCCTGATCGTTCACCCGACCCAGCCCCTGCCCCGTTCGGCGTTGTCGGCTTTTATGCGGGATGGCGCCCGAGTGGCCCTGGCGGACGATTTCGGAAGTGGAGATACGTTGTTGAACGCCTTCCGGATCGCGCGCCGGGTGCCCGTAGAGATTCCTCGCGAGCGCTTGCTACGCGGCAATCGGGCCCTGATGATCGCGACACCGGAAGGCAACCATCCGCTGGCTGCCGACGTGCGCGCACTGGTCGCCAATCATCCTACGTCTGTCTTCCACGATGGCCTCGACCCGGTGTTCGCGTTGGATGAAGGGCGCCACGCACTGGTCCTGTCGGGCGCTGTGGGTGCAGGCCGCCTAGTCACGATTGGTGATGCCAGTGTCTTCATCAACAACATGCTCGAGTTCCGTGGGAACCGTGTATTTGCTCGCAACCTGCTGCGCTATCTCGCTCGGGGCTCGGGCGGGAGGGTCGTCCTGCTGGCGGGCGCCACTCCGATCGTAACCGCCGCAACTCCCGGCGCCCTGACAACCCTACGCAACAG
>JAPPOR010000761.1 GCA_028817905.1 Myxococcales bacterium
TGCCGTTGGTCAGTGCCATGACCTCGTCACCGACGGCGAAGCGCGCCACCTCCGAACCGACGGCCGTGACCACGCCTGCACACTCCCACCCGAGCCGGCCCATCTCTCCGGGGATCATGCCGAGCGCGTTCAAGACGTCGCGGAAGTTGAGCCCGGACGCCCGCACCTCGATTTCGACCTCCCCCGGGCCCACCTCGCGACGCGCAACGGGCGCCGCGCGCAGCTGATCGAGCATGCCCTTGCGGGCGATTTGCAGCGCGTAGTTGCCCTCCGGAACCCTTGAGGCCGGTGAGCGAGAAAGACGCGCCACATGACGCTTGCCCTGCCGCCAAACGATCTGGTTTTCGTCATCGCCCCAGGACAGCTCGCGGAGCAACGCCTGCAGGCCCGGCTCGCCCGCTTCGATGTCCAACAGGGTGCACTGCAGCTCCGGGTGCTCCTGCATCACCGTGCGCCCAAGACCCCACAGCGCCCCAGCTGCCTCAGCAGCGGAATCACCCGGACTGACGGCCACCCCCTCGCAGGTAACCCAGTACAACCGCGGCGGCTGTGGCCGCACCGCCAATGTCTGAACCAACCCGAGACCTCTCGCAGCCACCTGGACCGCTACGTCAGACGGCTCTTCGCCGCCACCCGGCCACAGGCAAACGACGTTGTCAGCCGCGGGAACGCCATCACTCTCCGACCAAGTCGCACAGGTACAAGTTGCGCCGGTCGCCGAGATCCGTTCTGCCAACGCCGCACGTAGCGTGGTGGCCTCGCCCAGCAAGGCCCACGATCCGGAAGGCACCGGGTCCTCGCCGGACCCCGAGGAAATCCCGGCCCAACTGACACAATAGAGGTCCTGCGCCATGTCGCGGCCTTCGCGGGCCAGGGCACTGAGATCCGTGGCCTGCAGTCGCAGCCCAACGACCTCGGCGGCCACTCGCCCGTGCTCGTCGCACAGCGCGAGATCGACCGTGGTCCCCCCACTCTCGCCCCGCTTGTGTCGCAGCCACACGGTGCCCGCCGTCCAGCCCGGCTCGTACAGAACGAAGCGCTCCATCGCGAAGGGCAACATCCCGTCCTCGCCAACCGTCAGCCCGGCGCTGGTCTGAAACGCTGCATCCAACAGTGCCGGATGGACACCATATGGCCCCTCCTCCAGGCCCTCGGGTGCACGCACCTCGCCCAGCACCTCCCCGTCACCGATGCGCAGGGCCCGCAGTCCTCGGAACGCGCCGGTATATTCAACACCGGAGACCTCGGCCGCTGCATACAGATCCTCGATCGCGAGGGGCCGATCGCAACGCGCAGCGATCGGCGCGAGCTCGATCTGCGGTGGACCAGCGAGCGAAGCACCCATCGGCTGGACCTCCGCAGAAGCCTTCAGCACCCAGGCCTCGTCCTCGTACCCATACACCGATGCGTCGCAGCGGCCGTCCTCCTCACGAAGGACCAGCTGCACTCGTTGCGCACCCTCAGCCGACAGCCAAAGGGGGCTCTGCAACACTAGCGAGCGAAGCTCCACGGGCTGGCCGCCAAAGTGCTCTTCACCACCCGCCCGGATTAGCTCTGCGATGGTGGCGCCGGCGACGAGCGGCCGCCCCGATACCCGGTGACCATCCATCCATGCTTGATCGATCGGCGAAAATGCGGACTCGTAGACCGCCGCGGTCCCTGCTACCGAGACCCGTGCACCGAGCAGCGGGTGCTCCGCCGCCTGCCGAGACGAACCCGCGACCGAGACAGGATCGGTCCAGTAGCGCTGGCGCTGCCATGGGTAGGTCGGCAGGTCGGCTGGTGGGTGAGCATGGGGGAAGACGGCTGCCCAGTCGACCTCACAGCCGGCCGCAAATAAGCGACCCAGGGACGAGAGCACACATTCGCGCTCGGAGCGGTCGCGTCTGAGCGTCCCGACCACCACCCCGGCTACATCGTGGTCACTGCACGACTCCTCGAGGGCCGGCAGCAGGACCGGATGGGCGCCCACCTCCACGAACACCCGGTGTCCATCCTTGATCAAGCGTGCCATCGCTGACGACAGCCTCACCGGCTGGCGCAGATTGTCGGCCCAGTACTCGGCCGACAACTCGCCTTCAGCGATATCCGTACCCGTCACGGTCGAGACCATCGGAACGTGCGGCTTGACCGAGACAATCGTCCCGAGATCGGCCAGCAGCTCGTCGCGCAGCTCGTCCACCTGCGCGCTGTGCCCCGCGAAATCGGCCTGCACGAGGCTGAAGAACACGCCTTCCGCATCAAGCCGCTCGAGCAATTCCTGGAGCGGCTCGGAGTCCCCGGACACCACGGTCAGGCGCGCACTGTTCAGGCCGGCAACGCTGAGGCGGCCCGCATAGGGCAGAAGCGCCGCCTCGGCCTGCTCTTCGGACATGCCGATCACCGCCATCTCACCGCGCCCGATCAAGCGGCGCACAAGCCGGCTGCGGCGACATACGATCGCCACACCCTGCGAGAGCGACAGCGCGCCCGCCACGCACGCCGCCGCGACTTCGCCCTGGCTGTGCCCGATCACCACGCTCGGCTCGACGCCCAGCGAACGAAAGAGCGCTGCCAGGGACACGCCCATTGCAAACAAGGTGGGCTGGAGAATCTCGACCTGCCGGAGCCGGGAGACCTCCGGTCCCGCGGCGAGTTCCTCAAGGACCGACCAACCCGCTTCTCGCTGAAGCGCCTCGTCACAGGCCTGCATGCTGGTGCGGAAGGCGCCCTCCTGCGCCAGCAGCGAACGCCCCATACCGAGCCACTCGGCCCCCGCTCCCGTGAAAGCGAAGGCAATTCTCCGCTCCTCTGCCAGTCGGTCCGAACGCAGGATAGCGGCACTCGGTTCGCCCTCTGATACAAGCCGAAGCCGCTCCAACAGCGCCTCCCTCGAGTCTGCGACGAAGGCAACGCGTTGCTCATGGTGCGTACGGCCAGTCGCAAGCGTGGAAGCGACGGCCGAATAGGAGATATCCGGGTGCGCGACTAGGTGCGCGCGCAAGTTTTCGGCGGACGCGGCGACCGCCTCGGGAACCTTGCCCGACAGCAAGAACAGCTCCGGACCCCGGGCAGCCGGGGCCTCAACCTGCATATCCGGAGGGGGCTCTTCGAGAATGACATGGGCGTTAGTGCCACTGATACCGAACGAACTGACCCCTGCGATCTTCGAGCTGCCATCGGGCCATGCCATGGCCTGCGACGCCACCCGTACCGGCAGCTCATCCCAAGGAATGTGTGGGCTCGGTTGGTCGAAATGCAGATTCTTCGGAATGCGTCCATGGCGCATCGCGAGCATCGTTTTGATCAGCCCGGCAGCCCCGGCGGCGGCCTGGGTGTGTCCGAAGTTGCTCTTGACCGAACCGATCACGACAGGCCGGTCCGCGGGTCGCTCGGTGCCCAGGGCGGCGCCGAGGGCCTGCACCTCGATCGGGTCCCCGAGCGAAGTGCCGGTGCCGTGGCACTCCACGTATTGCACCTCCGCCGGGTGCACGCTCGCCTGGGCAAGTGCTCGCCCGATCACCTCCTCCTGAGACGGGCCATTGGGAGCCGACAGGCCGTTGCTGCGACCGTCCTGATTGACGGCAGAGCCGCGAACGACCGCCAGCACGGGATGGCCGTTGCGGCGCGCGTCCGACAGGCGCTCCAAGGCGAGCATGGCGCACCCCTCCGACCAGCCAGCTCCATCGGCTGCGGCCGCAAAGCTCTTGCAGCGACCATCGGGAGACAGCCCCCGCAAGCGACTGAACTCAACCAAGCCTGCTGGACTCAGCATGAGGGCCGCGCCCCCAGCAAGGGCAAGCGAGCACTCGCGGTTGCGCAAGGCCTGGCATGCCAAGTGCACGGTGACCAGGGACGACGAGCAGGCCGTATCGACCGTCATGCTCGGCCCCACAAGCCCTAGCGAATAGCTGATGCGACCAGAGGCCACGCTGTGGGAGCTGCCCATCCCGACGTAGCCATCCAGCCTTGCCAGGTCGTCTCCCGTGAGCGTGTAGTAGTCGTTGTACATCAGGCCGACGAACACCCCGGTCGGGGTGCCACTGAGCCGGTCCGGAGCGATCCCGGCCCGCTCTAGCGCTTCCCAGCTCGTCTCCAGCAACAAGCGCTGCTGGGGGTCCATGTGGATGGCCTCGCGCGGCGCGATCCCGAAGAAGCCGGGATCGAAGCGATCGACGCCAGCCAGGAAGCCGCCACTGCGGGTCATCATCTTTCCGACGGCATCTGGATCGGGGTCGTAGATTGCGTCGACATCCCAGCGCTCGGCGGGAATCTCGCTTACCGCATCGACGCCCCCATCCAGCAGCTGCCAGAACGAGTCCAGGTCCGTGACACCACCGGGGTAGCGGCAACCGACTCCCACGATCGCGATCGCTTCGTCGGCGGACATCGGGGTCTCGACCGCCGCGGGGCTCGAGCCAGCCCCGGCCGGGCCTTCCACGCGCCTGAGCAAGTAGCGGGCGATCGCGACGGGCGTGGGATAGTCGAAGACCAAGGTGGCCGGTAGCTTTTCACCGGTCCGCTGCGACAATATCCGGCGGAGATCCAGCGCCATCACCGAGTCCATCCCCAAGTCCCTGAGTGCGAAACTCGGATCGACGGAACCGGCGCCGGGCAGGGACATCACACGCGCCACCTGCTCTCGAACCTGCCCAACGACCTCGGCCTCCCGGCGCCCCGGCGGGAGCTCGGCGACCTCCCGGGTCCACGCGCCCTTGCCGGGAGCGCGCATGCCCCTTCGTTTGGGCAACAGCTCGCGCCATAGCGGCGCCGCACCCTGGCCATACGCCGCCCCCAGCACCGCGGTGCGAACAGGCACCGGCAGCAGATGGGCCGTGGGGACTTGGATAGCGCGGGCAAACAGGGCGACCCCTTGCGCGGGTGTGACGGTCCCGAAGCCGCTGCGGTCCTGGCGCGCACGTTGGGCGCCCCGAACGCCGGACGCGAGGCCAGCGGCCTGCCCAACCGCGTCGGTCCACAACCCCCACCCCAGGCTCAGTGCAGGCAACCCCAGGCTGCGGCGCTGATGGGCAAGCGCGTCCAAAAACCCGTTGGCCGCCGTGTACGGGCCCTGCCCGGCAGAACCCACGCTCGCCGCAAGCGACG
>JAPPOR010000416.1 GCA_028817905.1 Myxococcales bacterium
TGAAGCCGAATCCCTGCGCGATCCGACGCAGCGTTCATGAATAATCCGGGCTAGCTAGTCGCGAGCCAGGGCTCGCACCAGGCCGAAGCACATGGCGATGATGATGATGCAGAAAGGCAGCGCCGTTGTGATGGCGGCTGTTTGAAGCGCCTGCAACCCGCCCGCGATCAGAAGCACGGTGGCGACCGCGCCTTCCAGCAGGGCCCAATAAATGCGCTGCCCCACGGGCGGATGCTCGTTTCCGCCGGACGCGATCGTATCGACGACGAGGGATGCAGAATCGGATGAGGTAACAAAGAACAGCACAACGCACACGGTGCACGCCGCGGCCGTCAGCCCGGACAGCGGGTAGCGCTCCAGCAACACGAACACCGCTGTGGGCATGTTCTCGGAGACCACCGCAGCGATCCCCCCGGCCCCATAGACCTCTTGGTACAACGCTGTGTTGCCGAACACGGTGAGCCACACGGCACCGGCGACCGTGGGACCGAGAAGCACGGCAACGAGGAACTCCCGAACGGTCCGTCCCCGGGAAATGCGGGCAATGAACATCCCGACGAAAGGCGCCCATGCGATCCACCAGGCCCAGTAGAACACGGTCCACAGGCCGAGCCATTCCCGTCGCTGGGGCTGCTCGAAGCTCGCCGTCCAAAACGAGTTGCCGGGCAGTCGCTGCAGATACGCACCGATGTTGGACACGAACGCGTTCATCAGAAACGCGGTGGGCCCCACGATGAACAGGAACAGCAGCAGCAGACCTGCAAGCCCCATATTGAGCTCGCTCAAACGCCGAATACCCGCGTTCAACCCCGAAACGACCGACGCGGTTGCCATGAGCGTGATCCCCGCGATGATCGCGGCTTGGACTGTAGTCGACACCGGCAGCCCGACGACGTGATGGAAGCCAGCGTTGACCTGCATCGCACCGAGGCCCAGGGACGTGGCGACTCCGAACAGGGTACTGACCACCGCCAGGATATCGACCGCATCCCCCCAAAACCCGTGGATGCGGTCTCCCAGGACCGGATAGAGCGTCGAACGGATGGACAGGGGCAGCCCGCGCCGGAAGCCAAAGTAGGCAAGGCACAGCCCCACGATCGAATAGACGGCCCAGGGATGCAGACCCCAATGGAACAGGGTCAGACCCATCGCGTTGCGAGCTGCCTCCAGGCTGTGCCCATCGCCACGTGGTGGAGAACCGTAGTGCATGATCGGCTCGGCCACGCTGAAGAACAACAACCCAATGCCCATCCCGGCGCTAAACAGCATGGCGAACCAGGTGGGCCGGCTGAACTCCGGCTGTTCATCGTCGGCTCCGAGTCGAATGTCGCCAAAGCGACTCTGGAGGAGCCAGAGGACGAAGACGAGAAATCCCGTCATCGACAGGACGTAAAACCACCCGAGCTTTTTGACGATCGTGGCCTGAACAGCTCCGAAGAAGCCAGCGACTTGGTCGGTGGCCACCACACTGACCGCCAGGATCGCAAAGATTAGGAGCGACGAGGTCCAGAAGACCACGGGCTGAACCGCGAGCCGGCGCCCGCTATCCCGCTTGTGGCCAAGAGCGCCACCCGCCCCGTCAGGCAGGCTTGCTGAATCTGAAGATGCCCCAGGCAAGGTGCCCCTTTTCGCCGCCATCGATCCAGTGGCCGAGGCCCTTCTTCATCCGGTCGAGATAGGCAGCGCTGACCTTGCCACCGAACTCGTCCTGCCGCTTCTCAGTCTCCTGCAAGACGCGGCTGTAATGCATCACGAGCTGGGGTGTGAGCTCCAAGAACCGCTCTTCCCGCAACCCAAGAGCCGCGAGGCGCTCGCGATAGAACCCTGGTGAGCCGAGGCTCTGAAGGTGAATGCGATCCAAGATCGGCTGCAAGACCCCTACAGGGCAGTCATCGGACTGCATCGGGTCGGTGAAGACGAACTGGCCACCGGGCTTGAGGACCCGTGCCACCTCGGAGAGCACCCGCTGACGGTCCCCACTATGGAGAATCGCATCCTGGGACCACACGACATCGAAGGTCTCATCCGGTGCTGCAATCGCTTCGAAGCTCCCGTCGACCACTTCAACGCAATCCCCAAGGCCCTGGGCTTCGTTGAGCTGGCGGGCGCGTTCGTTCTCCTTCTCACTCAGATTCAGACCGACGACCTTGCATCCATACGTCCCCGCGAGGCGGCGAGCGGCTCCGCAGTAGCCAGAGCCCAAGTCGAGCACGCGCGTGTCGCTGCCCAACCGAGGCAACAGCGAAGCCATGCGCTCGACGGTGCGACGGCTGGCGTCGAAGATGGGGTCCTCACCGGTCTCGTAAAGCCCCACGTGGATGTCTTCACCACCCCAAATGATGGCGTAGAAATTGTCGGCGTCGTCACTGTTGTAGTAGTCGCGCGCAACCCGAGTCGCTTCCGTCGGGCCCGCCGAGCCACTCACGAGGATCTCCCCCCGAAGTACCGCTTTTCAGCAACGTGGACATAGAAGTCGGGTGCCTCCTCGCGATAGGTCTCCTGGAAGTCGCCGTAGGTCTCAGTCGTCTGAAAGCCGACTTCCTGGAGCAGGCGCTGCACGTACGCCTTGCGCAGCGGGAACATGTTCAAGTGAAACTTGGAACCGTCTGGAAACCCGTACTCAAACCGGGCGAGGCCCGAATCCACGTGGGTCGGACGAACAGAAACATCGTCCCCGCAATAGTAGTAGATATGCTTGCTCGAGTAGCCGTCGTCCATGATGGCGTCGTAGTTGCGCTGATCCAGGATCAGCACGCCGTCATGGCGGAGCGCTGCGTAGAACTCGGCCAGCGCCTTGCGGCGGTCGTTTTCTGAAAACAGGTGCGTAAACGAATTGCCGAGACACACCACCGCGTCGAATTTGCCGTGAATATCGCGATTGAGCCAACGCCAGTCCGCCTGGATGGTTCTCAGCACGTGGCCACGCCTCTTGCCGTTCTCGAAGGCCTTGTAAAGCATCTGCGCACTTCCATCGGCGCTCGTTACGTCGAAGCCTGCCTCGATTAGGCGGACGGAATGAAAGCCTGTGCCCGTGGACACATCCAGAACCTTTTTCGCCCCTCGCTCCTTGAGCTGATCGATGAAAAACGTTCCCTCGGTCTTGGCTCGCGCGTTCCAGTCAATCAGATCGTCCCATTTTTGCACGAAGGCCTGGATGTACTCCTCGTGATAGTGATCGGTCTGCCGGACTTCCAAAGGCTGCTCACCAAAGTCCTGTTTCTTTGTATGGTTGGCCCGGTTCTGGCGGGATTGGGCAACGTGAGCCGACATTAAGTTTCTCCTGTTCGGCCCGCCCGGCCGGGCGAACCCCCGCCACGGGTCAGCCGTGTGTCGGGAAAATGCGGAACACAGCCCGCAACCGCGAGACCTGGCAACAGCTGGCCATCGCACCCAGAAATCTTGTATTATTCAATACTTATGCGCGCAGTGGCAGCTCGCATCGATGCAAAGCTTTCTGGTTGAAAAGCTTTGTATCCAAAAGACCAGTCCTCCGCAAGGGAGACGGCCATGGGGGCGACGGCACGGA
This sequence comes from Myxococcales bacterium, assembly GCA_028817905.1. Taxonomy (GTDB): domain Bacteria; phylum Myxococcota_A; class Polyangia; order Polyangiales; family JAFGIB01; genus JAPPOR01. The sequence goes on from JAPPOR010000416.1 coordinate 3,527, forward strand.
GGGAAAGTTGGATTTAAGGTACAACGGTGGCTTGGACGCGAGCCTGCGTTGTGCCGAACAGCCCCATCGACGATGACATCCTTCGCGCCCTGCGGAGAATCACCCGCGCCATCGACCTGCACAGTCGCAAGCTCGCGAACACCTTCGGGCTCACGGGGCCGCAGCTCGTTTGCCTACGAGTGCTGGCTGACGTCGAAAGCGCAACGCCGAGCTTCCTCGCGAAGGAGGTCGCCCTCAGTCAGGGAACCATCACGGGCATCATTGATCGGCTGGTGCTCCGTCAGCTGGTGCAACGCACGCGCGCCACGACCGACCGTAGGCTGGTCACCGTAACTCTGACAAATGCCGGCCGGGCGCTGGTAAAGCAGGCGCCTTCGCCACTGCAAGAGACGTTCACGGAACAGCTGGCGCAACTGCCGGCGGCCGATCAGGCGCGCCTGCGGGACACACTCGAACAGGTCGTTCGCATGATGGGCGGAGAGGAGATCGAGGCGGCACCGATCCTGTCCACGAGCCCAACCGCCCAATCGCCAGAAGAGGTCCAGGACGTCCTCGACACCGGCGAGACGGACCTGGCGATCGTGGCAGACATTGCCCCGAGCATCGATCCCCCAACGAGTGAATGACTCGGGTTAGCCCGGGCTAGGCCGGGGGGCTGAAATCGGTGAAAGGACTCGCGCACGGAGCCCCGACGGGTCGGCTGTAGTAAACAATCGTCTCTGCGCGCGGGTCCCGAACTCGAAAGAAGTTGGAGTTGACAAGGAAGAAGGTGAGCAGGAGCCGCTCCAGCTTCTCCATGCGTGCATGCAGAGCCGCGGTGTTGCGCACGCCCAGCGCGCGCCAGGCGGTCCCAATGGCAAGCTTCTTTCCTCTTGACCAGTTGGCCGTAAAGTCGCGCAGACACGTCTGCACCGACGCCTCATCGAGCTTCACCCCCGGTAGCACCTCCCGCAGAAACGCGAGTACCGCACCACTGGGGTCGCCAAACACGGCCCATGATGTGCCGGCCGCGGCGCCTGCACCGAGACCCCCCAGACCGATCAGCACATGGCGGCGGGAAAGGCGAGGCGCCATGGTCAGCTCCCGAGCCGATCCGCCGCCCGAAGCGACAAGGCCGCGGCGGTCAAACTGGGATTCGCCGTGCCACAGCTCGGCCAAACGGCGGTTCCCAGCACGAGCAAGTTTCGCACCTGATGGTGTCGCAGATCGGCATCCACGATCGAGGCATCGGGCTCCCGGCCCATCCTGCAAGTACCCTGGATGTGATATCCGGTCGGCAACTCGGGCCGCGGAACGATCCGTTCCACAGGCAGGGGGGACAGCAGCTCGGGGAGAAGTTCCGCCACGCGCTGCATACCCTTCCGATTGTAGCGGGTGCGGGTAGCGTGCTCTACCACCGGCAAGTCACCGCCGTCATCGATCACCCTGTTGGACGCTTGGGGAATGTCTTCGACGAAGGCCTCCACTGGTAACGTCTGGCGCCACCGCCCCCACTCGGTCCGCAAGCCATACAGGTTGTAGTGATTGATGAAGTAGACCATGGCGGCACCGGCCTCACGGCGGTGCTCTCCATCGACCCATGATGTGTTGCATGCGGTGGTGGGGATGCCCCCGTCGAAGTGATCGATGCCATCGAGCAGCACCTCGAACTGCGCGACGCTCTTCTCATGGAGATAGCGCCCGAGAACCGGATGCTCGAGGCCAGAGCGCATCAGAATGAACGGCGTGTGGATCGCATTGCAGCCCACCGCTACCAGCGGGGCCCTGGCCACCGCCTGGCGGCCGGCATGGTCATAGCGGAGACCTGTGGCGTGCCCAGCCTGTTTCTCGACCGCCCGCACCCGCGCATTGGTCAGCAAGTCGACGCGGTCATCCGCGACCAACCCGCCAAACGTGTTGAGCCCTGAAAACTTCGCGCCGGTCGGGCACAGGTTGCAGACCATGCTGTTGCAGCATGCCGCGCGCTGACCTACCGGCACCCGGAGCCGCGCGGTGGGAATCGCGAAGTGATGATCGGGGCTGGCAGCCTGCATGCGCTTGTCCGCGGTCGAAAGGTTGTGCGGAGGCTGCGGAAACGGACCAGATCGCGGATAGCGGCGAGCAAGCTCCTCCGGCCCCGACACGAGCATGACCCGCTCGGCCGCCAGATAGTAGGGCTCCAGCTCCTCATAGGTGATCGGCCAATCCTCCCCCACGCCATACCGGGACTTCAGCTGGAAATCGTTGGGCGCCAGGCGAGGGGTGACGGCCCACCAACAGTTGGTGCCGCCACCAAAACCGATTGTGAAGGCCCAGGGCTTTTGACCCGGCTGCCGCACATACATCCCCTCCGCATCCCTGTCGCCATTTCTGCGGTGCTTCAACTGCCAGGCTTGATCGCGATAGCTGCCCCATTCCAGCAGCAGCACCCGATGCTGGGGAAAGCGCTCAAGGTAGCCGTGCAGAAAGAAAAGCGATCCAAACCCGGTCCCGGCGATCACCAGGTCGTAGCGCTCCTGGACCGATTCGGAAGAGATGATTGGCATGGAGTATCGCCCTCGATGTAACTGTATCAGGGGGGTGATGCATCCTCGAGAACCATCGCAAGTGCGTCGTCCAGGCGCGGAGCATCGAAGCGGAATCCAGCACGCTCCAGAACCGAGGGCCGGACATTCGCGCCGGTCAGAAGCAGTTCCTGCGCCGCCTTCGGACCCAGGACTGCCTTGAGCGCAAACCCCGGCACCCGAAGGCGCGCCGGGCGACGCAACGCAGCACCGAGGGCGCGGGTGAACTTTCGGTTGCGGGTGGCCTCGGGTGCGACGATATTGACCGGTCCCGTCACGCTTTCGTCCGTGATGCAGAACCGCACCGCGCGCACCGCATCGCGCAAGGTCACCCACGGCATGAACTGCTGGCCGTTGCCCAGCGGCCCCCCAAGGCCCAACCTAAAGGCCGGGAGCATCGCTGCCAGCGCGCCACCGTCGGTGGACAGCACGATGCCGAAGCGCGCATAAACCACCCGAACACCCGCTTCTACGGCAGGCGCGGTCGCCTGTTCCCACTCCTGGCACAGCTGCGCGAGAAAGCCATCCCCGACGGGGCTATCCTCCGTGACCGCCGACTCCCCGCGGTCCCCATAGAACCCAACCGCCGACGCGTTGACCAGGACCCGTGGAAGCGGATCCGTACGCGCGATCGCTTCGCACAACACGCGGGTGGAAGCGACCCGACTCGCGCGAAAGCGGCGCCTTCGCTCCTCGGTCCAGCGGCCCCCGACCAGGCTCTCGCCCGCCAAATTCACCACGGCCTCGGATTGAGCGAGGGGCGCCAGGTCGATCTCCCCGCGATCCGGGTCCCAATGGGCAGCCTCGAGATCGCCGGCCACGTGGCTGCGGGAATATTCGCTCACCGCCACACCCAGCTGGCGCATCGAGGTGCTCAACGCCCGGCCCAGGAGCCCCCGGCTCCCCAGGATAGAAGCCCGCGAGATCGCCACGTTGTAGGATCTCTCAGGTGGGGACTTGGAAAGCATTACACAAGTGTACCCGATCGACGGACCCGCTCGGGGAAAAGCACACACCGAGCGCTGTCGCCCACACGCGCCGCCAGGCATCTGACAGGTGGTGAATTCGGCACGCTGGCTGTATTGTCCGGAATCGTGAAAGTACTTCTTATTACGCCTGAAATCGCGCCGTACAGCCGGGCCTCCTCGCTCGCGGAGACGGCTGCTGGCTTGCCCAAAGCGCTGCGAGGCCTGGGCCACCAGGTCACGGTGGTGTCGCCGCTGTATGAGGCCATCGACCCGAATGCCCACACGCTGGCTCGCCGGTTGTCGACCATCGACGTGGAACTCGGCGGCGAAACCTACGCGTGCGCCGTATACGACGGGCGTACAACTGGCGGCGTCGACCTGGTCTTCCTGGGCAACGAACAGTTTGGTGACGAGCCGGAAACGGCGGACGACGCCCAGACCCGGCGACGGGCACTCTTGTTTGGCCAGGCGGCCGCCGAAATCGCACGCACCCGCGAACCCACTTGCGACGTAGTCCATGCATTCGGGTTTCAGGCTGCCCTTTCGTTGCCAATCGCCAAGGCCAAACGGACCCCACTGGGGGCCGTGCTGTCGCTGTTTCAAACCGATAGGCTTGGGCGCTTCGAACCGGGCGAACTCGAGGCCCTGGCGCCACCGGCCGTGGTGTCGGACGCCCTCTCGGGCACTGATCCGACTACCCTTCTTTCGGCGGGAATTCTCGCCGCGGACCGGGTGGTCGCCGGCTCGCCCGGGCTCGCTGCTGCCCTGGTGGATGGCAGCATGGCAGCCGATCTCGGCGAAGCCCTGCGTGCACGCGGAGATCGCCTGACTGGCATCATCGACGGGGTGGACGGCGCCGTCTATAACCCCGTCGTCGACCCAAATCTGACGGCCCGCTTCGACCCGGCGGACACCTCTGGCAAGGACGAATGCAAAGGGGCCCTCCAGTACGAGCTCGGGTTGCCCATTCGCCCCGACACCCCCCTGTTGGCTGTCAAGGCGGAGGACGGTCAGGGCGGCGTCGCCGAGGTGCTCAAGGGGCTCTTACGCAACGACGTGCAGGTTGCGTTGGCCATCCCCGATGGCCCCGACGCGGCACTTGGGGACCTGGTCGACAGCCATGATGAACAGGTCAAGTGCATCAACGCCGCAGACGAAGGAGCGGTCCACAGGCTGTTTGGCGGCGCGGATCTGTTCTGGGCACCGACCGAAGGCGCCGAGCCGGGCCAAGGAGTAGGCGGGCTCCACCTGGCCGCGCAGCGTTATGGGGCGCTGCCGATCGTAGCCCGCACCGGCCCGCCAGGGGAGACGGTGGTCGATTGCGATGCGCACCTGGAGACCGGCACAGGCTTCCTCTACGACGATGATCGAGCCGCCATGTTGTCCGCACTGCAGCGGGCGCTTGCTGCCTACGCGAACACCGACGCCTTCGAGGCGCTACGCCGACGCGCGATGCGGCACGACACGTCGTGGGAGCGAGCCGCACGACGCTTCGAGCACGTCTACCGCTCGGTGACCGAGTGAGGCCGCTAGTCCCGGAAGTTTTCGAACTGAAGGTCCAGGCCGAAATCCTGCTCTTTGAGGAGCCGAATGGCCTCCTGCAGGTCATCACGCTTCTTGCCCGTCACCCGAACCTGGTCCCCCTGAATCGCCCCCTGGACCTTCAACTGCTTCTGGGTCTTCAGGTATTTCACGACGTCCTTTCCCTTGTCGGTGCTGATCCCCTGGTTGAGCTTGACCAGCTGGCGCCACGTGCTGCCCCCGGCTTGCTCCGGCTGCTGTGCATCCAGGGCTTTCAGCGACACTTTGCGCTTGACCATCTTTTCCCGCAGCACCTCCCACGCTGCCTCGAGTCGCCCTTCGCTGTTGGACTTCAGGAGCAGCCCGTCGTCGGTCCGCTCCACAGTGCTGTCTGTCCCACGGAAGTCGAAGCGCGTGGAAAGCTCCTTGCTCGCTTGCTGAACCGCGTTGTCGACTTCGTGCATGACAACCCTGGAAACTACGTCGAATGATGGCATGGCCTCGTCCTCCAGTTCGCCGTCTATCGCATCACGTCGCCAGCGGCGCCTTGGGCAGCTGCGCGTCACTGCCCCTCACGTACAAGGGCTCGAGCTCCACGAGATCGCTCGCTCCCTGTCGCTTGTACTGAACCACTGCTAGCCGCGAAAGGGCCACCGGACAGGGGACGTCCGCAGCTTCGGGCATGGTCTGCGCGCGCGCTCCCAACACGCGCCCCCAGACCGCCGGGAAGCGGCGTATCCCATCCCCGACCAGCGTGATGGGCCCCTCGGGGACGTGCTCGCGCAAGCGCGCAGCCGCCAGTTCGGGCGGGGTGTTGAGCGGCGAGGCAAGCATGGATGGGTCATCGGCGGCTTCGCCCGACCTGAACACGGTCACATAGACCTCGCCTTTGAAGGCATCGGTCACCACCGCCACCGTCCCATGTCCCTGCTGCAGCAAAGGCGCGGCCACGACCGCTGGCGAGATCACGCCCACAATCGGTACTCCGGTCGCAAGCGCCCAGCCCTTGGCGGTGGCCAAGCCCACACGTAGTCCAGTGAACGAGCCGGGGCCAATGCCGACCGCAAGTAGCTCGACATCGCAACGGTCCCAGCCTTCGCGTCCCAGCAGCTCCAGGACCCGTGGCAACAACACCTCACCGTGTCGTGCCTCATGGCTGCTCACGTCCCGCGCCAGGACCACGCCATCCTCGCACAGTGATACCGCGCTAACCCCCGTCGATGTGTCCCAACTGAGTGTCTTCACGCCTCGCTAACCCGCACAGCGAAAGCCGAGACGGATATCACGGATATCGGCGGAGCGGGGCAGCCGTGCGGCACCGCGGCCAAAGCCGCCGGGCAACCCGAACCCGTTGCCCTTGACGACAAACGCGCCCTTGCGCCCCGGATAGCGCGTGGAAGTCCACTCGAACACGTGCCCCCCCATGTCATGCACGCCCTCCGGTGTATCACCCACGGTCAGGACCCCCACTTCGTTGGTGTCCGTTGCACCCCGCGCGCGCGAGTACACCCGGAACGGATCGTAGCGATTGCCCCACGGATAGACATATCCGCCCGGCCCCCGTGCCGCGCGCTCCCATTCGGCCTCGGTCGGCAGCCGCCCGCCGCGCCAGGCACAGTAGAAAGCCGCCTCGTCCTGGGTCACCAGCACCGCCGGATGGCGCGCTCGGGATCGTTCCGGCAACCGCCCCGGCCATACAAACCGTTGAATATCCGGGTAGTTAACAGCAAGTCCGTAGCGCTCTCGCTGGGCTTGCCAGAAGGCCGGTGTGATCGTCTCGCCGTCGGGCGGAAGGGCGCCGCACGCTTCCACGAACTCCGCGTAGGCGGCGTTGGTCACAGGCGTCGGATCGATCCGAAAGGCCGATAGCGGGTGCTGCTTTGCCTCCTGCTCATCCCGGAAAAGTTCATTTCCTCCGGGCCCGTAGTCGCGGCGGGCCTGGCCCCGCTCTGCCTCCGTGGAGCCCAGGATGGCCGGGCCGGCCGGAATGGTCACCATGGCCGTTTGGGCGGCGTCAGCAAGATTGCGCACAGCGCCGATACAGTTCGTGATCCGGCGCTGGTACGTGTCCTTCGGCCGCGCCTTGGGCGGCGGCGGGCCACATCCCATAGCACCGACAGCAGCGCCGATAAGGGCACTCACCCCCAAAAACAGAGCCCCAGGCGCCGCGCGCTTGACCGGTCCGCTTTGGCCCAATAGCTTGCCCCGCATGGCGACCCTAAGGGTACACTGCTTGGCAGCGCCACCCCAAGTCCAGGACCCTTTTCCCGCTCAATGTTAGGTCTGCTACACCCCACGAGCCCAGCGTGGATCGACGCCGTCGAGGCCGATCTGGAAACCATGTTGCAGGACCATGCACAGTGCGAGCTCAAGGCCGCCCACAGTGCCCTGAGCCTCGTGGGGCGCTACGGCGGCGATCACCCGGCGATGGTCGAGCCGCTCGTGGCCCTGGCGCAGGAGGAAACCGAGCACGTCGGACAGGTAACCAAGCGATTGACCGACCGGGGCCAATCCCTGGGTGCCCCCACCACGGACACCTACGTCCGGAGGCTCGCGCGGGCGGCGCGAGCCGAGCACCACGACGGCTATCCTCCGCTGCTCGACCGGCTGCTGGTCGCCGCGCTGGTGGAGGGGCGCTCCTGCGAGCGCTTTCGCCTCCTTTCCGATGGCCTGTCGGACGCCGCGTTGCGTAGCTTCTACCGGGAACTGATGGGATCGGAGGCGCGCCACTTCGCCCTATTCTCGCGGCTTGCCAGCGACGCCTTCGGCGTTGAAGACACCCGCGCGCGCCTCGCCACCCTGGCAACACGCGAAGGGGAGATCGCCTCCTCGTTGCCCCTGAGCCCTCAGGTGCACGGATGAACTCTCCCAGCCAACGCACGCCTCCGGCAGAAACCGCAATGGGCGAAGGTGACTACGACGAAACCCGCTGGGAACGGATCGCGGCGAACATGAAGACGATCGGCGGCGCGGTTGTGCTGGCGCTCATCATCCGGACGTGTCTGTTCGAGGCCTTCGAAATCGAGGGCCCATCCATGGAACCGACGCTGCTCAACGGTGACCGCGTAGTCGTCGCAAAGTTCTCCTTCGGTCTATTTCTCCCCCTTGCGAGCGAAGCGGTCACCTCGTGGGGCATGCCCGAGGTGGGAGATGTCGTCATCATCAAGAGCCCCGCAGACGGCGTCGACATCGTGAAGCGCGTGGTGGCTCTGGCGGGGGACCGGGTAGCGCTGCGCAATGGGCAGCTGTTTCGCAATGGCGAGCCGGTCCCGTCGCAGGACAAGGGTCGCTGCAAAACAGGAACGGGCGCGGCGAGCCCCCTGTGCCGTTGGACGGAGAGCGTCATCGACGGGCGCGTGTTTCGAACGAGCGCGTCGGGCCCCTCGGGGGGCGTGGAACCTCGTATCGTCCCCCCCGGCCACGTCTTCGTCCTCGGCGACCACCGCGACGCGTCAAATGACAGCCGCAATCCCGCCGTAGGACCGATTCCGGTCAAACGCATCAAGGGCGAAGCCCTCGCGATCTACTGGTCCAGCGGTCCCAATGGTCGCCGCTGGCATCGCATGCTGCAGGCGGTCGAGTAGCGAGCGCCCATACCACGCTGAGACATGGACCCGCGCAAGGTAGTACGCGAACGCCTGCAAGCGGAAGTAGGCACACGCTTCAAGGATGCACCGGAGCGAATCGCCCTTCTCTACCCCAGCCCGTACTACGTCGGGATGTCCTCGCTCGGCTTCCAGACCATCTACCGCGAGATCAACGACGGGTCCTGCCGAGCGGCCGAACGGGCGTTTCTCCCCGATGACGTGGCGTGGACCCGTTCGCACAAACAGGGCATCGCCACCTACGAAGGAAACCGCCCACTATCTGATTTCCCCGTCGTCGCGGTCTCGATCGCGTATGAGCTAGAGCTCGCCGGGCTGGTCGAAGCGCTCGATCTGGCCAACATCCCTGTGCTAGCTGAGCAACGCGACGACTCGCACCCGCTCGTGATCTGCGGCGGGCCCCTGACGAACTCCAACCCGCTGCCGGTCGTACCGTTCGCAGATGCGATCGTCATGGGCGAGGCAGACGAGAGTGTCCACCGGACCCTGGACGCGATCTTCGGCGCGCGCGACCGACAGCACGCCCTCGATCAACTGCACCGCTACGTCCCTGAGTGCTTCGTTCCGACCATCGCAAGAAGCTTGCCCGAACTGGGCAAGGCGGCGGCCGACAAGCTGCCCGCGTTCGCTCCCATTCGTACACCCCATACGGAATTGAGCGATATGTTCCTAATCGAAGCCGAACGCGGCTGCTCCCGGGGCTGCAGCTACTGCGTGATGCGACGATCCACCAATGGCGGAATGCGCATCGTCCCGCACACGGAAGTGCTCGCACACATCCCCGAGCAAGCACAAAAGGTCGGATTGGTCGGTGCAGCGGTCAGCGACCATCCCAAGATCGTTGAGATCCTGCACGCGATTGCCGATGGGGGTCGAACGGCAAGTCTCTCGTCGCTACGGCCCGATCGCCTCAAGGAGGAGTTCGTCAAGGCCCTCAAGCGGTGCGGCGCTCGGTCGCTGACCACGGCGCTCGACGCTAGCAGCCAACGCCTGCGCGATCATATCAACCGCAAGACGCGCGAACGCCACATCCTGCGGGTGGCCGAACTCGCCCACGAGCACAAGTTCAAGCAGCTCAAGCTCTACATGATGGTCGGGCTTCCAGACGAAACCGACGAGGACATCGACGAACTCGTACGCTTCGCCGGCGAGCTATCGCGCATTCACCCCTTGGCCCTCGGGATCTCCCCCTTTGTGCCCAAGCGCAACACCCCACTCGATGGCGCGCCTTTCGCTGGCATCAAGGTAGTCGAGCGGCGGCTCGGGCGTCTGCGCCGCGGATTGCACGGTCGTGTCGATCTGCGCGCGACCAGCGCCCGCTGGGCATGGGTCGAGTACATGCTGTCCCAAGGTAGCCGGGCCGAGGGCCTGGCAGTGCTAGACGCCACCCGTGCGGGCGGTCGCTTCGCGGCCTACCGCCACGCCTTCGAGCAGCTACCGAAGGATCGGGCTCGGCGCAGCCTGCGGGTCGTGAGCTAGCCCGGACAGCCCGGACGTTTTCACCTCACGGTCCGCTGCGCACCGCTTGAGCGTCATGTACGCGGGAACGTGAGCGCAGCACCGATTGCGCCGTCTCCGGTACGAAGACCCGCGCGGACAGCCAGGCCGTCAATCGGCTCCCACGCACGGCTTGAACCCTCGGCGATCTTCTCTGGAACGTCGATCGTGCTGGCGACGTTTTGGGTCGCCATGGCAGCCACTGCCCGTCCTCCGACCTGGTTGACAAACTCGGCCAGAAGGTCCCACCGGAGCTCGCGTTCCAGCCACGTCTCGCCGACGACGTGCGCAGCCGCCCGCATGAGGCAGGTCGTGGGCGCGGACAGGTACAGGGACTGCTCGAACCCCCCTCGAAACTGCAGGCGCACATTCACGTCCGACAGCGGCAAACGAGCTTCAACCAGCTCAATACTCTCGGTGACCCACTGGGCGTGCCACTCGCTCGTAAGCAGCTCTCCCACGATTTCGAACGTACGCGCCATCAGACCCCGTTGGGGAGCCTGAGAAGGTATCGCCATGGCCAGTTCGGCGTAGTGCGCCTGGTCGTGCATGAAGTCGAGCAGTGCTTGCTGGGCCTGGGACGCTGTCAATAGCCCCATGTCGACCAGAGCGGCGCACAGCGCCTCATGGTCGTTGCGCCGGGCGTGGAGCCCGCCAGGCTGATGCGGCCCTTCGGCAAACCCAAGGGCGTAGCTCTCATGTTCCCCTTGAAAGTTGCGCTGATTCGCCATCGCCTGAATGAACTGGTCTGTGGTGACTGTTCCGCGCATCAGCAAGAACTGGTGGAAGCCTGCGACCTGGGGAACGTCCGCCACGCGTCACACCTCGCGCAGCGCGCGCAAGACCTGCTCGGCATCGAAGGGCTTAGCGACCACGGCCTTGGCCCCGAGTGCCAGTGCTTCTTGTACGCGGTCGGCGACGGTCCCAAGAGACGTCACCACAACGACCTTGGCCGCCGAGTCGCTCTGCAGGATCGCCCCAAGTGCCTTGAGGCCATCCAAGATCGGCATGACGATATCCATGCAGACGACGTCCGGCTCTAGCTCCGCATACATGCGGATCGCCTCTGCCCCGTTAGAGGCCCGACCTACCAGTTCGAACTCTTCGCTTTGGCCAACGATCTTCGCGAGCTGCCTTCCCACGATTTCCGAATCGTCAGCTAGAAGGACTCGGCGTGGCCGCTTCACATCGCTCACAGAGCCATGATAGCAGCTATCGGTGCACGCTGACTCACCAATAAGCCAGCCCGCCTCGGTGGACATACGACCCGGGAACTCAAGCACCCACCTGCCCGCCACGCCGCCGTCGTCAATCCCCTCGACCCGCGGCGCATCGCAGCAAGAACCACCTCGACCAAACTTGACTCAAATGCTCACGATCACCACGGTCAAGCAGACTGGCGGGAGCAGGAGCCTGGTCAGGGTTCAGTGGCTCCTCCGCCGCCGATGTCGGACAGCTTGGCCGCTGTCTTGATCAGCTCGCCGTCGACTTCGAGCAAAAAGCCCTTCGCAACCGCCGCATCGGTGGCGGCATCGACGGCTCGTTCGTAGTCGGATTTCTCAGGGTACAACTCCGCGAGCTTCGCCTCATCGAAGGGTACCGTGGTTCCGAGCATACGGCAGAAGTCGAAGCCGGCCTGCCCCAACCCGGAAAGCACCGCCGTCGGGGCCTCAACATACGATGTGCGGATACCACCCAACACATTGCCATGCTCGTCCAACTCAAACGCGGACCCGTCGGGCTGGACCTGAAGGCGCGGCGCCTGCTCTGGCTCGCTCCCGGAACGCACCCATTCGTCCAGCGCAGCCACAGCTGCCTTGGCAACAAAGTGTTGCGGCCCCGCGTTGATCGGAGCGCCACAGGAGATGGTCCCGGGAACGGGCTCCGCGGTGATGACGATGTCGGCGACGCCTGGGTCATCACCGAGGTCCGAAGCCCCGACCTGCAAGGTGTAAGCATCGGCGTGAGCTGTGCCCGCCATCTCCCACAGCCGAAGGTTTTGGGCATCCGGCTGACGACTGAGCCACGAGCCGAGATGAATCAGGTCGGTCTCGGTCTGCAGCACCAACACGGGCACCCGAGTCTCCTCGCGAATGAGAACCACGCCGGGTGGCTCGACCGCCGGCAAGGGGTCTTGAGAAAGGGGCGCGGCACCACCACCCCGACTGTGGATCAGGAAGCCATCGTAGAGCTCGGCCACTGGATCGATGGCGTTGACATACGTGACCAGCCGGAAGGCGGACTGAGACTCCCCGGTCGCCAGGATGCGCTCGGGAATCAGCCCTTCGAGGGGGTCGACTTCCGCCTGATGGCCGCGCAACACCTGCGCCACCTGGCTGAAGATGTCGTAGGAGAACGTGTCGCCAGGATGCTTCAAGCTTCCGTAGCGCTCCGCATCGAGGCGCTTTAGGTGCCCTTCGACACCAACTTCCTGCGCACTCACGCCGACCCAGACCCAGCCTTCGCGGACCAGCTCGGTGTGCATCATGATCCAGTCCGGTGCCGAATCGAAGCCCGCACTGACATTCAGCCACTCGACGATCACCGAACCATTGAACGCGGCCGCATCCCTCGGCCGGTACAGGACGAAGCGTGTCCTGTACTCGGCAGTGTCCGCAGGCTCCACTTGCCACCTGCCGTCCTCGGTCAGTTCCCCAACAGGCGCGTACCCGTTCGCGACGCCACCGAAGAAGTACTCGGCCGCGACGTAGTCTACCTCGTCGAGGTCAAACGATGTCCCGCTTAGCCACGGTGAGCCGAGGCCAGCGACAGGACCCTCAAGGGTGGGTCCGCTCGGCGCGCGCCTCACTGCGTCGGGATCCTCGGCAGGGGGAACTTCATGGTCCCGCCGGAAGATAGGTGGGTCTCCAGGCCCGGAGTCGCCGGCATGGCGCGACTCGGAGACCACGTCCCGGCACGCAGTCGTCCAAGCAAGGCCGATGGCGACCCCGAGCGAAAGGAGCCGCAGGCTTGCTGGGCGGTTCATGGCCTTACCTCCTGTGCGATCGTCTCGCGCCCACCCTAGGTCGAGCATGCGGACTTCGCAGGTGACAAACACGCCACCCCTCCCATCCCGGCCGAACCGCCCCTCTTGGGCCCATGCCTCGGGTTGTGATCGCAGGCGTAGCCGCGCGCTACGCCGCTCCAGCGGCGTTGCGGCTGGCTGGCATCGCTTGCACGTCTGCAATAGCCAGGAACCCTGCAGCGGAGAACCGCTCTTCTATCTGCACAGGCAACCATCCTTGCTTGTAAAAGTCGTGCAGGTCGCGCACCGAAATCGCCTTCAAGCGCTGCGAGCCAGCGTCCGACCCGATCGAAACCGTCTGCGCCAGAGGACCCAGCAAGAGGCTCTTCATTTCGAACGTGCTGAGCGCCAGACCGAGCCGGCGGCCGAACATTCCCGGGTCCGCGTTGGTCTCATTGTGCGCCAGAACGGCCGGAAGCATGGCCTCGGTGAGATAGTATCCCGCCGAATCGGGACCATGGATCCAGGGCGTGGTGATCGACACGCCCTTCAACTCTGGCTGGAAGCTCCAAACCAGCTGATCCAATTCCTCTTGGGAAAAGCTCCCCCTAGCCAGGACTCCGGTATTGATCCCGTGCTTGAAGGAGCGGAGGAACCCGCCGTTGAGTTGCTGGGCGTCGAAGCGGCCATGCACTGCGTTGCTCCAGATCCGATACCATGGCCCGGATAGGTACCCGACAGCCCGGATCCCAAACGCAGGAATCCCGAGCACCCTCGACCACGGGTTGAGATGCCTCTTGTCCGTGGCTCGCAACGCTTTCTCACCGTAGGCCCCGGTGCTTCGACAGGCATCAAGCATCGGACACGCGATGCGCTCTTTGCGAGCGTCGGCATCCGAACCGACGCCTGGGTCGGTAGTCTGGTCGGCCGTCCGGGCGTCCAGTGCTGCAGAGCGGGCCCGACGGTACTCAAGGGAGACCTCGCGATATCCGTCCGCGTTTTCTTGTACGTTTCTTGCGACGATCGGCATTCGGGACCTCCATGGGGCACGGGGCTATCCGTCCAGGCGACCTTCCCCTTAGCCCCAATGGTCCCCGGAAACAGTGATGCAGCGCGCTTCGTACCTCGACGTCCTGAAGCGCCGTCGAGTCTACACCAAGTCGCGAGTGGATCGCGCCGCGGGCGGGCCCGTGGTTGGCGAAACATCCGGGGCCGTGACCATTCGGTCGTGCCGAAGGCCGGCCCCGTCCTTTCGACGCGCCCACAGCGATGTAGGTCACGCCACCTTCACCCCGTGTCGCCCACGGATTCGACGATCAGTGCTGAGAGCTCCGCAGGGCGGAGCGGCTTCGCCAAGAAGCGATCCATGCCCGCGTCCAGGCACTTCTTCTTGTCGCCCTCGAGCGCGTTCGCGGTTACGGCGATAACAGGACAGTGGGAGAGTTGGCACTCCTTCTCCCTCTGTCGAATTCGTCTCGTCGCTTCGTAGCCATCCATGTTTGGCATCTGACAATCCATCAGTATGAACGCGAGCTCACCACCGCGCTCGGCGTAGGTCGCCACCGCCTCAATGCCATCCACGCAGCACACTACGTCCCACCCCATCTTCCGGACAGTCCGTTTCGCGATCATCGAGTTCATGCGGTCGTCTTCCACGATCAGCACCAAACGATTGGGCTCCCCACCAGCACCACGTTGCACGTGCATTGGGCCATCGCGTACGTGCGTCGCTTCGACGATCCGCACGGGTACCACCACGCTGAAGCGAGCGCCATCGCCGGGCGATGAAACCACTCCGACGCTCCCTCCCATCAGGACCGCGAGTCGCTTCACGGTGCACAGGCCCAGGCCAATCCCGGCCACCCTCTTGGTAGAGCTGAGATCACCCTGCTGGAACAGCTCGAAAATATCCTCCAGGCGTCGCGCGTCGATCCCAACGCCATCGTCGGCAACCTCCAACACCAGCTGACCTGCTGAACGGTCGAGCCGCCCGACGACCGTGACCTTCGTTCCCTTCGAGAACTTCATGGAGTTGTCGATCAGGTGGTCGAGAAGCCGCGCGAGACGCCCCTCGTCCATGTGAACGAACACACCGGGGTCGACGTTGCTGTCGACCCTGAGGTCGATGCCCAGCGTCGAGGCCTCAAAGCGGAACCGACCGACTGCGCCATCGAGAACCGTTCTCAGCTCTACGTCAGCAGGGTAAAGGGTAGCTTCGCCGCTGGCCAGCTGGGCGAAATCCAAAATATTGGCGATCCGGTTCAGCAGCGTTTGCGCCGATGCCCGCAGATGCTCTAGGCATTGGCCCTGCTGCTCCGACAGGCCACTTTGAGCCAGGAGGTCTGCGTTGCCCATGACGCCGTTCAGGGGCGTTCGCAGCTCGTGGCTCATGTTCTCCAGAAACGCCGTCTTGGCTTGGTCCGCTGCAGTGGCGTTGTCGAGCGCCGCCTGCAGGCTGCGATTGGAGTCCTCCAGCGCACCGATCAACGCAGCGTTGTCGAGAGCGATACTGAGAGGGCCCGCCAACGCCGACACCGACTTGGCCAACAGGGGCCGAAACATGTCGGGTACGTCGCGATTCTCCAGATAGACGACATGCCGCGCCACCTCGGTTCTGCGAACACCGAGGCACAGGACCGAACGGGCTCCAGTCCGACGAAAGTATGGATCGGACGTGTGGGGTCCCATCGCCGAGGCATTCGGAAGCGCCACACACCCCGTGTGTATGGCGCGGGCAACCACGGAGCGCGGGTAGACGCCCTCCGATGGATCGATCTGCACCTCGAGGCTCGCACCGTCGTCAGCCCGCACGGACCCCAGGGCGATCAACTCCGCCGATCCGTTTCGCACCTCGAACACCATGGCAGCGGTCGCCCCCGCTTCTCTCGTAAGCAGACTTAGAGCGGCCCTTAGCACCTCTTCGCGTTCAGTCAGTTCGGCCAGCCGAAGCGTAGCGGGAGCCAACGGGTCGTCGTCGCCGCGCGCTGGGCCATGGCCCGCCCACAGACTGGGAGAGATAGCACCGGTAGCCGCGAGCCTCTTGGTCCTGGTCAGGAACTCCGAGTGCGTCTCGCCATCACCCGCACCACCGCCGATACGCGCCAGCAGCTCAGAAACCAGCTCTCCGTGACCTGAACACCTAAGAACGTTCTGAATCCGGGGGCCCAGGCGCATCACAAGCGCCTCCGCACCCCACACTCGATAGAAGCCGGCAGCGACGCCGCTGTAGTACAGCACCCGGTCCATCTTTCCGAGATCGAGGGCCAGTTCGATCGCGACCTCGGCAGCAAGTCCGGCGAAATGGGGTTGCTTGTTGATGCGACCTGAAGCCATCGACAACTCAAGGGCCCCTAGGGCACCGTGTGGATCCCCGTTCAGGTGCAGAAGAAGCGCTCGCGTCAGGTCAGCCGGGCAGTCCGCAAGCGCAGGGGATCCCTTGGACCAGCGCGCAAGCCGCTTTCGGGACCTTCGCGCCTGCCTCCGAGCGGTGCGGCGATGGCCCGGGTCCCGCCTCGCAAGCCACCAATGGGCGAGCGCTACCAATGCGGGCTCCACCGCGTCCAGCACCACACCTCTGCCCGCAGCTCTCGTTGCTGACAGGCACGACATCTCGTGCGCCAGAGCATCGTGTCGGTGCCAAAGAAGATCTGAGAGAAGGCGGTGTCCGTGGGCGTAGTACGCGTGCAGGGGTGGCAAGGCTTGCGTGTCTACTTCGTACGGGCCCTGAAGGTCAGAGCGGCGTGTATCCGCGAGTACCTCGCAGAGCCCGATCAGCGCCTGCGCCGCGCTCAAGCGGACATCGTCCCTCGCCTGCTCATAGTAGGCCCGCAACTGCCGGGCAGCCGTTGCAGTGTCCGACAGCGTCTCTCCCAGGAGCATGGAGCCGTACGCCACGCCGGAAAGCGTCGCTGAGGCTGTGTGGTCGTCGCCGGCATGGAGCGATATCAAGTAAGCGTCCCGAAGCCGGTTGAGCACCGCCGCCCGTGACTCGGCCAGCCAATGCTCGATACAGAACGCTCGATTGCAGTGAAT
The DNA here is from genome assembly GCA_028817905.1 of Myxococcales bacterium. Classification (GTDB taxonomy): domain Bacteria; phylum Myxococcota_A; class Polyangia; order Polyangiales; family JAFGIB01; genus JAPPOR01. The sequence continues at coordinate 20,658 of JAPPOR010000416.1, forward strand.
ATTCGCGTTGATCCGCGGTGCGTCGTACGAGCCGATCAGAGCGATCGCGACATCGCTGTACCTCGTCGCGAACTCATAGTCGCGGAAGACGAACATCTCCAAAAAGGCATACAGTGCCAGACCATCGAGCCCTTCCGCCGACATCCCATGGTCAAGACTGAGCTGCAGGAGGTTGACGGTCATCAGCGAGTAGAGGTTCTGCAAACCGAGCTGATAGACGGGGCCGATGCTGACGCCGAGTAGGCGCTGCAGCTGCTGGACGAGTGGGTCCTGCATCGGGGGAAGGCCCCGCAACCGCTCCAGACCCATGACCCGCAACCGCAACTTGATCTTCGCCAGCGCCGCAAGGACCTGAGCCTTGGACGCCCGCCGCGGTAGCGCGAGCCCCTGGCGCGCCAGGCAGCCGAGCGCCAGCTCCAGGGTCTCCTCCAACGTTCGCGACACGGTGGCGAGATAGACCGTCTCCACGTCGATCTCGGCGCGTTCCACATCGGTGACAGGCTTTAAAGCCCGAACGAGGCTCCATGCGTGGTCCCATTGACCCGCCAAGCGTGCGGCACGCACCTGCAGCACCGATGCCGCAAAGACCAGATTGCGCTGTGGCCCGACCGCCTGCGAGCTCGTCAACCACTGGGGAACGTGGCCAAGCGTGCTCTCAGCGGCAGCGTACATTCCCATCGACAATGCACGGATACCCACGCGGTGGCTGGCGCTAGCGAGGGCAAGCCGCAGCTGGGGATCGCGAATGAAGGCGCGACCCCGAACGCCATGGTCGACCATCTGCCGATCGAACTCCAAGGGTGCGTCAGGCCGCCAGAGCCGCTCGACGATCTCGGCGTGGGCCCGCGGTGCGCGCTCCCCCAGCAAACCGTAGAGCGCAGCGCGCACGCGGTCATGGGCGAAGCGAAAGACGACCTGCCGAGCGGCGGTAAGACCCAGGTTGGGTTCGAGGCACTCGCGAAGCTGGCGGGAGTCGGTGCGGATCAGGCCCGCCCTGACGGCCCCCTCGAGGGCCCCCGCCACCTGAAAGGGTGTCTTGTCTTCCAACACAGCAAGCGTCGCGAGATCGAAACGATCCCCGTAGGCCGCAGCCCGCATCAGCAACGCAAGAGCCTCCGGGTTCAGCTCATGCAACCGCTCGAGCAGCAAGTGCACAACGTTGTCGGAGCTATGAAGCTCGCGCATGTCGTCCATGTCCCAGCGCCAGGTTCCGGAGTCCTCGTCGATCCGCAAGATCCCACGCTGCACTGCGAGTTGCAGATACTGACCGATAAAATAGGGGTTTCCGACCGTGCTGTGGTGAGTAAGCTCGGCAAGCTCCTGCACCCCTTGAGGATCATGAAGACAGTCGCGCACCAGTTCCGCGGTATGCGAAAGGGTCAACAGCGGGACCTCGATCGAGGTCACGGGCACGCAGCGTTCCTCCAGGATCTGCAGCGCCATCGCCCATGGGTGCGACGGAGTCACCTCGTCGCTGCGATAGGAGGCGATGATCAGCAACCCCCATCCATCACCCTGGCACAGCAGACGCTTGAGAAGCTCGATCGTCGCATAGTCGGCCCACTGCATATCGTCAATGACAAGCACTAAGGGGTGGCCGGGCAAGCCGAATGCGAAGAGCAAATGGGCCAGTACGCGCTCGCAGCGCAGGCGTCCTTGCTTGCCAGCCGGGGGCGGGGTCGGCGACGCATCCGCATTCAGGTCGAGGCCGCGCAGTTCCGGAAGCAGATAGACAGCGGTAGGCAGGTAATCCGTTTGCTGGACCCGCTCTCGAATCTGGACCTGGTCGGCTTCGCTGTACGAGGCGAAGCTTGAAAGCAAATGCCGCAGAATGTCCAGCATGGCCGAATAGGGCGCACTGCAATTGAGCATATCGAACTTGCCAGCCGCATAGCGGGCTCCACGCAAGTGAATTGCAGCCAGCTGCTGCTGGATAAGGGCTGTCTTGCCCGAGCCGCTCATGCCCTTGACCAACACCAGGTGCCGGGTCTCGTCGGTAAGGCCGGCTACGCACTCCGACAGCCGCTCCGACTGGGCTTGCCGACCATACAACGTGACTCCCAGAACCAGTCGCTCGGGACGATCACACGTACCGAGAGGAAAGCTCTCGTTGGTTCGGCCCTCTTCGATCATGTTGAGGCACTGCTGCAGGTCGTGCAGCAAGCCCGTCGCTCCCTGGTAGCGCTGCTCGGCGGCCTTCCGAGTCAGCTTTTCTACTAGTGCAGCCAGTGGCTTGGGGACGTTGGCGACCGCGTCCAGTGGGCTAGGGCTACGCGCAAGCTGCGCGTAGAGCAGACCGGTGAAAGTCTGTTCGTCGAGAAACGGCGGTGACCCCGATAGCATGTGGTACAGAGTGCAACCGAGGGCATAGTAGTCGGCTCGGTAGTCCAACGGTGTCGCGGTTCGGCCCGTCTGTTCCGGGGGAAGATAGTGAAGCGAGCCCGCCAGCTCACCCTCCGGCCGCGGCGCCTCTGCTTCCTGCGCGACGTCGGTGGCGGTACCAAAGTCGATCAATACAACCCGGCGCAGATCCTCGTCGACCACGACGTTGGAGGGCTTCAGGTCTTTGTGGATCAAGCCGCGTCGATGCACGTGAGCCAGGGCGTGGACCAACTCAACGGCAACGCGTATCGCCGCCACCGCGGGCATCGGACCTGCCTCGAGACGCTTGGCCAGGGACTCCGACTCGGTCACCTCTTCGAGTACGAGTAGGGCGGACGACCCATGCCCCACTACCTCGACCCCTCTGGCGACGCGCCTGCTATCCAATCGCCCCAACATCAGCAATTCCTGTTCGCAGCGCGCCTGTCGGTGTCCCGCCTCGAGCCCCCCATATTCCTTGATCACGACGGGCAACTGGTCGCCGTCGCGCACAGCCCTGTAGACGCGTGTCTGGTCGCTCTCACAAAGGAGAGACAGGATCCGGTAGCCGCGAACAGTTAGCATGCGCCTGGCCGGCACCGACTCGAGCCATAGAGCCGGTCGGGGTACTCCTGGAAGGCGAGGGGATGGAACATCGCGAAGGGGGTCGCACCACAGCCAACGGGAATGCAGCGCAAGCACCTGTAGAGATTGATCCAATCGGCCGCGCAGCCGTGTTTTGAAGGGTCCAGCACCGCAACGCGGTGGAAGCTTCTGCCAAGGGCACAACTACACGGAAGCAAACGCGGGGAACGGTGCGATAGGCGCGCCCTGCTACTCGCTGTCGGCGCCGATCGGCGTTCCTATCGCGGTGCCAGGTCGGGGCCCGCCCGCCTTGCCCTTGGCCTTCGTTCCTGCGTCGACACGCGTGAAGCGTTGCTTGGGGGCCACCACCAGCTCAACCTCCTTGATCTCCCCGAGTTCGGCCGTGAATTCGATCTTGTTGGCCTCGAACAGCGGGTGCCAAGCGTTGAGCTCAACCGGCTGGTCCGGCGGAAAGTCCTCGATTCGGAAGCGACCCTGGGAGTCGGTCAGTGCATAGACCGGGTGGTAGATTGTTACCACGTCGGTGCGACCACACGGAGCGGTAAACCCACACAGCACGGACTCCACCCCCCCGCGGTCCAGGTCCACTTCGAACTTCTGCTCGGGCATCAACGTGCGGGCGACGGTTGCTGGCCCAAAGGTGGGCATGAACGGGAAGTCCACGTTGTTGCGGATTCGCAATACGTCACCTTTCACTGCCACCACCAGCGATGGAGTCAGACGGCAATCCTCGATCGTCACGTCGTGCACTTTTGGCGGACGCGGACTGGCGGTCTTGAAGCCGGTGGCACCGACCATCACTCCCTTCAGGTAGCCGTCAGGCGTGAGTTGGACCGGTCGTCGGTCAGCCAGCTTCGGCGGGGTGCAGCCCTTGGGCCATTCGCCCCGCCGGGCGTTCGTGAGCACCTTGCGCTCCATGTCTTCAAGCGAGTAGGCGGGCAAGGAATGCCCGGGGGCAAGCTTGACGCGCCCGGTGACGACCGTCTTGGCGGTCGCGGGACCGCCGGTGGTTCTGTCGCTACCCGTTCGTTTCGACTTCGATCCGCAGTCCCCACACGCCCCACACAGGAGCAGACACAGCGTGCCACCCCAGACCACCAGTTGTTTGCCCATCACCGTCTGTCAGATAGCCCGAAAGGTAGGCCACCCGCAACGAATGCCGGTTCCTTCCCTCGTTCTGACGGAGGGAGTAACCTGTCCAGGGCGCTCGGAGGCGCGCCCAGGCGCGGCACGTGCGGACCCCGAGGGTGGCTCGGACGCGCCTGCGGCGTGTTCAACAAACGCCTCGCGCGTGGAGGCGGGGCGGGCCCCATCCGGAGGATGAACGCATGGCATATTGTCCACACTGCGGCAAACCGGCGGGCAATGAGGCGACGAAATGCATCGCCTGTGGTAAGCCGCTACAGAACCCGGCCGCCGGACGCGGAGGGTTCAAGGGAACGTTGATGATCGGGGCCAGCCCGGCCGGGAGTCCGGGGAACCCGCCCTCGACGGGCGAAGGGACACCGGGCAGCCCGCCGGCAGTGACACCCAAGCCGGCCAGCACCCCCCCGCCAGCGGGGGCCCAAAGCGGCGGAGGGGCTCCAGCCCGGCAGGCCGCAGCCAACCAGCCGGC
>JAPPOR010000607.1 GCA_028817905.1 Myxococcales bacterium
ACATCACCCATCGAGGCGGTGCATCCCGCTCGAAGGTCACCTAGCTAGCCCGGATTATTCATGAACTCTGCGTCGGATCGCGCAGGGATTCGGCTTCACACGGCTTTTCGGCGACCGACCCACATACTGCCTGTATTTGCGAGGGCGACGAAAGGCGTGTGAAGTCGAAGAACAAGCGAGGCGATGCAGAGTTCATGAATCATCCGGGCTAGCCCGGATCATTCATGACTTCGGCGTCGGATCGCGCAGGGATTCGACGCTGAGGTCATGAATGATCCGGGCCAACCCCCAATTTCTGGGCGTTGCGCTCGCGAATGATCCGGGGTCGCGATCTTCCGAACGGCCCCCGGGTTGTCAGAAAAGCGGCTCGAAGTCCCAGAGCGCCGCCCGAACGCCCAAGAAATGGATCCAGCATGCTCGTCTCGCTTGCCCGCACGGGTTCCGCAGCGCTAAACAAGCGCCGATGAGCCAGCTCTTGGTGACGACCGGAGTCGCGGAGGTGCGCGCGATTCTCGGCGACATCGACGTCCAGTCCGTGCGAGCAAGCAAAAGCGTCCGCGAGAAGAGCGGAGCGTACCTGCCGGCGCCCGCGTCCCCACCAACGCCTACACCAACGCCCACACCCACGCCAACGCCCACGCCAACGCCAACGCCCACGCAGGAGGCGACGGACTGCGCTGCGTTGGCCCAGGCCGGGTACGCTACCCCGCGACCAGTCGCTCAGAATCTCCTGGCCCGGATGCTGGGCCTGGACGGGGCCGTCGCTGTGGGTGACCAGCTCGATCGGGGTAACCGAATCTCGAGGCCGCAGTGGGGGGAAGCGGAGCGCGCGCTGCAGCACCTCTTGAGCCAAACCCTGGCCAAACGTCACGTGGCGATCCGCAAGCGTGTGATGCGCAGGTACGCGCAGGCCTTCGCCGGCATGCGCCCACTACCGGATGCCGCAGCGACGTGGGCCGCCCTGGAGCAACAGCAAGTGCTGCCGACCCTTGAGTCAGAACGCGTTCAACTGTGCGCCCAGAAGGTCAGCAACCGCTACCGGGAGCTTTTCGCTTCGACCCTGTCGGTCATGCGCCGCGAACTGGCATGGCTGCGCGATGACGTGCAGCGCCAACTCAGCCACGGGAGCAAGGGAAGTCCAGGAAGCGAAGCGGCCGATGCCCTGATCGCACTCGACACCGCACTTCACCCCGCGCTCGATCGCGCTGCGACAGGCGTATATCGGCGCGTGGAATTGGCGATAGCGCAGCGTTTCTGCGCAGGCTTCGCGGCGGCGGTCGCCCACTTGCCGGAAGACGCGAGCCAAGCGCACGTGGCCGCTTGGTTCGAACGCGATGGTTGGGTGCGCCGGTGGCTGTCAAACTGCCGCGAACTCACCTGCGCACTGTTTGATATCGAGTGGTCAGGGCTGGTTGGATTGGTCGACGGGGCCTGTGGGCCGGCCGCAGGCAGGGAGAGTGAGACCCCATGAAAACTCCGTATGTACTCATATTGCTTCCTGCCGCGGGCCTAGCCGCGTTCGCTGCAATGGGCCCGCAAGACGCTTCGCACGATCGTCTCGAGTTCGCGTTGACCCTGGTAATGGCGATCGCTTTGTGCGCCGGCTTGTTCGAGCTCGCCAAGACCCTACGGCGAACTCTCGCAGCGCTCGAAACCCTTTCGGGACGCGTGGCTACACGCCTCGACCAGGGTAGGAATGACCTGCCGACGGCAACTCAGACCCTGCGCGAGATAGCCTCCCAGCTGGACGCACTGCGCTCCGACCAGAAAGGCGCAAGCGTCCGAAGCGGCGACCAACTGGAGGCCCTGCGCGTCGAACTGAGGGAAGCGCAAACCCAGGGCGGAGCCCACAATGCGGACGTGCAAAAGGCCCTGCAAGATGGCCTCGCGGACGCCCAGGAGCAGCAGAGCGAGGGGCTGGAGCTGACCGCTGGGCGGATCACCGCCGCACTAGAGACCGGACTCGCCCGCGTTGCTTCCAGCATGCGGGACGATATGCCTCGGGCGGCGGCCGAAATAGCGGCAGCTACTACGGCGCAGTTTCAACCGCTTGTGGAGCGCGCGATCGACCGTCACGGCGAGCTAGGCGCCCAACACCTTCAGGCGGTCGCCCAGATGCTGGCTGATCAACGCAGCGAAAGCCAAGCGCACCATCAGGAGAGTCTCACCAGATTCGAGCAGCACGCACGCACGCTGCTCGACGCCCAGGCGAACCTGTCGCAGGCAGCCCAGAAGGGCTGGGACAGTTCTGCTCGCGCGGTCACCGAGCAGCTTGAGCGCGGCGCCACCCAGCTCTCGGAGCTTGCTGCCTACGGCGAACGTCTCACAAGAGCTGAAGCCAATATGCTGTCACAGCACGAGCAGTGTGTGGCGCGCACCTCGGATCTACTGGCGAGCCACACACTCAAACTGGATGAGCGCCTGCAAGCGAACGACCGCCTGATGGAACAAGCCGCCGGGCTGGTGCAGGCCGGCGGTTCGGAGCTCGTCACGGTCGCTGAAACCTTCGCGGCGGCGGTTGAGCATCAGCGCCACGCCGCGCAGCAGTGGCTAGAGAGCCTTGGCGAAATCGAGCGTTCTGTCTCCGAAGCCGGAGAGGCAGCGGCTGCCGATGTGCTTGGACAACACCTTGCCCGCACCCATGAGGTGTTCGAACGCCAGCTTCGGTTCCAACAGGAACTGATCGCCCAACTACAGCGCGACGGCCGCAAAAGGCATTCCGACGAGGCCAAACTCGATGCATAGCGACGGACCCGGCGGACAACAGAGCAGCGTCACCGACCAGAATTCGCCCGACCCGCTCGGGCTGCTCGCACAGCGCGTCTCGGGCCTGCGCGAAGCCGGCGGCGAAGCCTTCGACCCGGTCGGACTCTCCCACGTTGAGCGGCTCGCACGGCGCGCCGAGGGTGTCGGTGGGGCGGGAGGCCAGCACCTTGCGCGCCGTGCACTCGCCGCGCTGGAACGAATCCACAGTCGCTACGACGCGTCGCGCAGGCAGGCGCTCTTGGATTTGGAGCGCCTCGACCGACTCGGCCTGGACCCCTCCGACACGGCCCGCAGCGCCTTTCAGCGAGGCGACCTCACACGTGTCCGCCGCATTGCGCGGCGCCGACCCCAAACCGAACCCCGCCTACGCGATCAGCTGCATCGACAATGGCAGACCGCTCTGGGAGACGAGGTCGAGCGCCGGGGCATCAGCTCACCCGGTACGATCCTCGCACCAGGAGCGACCGACCTCGACGTCCAAGAGCCATCGGCGCTGGAGCTCGCGGTCGCCCTCTACCGCAACACCGCCGCCTCGACGGACGCTGCCCGCACCATCGAGCATGCGCTATCGACGCTTCCTGAACAGGCTGGCCCGTACCACGCCGGCACGATCGCGGCGCGCACACTGCAAGCCATGCAGGCAGCCCCCCCCTACTTGCACAGTCAGCTGGCGCGACTGGAAGTCTTCGCGGCACTCGAAGACTTCGCCGCGAAGGGTTATGACGAGGACTAGTTCTCCGGATACGGTGCTGTAGTCAAGCGGCACAGGCCTTGGCAGGCAGGTTGACCATCCTCCCCCAACTTGCAGCCGGGGTCCACGACACTGGTGGAGCACAGAACCATCGTGAAAGGTGCCCCATCAGGCTGCTCCGCCAGGGAGAACGCACCGGGTAGCAGTTGGTCCGGGCCCCTCCCCCAGGCTGCCGTGCGCTGCTCATCGCTCGGCCAGACGCGCCGCAGTTTACCCGCCCTGTCGTGGCCATAGATCGCCAAGCGCCCGAACGTCGGCAAGGTTGCGCGAAATCGAATAGCGTCCCCGTCTTCGGAGCCATCGTTGCGGACCAGCTCCAGGCGAAAAGCCTTGTCACCCGTTTCCGGCGCGCCCTCGTCGCCTTCTGAGGCGAGCAGCCGCAGAAGCGCAACAACGGCACCGAACAGCAGCACGACGGCACCGACCACAACCCTGACCTTGGCATCGCTCGAAAGCGCCTCGAACCACCCTCGGAGCGAGTCCAACGCGGTGGGCGCTGCTCCGGGGGAGGGAGTCGACGCTTCACTCGAAGGCTCCATCCCCTGTTCCATCAGCTCGACGATGCTGTTGGGGTCCCTCTGATGTGCAGGCGCTTCCTCAGGTGGGCGACTCGAGGGATTGGTCTGGCGAGAGCGCGGCTCAGCGCCCTGCAAGGCAGCAGCAGCGGGCTCCAAAGGCACGGGGCCTGGGGCACGCAGCGGAATCCGCGCGGGTGGCTTGCGAAGCTTGTGCGCCGAGGGTGGCTCTTCGACTGGAGTCCCATCACCACGGGGCCAACGCTTGACCACGCGCTGCAACACAGTGACCATCTCCACATTGGCGCCAAACCCTTCGGCACGCATCGCGAGCTGCGACTTGCAGTGCGAGCAACGGTTCACGTGGGCCCGCAACTCGGCGGTCTCACCCGAGCCGGCGTCCAGCTCCCCAACGTACATCCGATCAAGCTGATAGTCCGAGGGGCACCCCTCGGTTCCCGCGAGCAGCGCATCGAGCGCGGCCTGCGCATCGCCGGCGGCGCTCCGGAAGCGCCTGTCGAGCTCCTCGATGCGCGCCTGGGGCGCGTCGATCAACTCCGCGACCTCACCCGTGGGCATGCGATCCACATAGCGGTACACGGCAGCCGTCGCTTCACGATCCGGACGACCCACAAGCAGCGGACGCAACGCGGACAAGCCGGGCAACTGGGATGGAGGCGAGGAGGGGCGCTTGTCGCGGCCGCGTAGGGCTTCCAACGACAGCGCCGTGGTCTGCGGGTACAGCCAGCGGGTGAGATCGTCCCGTGGCAGAGACGCGCGCTCCCAGATCACACGAATAAACGTGCGCTGGAGCACTTCTCGGGCGAGCGCGGGGTCGCCGACGACCGACACTGCACGTCGGTGCACCCCCGGCCCGTGGAGCTCGAACAGCGACTTCAGCGCTGGGACACCATCCAGGTGGGCCACCTAGGAATGCTACCCCGCATCCATCCCCAAATCACCCATCCCGCCGAAACACCCAGTTTCGGCCGGCCTCTAGAATCCTTGATACAACGCCAACAGAGGATGGTGAGTTCCTCAAACT